>JAUSQI010000130.1 GCA_030652575.1 Stagnimonas sp. | reverse complement strand
GCGTAGACGATGGCGTTGGATTTAACGTACTTGGCCACTTTCCAGGCAAAGATCAGGTCGTTGATCTCTTGCTCGGTCGGCGCGCGCTTGGTCACAACTGTAAGGTCTTCGCTACCGATCATGCCGATGTCGCGGCTCTGTACCAGCAAGCCGCCATTGACGCGCTTGTAGTCCCAGGCAGCGGCACGGTCAGCCGACCACTCGCCGCAGGCCAGCAGGCGCACATTGGCCTTGGCGGCGACGATGGCACGGGCCTCGATGCTGACGGAAGGCGCGATGATCACTTCGACGAACTGACGCTCGACGATGGCCTTGGCCGTCTCGGCGTCCAGTTCGCGGTTGAACGCGATGATGCCGCCGAATGCCGATTCGGTATCGGTGGCGTAGGCCAGTTCGTAGGCCTGGCGGATCCCGCCTTCAGCGTCCGGGCTCACGGCCACGCCGCATGGGTTGGCGTGCTTGACGATCACGCAGGCAGGCTTCACGAACGCTTGCACGCAGGCGAGTGCGGCATCGGCATCGGCGAGATTGTTGTAGCTCAGCTCTTTGCCTTGCACCTGCTTTGCAGCCGCGAGCGTGCCTGCGGCCGGATGGGCTTCCGTATAGAACGCCGCACGCTGATGCGGGTTTTCGCCGTAGCGCAACGACTGCACCTTGTTGAGTTGCAGGCCGAACACGCTGGGGAAGGAATCGCGCGTGCCGTCTTCACTCACAGAGGAAAGGTACGCCGCTACCGCAGCGTCATAGCGTGCGGTCAGTGCAAAGGCCTTGAGTGCGAGCTTGCGGCGCAGGGCCAGCGTGAGGCCGCCTTCTGCATCGAGTTCGGCGAGCACCATCGCATAGTCGGCGGGGTCGACGACGACACCGACATGTGCGTGATTCTTTGCCGTTGCGCGCAGCATCGCAGGGCCGCCGATGTCGATGTTCTCGATCGCATCGTCGTCGCTGACACCGGGCTTGGCCACGGTCTGCTCGAAGGGATACAGATTGACGACCAGCAGATCAATCGGCGCGATGCCATTGGCCGCCATCACCGCTTCGTCGTGTCCGCGGCGACCCAGCAGGCCGCCGTGAATCTTGGGATGCAGCGTCTTCACGCGGCCATCCATGATTTCAGGAAAGCCGGTGTGCTCGCTGACTTCGGTGACGGTCAGCCCGGCATCGCGCAGCAGCTTGCAGGTGCCGCCGGTGGAGAGCAGTTGCGCACCGCGCTGAACCAGGCCTTGTGCGAGTTCGAGAATGCCGGCCTTGTCAGAGACCGAGAGCAGTGCGCGACGGATGGGAGCCAATGCTGTGGGCGCGACCGCGGCAGATGTCACGCTCACTGGCGGCGATCCGCGATGCGGTCTGCCGCATCGCTGCGGCTGTTGCTGAGCGCGCTGCCGCTGCTCTTGGCGGTGATCTTGTACTGCGTGAGTTTCTTGCGCAGCGTGGCGCGGTTGAGGCCCAGCACATCGGCGGCCTTGCTCTGGTTGCCGCGGCAATAGGCGAGTGTGGCCTTGAGCAACGGCGGCTCGACCTGCGCGAGGATCACGTCGTACAGATTGGCCGGCGCATGGCCATTGAGCGCGCGGAAATAATCGCCCAGCGAATCAGAAACGGCGTGGGCCAGCGGTGCTGGTGCGCGCGATGGAGAGACGTTGGAGGGTGCGAGCGGCTTGGACTCGCGCTCGAAAGATTTGAGCGACATGGATCGTTCAGCGCCTTGCGGCACCAGTGAGCAATTCGGAGAGGGCGGCAATGATACCTGCAAGAACTGCGCTGAAAAAGTGCGCAGCTTCAATGCGGCGCCAAGTTGCGAAGAAAAGTTTTTCTTGACCTGTCTACGCGCGGCTTGCACTGAGCCGCGTCCACCCTTCGCGCGTCACATCGGCATCGAAGCGAAACGACTCTGCATACGCCGCACGCACTTCATCCGCGTGGTGATCGAGCAGGCCCGCCATCACCAGTGCGCCCTGAGGCTTGGCACATTGCGCGAGCAGCGGGCTAAGTTGGATCAGCGGATTGGCGAGGATGTTGGCGAGCACCACATCGTGCGCGGCGGGTGTGAACTCCGCAGGCAGCAGCGTGGCGATGCGTGCCTGCACGCCGTTGGCTTCTGCATTGTTGCGGGTGGCGGTCAATGCTTGTGGGTCGATGTCGACACACACCGCGCGCTCGGCCCCGAGCAGCAGCGCTGCGATGGCGAGGATGCCGCTGCCGCAGCCGAAGTCGAGCACGGTCTTGCCCTTGAGATCAGCACTGCTCAACCACTCCAGACACAGCGCTGTGGTGGGATGCGTACCGGTGCCGAACGCGAGGCCGGGGTCGAGCAGCAGGATGGTCGCGTTGGCATCGGTGACTTCCGCACGCTTCTGCGTCGGCACCACCCACAGTGACGCACCGAACTTTTGCGGCGGCCAGTTTTCAAGCCACACGCGCACCCAGTCCTGATCCTCGATCAGTGCGGATTCCATGCGTAGCGTTGCCCCTTCAGGCATCGCGTCGAGCAATGCCGCCTTGGCGGGTGCGAGATCGGTGGTGTCCATGAACCAGCCCACCGTGACGGTATCGGGCCACAGCGGCGTTTCACCGGGCAGCGGTTCGAGGATTGGCGTATCGGCACCGTCGAGAAAACTCACCGCCTGCGCGCCATGACTGCTGAGAATTTCTTCGGCGAAATCGGGGGTGCGGGTGAACACACGCAACTGCATCCAGGCCATGACGAGTCCAACGAAAAATGCGGACGCTATTGTCGCTGATCGAGCGACTCAAGCGACCAGCGCTTGCAGTCCTTCGGTGAGCTCGCTCATCGACGGCATGGATTGCATCACGTCGGCCTGCAGCTGCAGCGTGGTCAGCACGCGGGTATCGAGAAGGGCGAATGCCATCGCCTGCGCTTCCGCGCGTTCGCTGCCACTGGCCACGCGCATGCCCAGATGGACGCACGCCCCCAGCGGCGAAAACGGACTGTTTTCGAACGGCGCTGGCGCTGCCCGAATGGCCATCGCCACCTGCGGCGGAAAATGCCAGGACTCCGCCAAGGCCGCACCTACATCCGGGTAGGCATAACCGAGCACCAAGCGCTCCAACGCGGCGCGTCGTTCGTCGTAGAAAACAGCGACTTCATCAACCGCTGCAAGATCGTCCTCCAGCAATTCGCGCATCAGGGGCTGGCCAATGGCGTGGATGAGCCCCGCCGTGAATGCGGCGTCGGCATCGAGCTGCAACAGCCTGGCGAAGTAGCGGGCACTGACCGCCGTGTGCAGCGAGTAGCGCCAGAACTGCGTGCGCGCATCGCGGTCGAGAAACCGCACTGCGCCCACCATGCCCGCGCCCATCACCAGCAGGCGCACGGTGTGCAGGCCCATGAACACCGCCGCCTCCTTGATGCTGCTGATGCTGCGCGAACGGCGGAAGAACGCCGAGTTGGCGACCTTGAGAATCTTGATCGCCAGGGCTGGATCAGAGCCGATGAGTGCGGCGATATGGTTGACGTCGGCCTCTGGCTTGTCGAAGGCAATCACCAGTTCCTGCACCACCTTGGGCAGCGACGGCAGCCGGTCGGTGTTGGCGAGCAGCGCGTCGAGTTGCATGGTGGGCTCCGGGACTAAGCCACCAATTCTTCAAGACCTTGGGCCAACACCCGCACCGGCGGCATGTCGAAGGCTTTGGCGAGGTCGATGCCGACACTGTCGAGCACGCGCGCGTCCAGCGTGCTGGCCGCCTGCTCCACTGACTCGCTGCGCTCGTGCGCGGCGGCGAAGTGCGCACCCAGATAAACACAGGCACCAAGCCGAGAGAACACCGTCTGCTCCAAGGGTTCGGGCGCGGTGCGGATCGCCGCCACGACGGCGGCGGGGAAGCACCAGCTCTCGGCCAGATCGCCGCCCAGATCGGAGAAGGAGAAACCAATCGCAGCGCGCTCGCAGCGCGCACGTTCATGGTCGTAGAAGCGTGCTTCCAGATCCACATCACGCAGCTCGCTTTCCATCGCCGTCACCATCAGCGGCTCGCCGATGGCGTGCAGCAAGCCTGCGGTAAACGCGGTTTCAGAATCCTCGTCGCAGTGCGCTGCAAAAAACTTGGCCGCCACTGCGGTGTGCAGGCAATAGCGCCAATAAAGATTGCGACCCAGGCTCTGCGGCACCGGCACGCTGCCGGCAAAACCGGCACCGATCACCAGCATGCGCAGCGCATCCAGCCCGAGAAACACCACCGCATCGTTGATGGTGGAGACCGCGCGTGCGCGGTGGTAGTACGAGGAATTGGCGAGCCGCAACACCTTGGCGGCAATGACCGGATCGGTATTGACCAGCCGCGCAATGCGCGGCACATCGACCTCGCTCGCATCAAAGGTGGAAATCAGCGCCTGAACCACCTTGGGCATGGTCGGAATCGCATGGATGCGGGACAGCAGTGACGCAGAGGTGGCAAGCATGGCGTGCTCCGACAAGGTGAGAGATGCGAGCCGCTGAGGACTCACCCCCTGTATCGGTCTGCACGCCGTTTGTTTGAGACCGCTCGGCTGCCCAACGCCGCCATTGGCGGCGCGCGCTACTCCGGCTTTTCGAGCAAATCCGCGAGGTAGTGGATGTGATGCTCGCCCTTCTGGAACAGCTCGTCCTTGAGGATGCGCTGCTGCATCGGGATGTTGGTGAGGATGCCGTCCACCGCCATCTCGCTGAGCGCGATGCCCATGCGCGCCATCGCGGATTCGCGCGTCACGCCGTAGGTGATGAGCTTGCCGATCATCGAATCGTAGTTGGGCGGCACCTTGTAGCCGGCGTAGCAGTGCGAGTCGATGCGCACACCGGGGCCACCCGGCACATGCCAGCGCTTGATCTCGCCGGGCGAGGGCGCGAAGGTCTTGGGGTTTTCGGCGTTGATGCGGCACTCGATGGCGT
>JAUSQI010000123.1 GCA_030652575.1 Stagnimonas sp. | reverse complement strand
GGAAGCACGGCACGAACGTGACCCAGGTGGAGAGCGTGGCACCGAGTATTCCCGCCAGCATCGGGTCAAGCCCGCCCGGTGCGCGGTAGGCACCGAGAAAGCCCACCCAGGTCAGCACCAGAATCAACGGCCCCGGCGTGGTCTCAGCCAGGGCCAGACCCTGAACCATCTCACTGGGCGCAAGCCAGCTGTATTGCTGCACGGCCTGCTGGGTCATGTAGGCGAGCACCGCATAGGCCCCGCCGAACGTGACCACGGCCATCTTGCTGAAGAACACCGATTCCTGCGTGAAGACGTTGCTGGGGCCGAGCGTCATCCATAGCAAGACCACGGGCGTGAACCACAGCAGCAGGCCCACAACGAGCACGCCCAGCAGCCAGCGTAGCCGGGGGCGCGCATGTTCCGGCACCGGCTCGTGGTCGGTGTCGTTGGCCTTCTTGCCCGCAGGCAGAAACAGCGTGGGCTTGAACTTGGCACCCGCGAGACCGATGAGGCCCGCGATGAGCACAATCAGCGGGAACGGCACGGCGAAGGCGAAGATGGCCACGAATGCTGCGACCGCCAGCACATACAGCCAGCGGTTTTTCAGCGCCTTCTTGCCGACGCGGATCACCGCCTCGACGACGATCGCCAGCGTGGCGGCCTGCATGCCGAACAGCAGGCCCTGCATCCAGTTCAGCTCGCCGTAGGTGACGTAGAGCGCCGCGATGCCGACCATGAGCACAAAGCCCGGCAGGATGAACAGCAGCCCCGCCACCAGTCCGCCCCAGGTCTTGTGCAGCAGCCAGCCGATGTAGACGGCGAGCTGCTGTGCCTCCGGCCCCGGCAGCAACATGCAGTAGTTCAGCGCATGCAGGAACCGCGTCTCGCTGATCCACTTGCGCTCTTCGACCAGCAGCTTGTGCATCAGCGCGATCTGGCCCGCCGGGCCACCGAAGTTGATGAAGCCGATCTTGAGCCAGACGCGGAAGGCTTCCCAGAACGGGATGGTGGGCGCGGGGGTTGGAATGGAGTTCATGCAGGGTGGTGAGTGCTTATGCGGTGATGGTCGAGAACCGGCGTGCCTGGGTAAAACGCTGATCGACGACTTGCCAATCGACATTGGCGAACCAGGCATCGAGGTATTTGGCAGCAGCGGCGCCGTAGTCCATGTGGTAGCTGTGCTCGTACATGTCGAGCACCAGTAGCGGCAGGCCGGCGATGGCACCGTGCAGGTGATCCCAGGCCCATTGATTGCGCAGCTCGCCGGTGTAGGCGTTGAGCGTGAGCACGCACCAGCCGGACCCACCCGCGAGTGACATCGCCGTGCGGCGGAACTCGGCCTCCCAGGCCTCGATGCTGCCGTAGACCTCTGAGAGCGACGTCCTGATCGCACCACCGGGTTTGCCATCGCCGCCCAAGCCGTCGAAGTAGTGCTCATGCAGCACGACGGAGCCGACGCGGTGCAGCTCTTCGCGCTTCAGGCCGCCATAGGCAATGGGCGGGAAATCCTTGTCCTGCATCGCTGCGGCGAGTCGGCCTTCGATCAGGTTCAGGGTCTTCACCGAGCCGGTGTAGTTGTTCTCCCAATGCGAGCGGATGAGTTTCTCCGACAGCCCCTTGAGCTTGGCGGGGTCGAAGCGCAGCGGCGTGGGCTGGCGAATGCCGCGAAACACGGTCTGTAGCGGTGGCAGCTCCAGCGATGGGGTCTGCTCTGCTGCCAATACTGGGAACGCAGTAACGGCGGCTCCAGCGCCGATCAGGCTCATGGCTTCACGGCGGGTGAGCGTGTCTTTGGGGTCTTGTGTCATGCGCGAATCTCCATTGCTTGGGGCTTCCAGTCGTGTGTTTCTGCCTGGCCACTGCGGCACCAGGCGTAGAGGGCGTCGTAGATCACCATGCCCTGTTCGAGCAGGGCGTGGTCGTCGGTGTAGTTGGCGGACAGGCCGAGCGAGATGGCGAGCAGGCCAGCCGCCTGCGGCGCGAGATCGAGCCGCGCGGTGTCGGCACCCCGCACGGTGGTGGCGAGCCGATCCAGCCCTGGCGCGTGCAGGTCGAAATACTTGAGGAAGGCATCGAAGCTGCACTGCTCACCGACGTGCGAGAAGTCCACGTCGGGGATGTCGTAGGGCACGGCGGCAAGCCGTCGCGCTTCTTCTTTCACGATGGCAGTCGGGACGTAGAAGAACTCGGCCTGCGGGTCGATGAAGCGGCGCACTAACCAGGGGCAGGCGATGCGATCAATCTTCGGGCGCTCGCGGGTGATCCAGCG
Organism: Stagnimonas sp.; assembly: GCA_030652575.1. Taxonomy (GTDB): domain Bacteria; phylum Pseudomonadota; class Gammaproteobacteria; order Nevskiales; family Nevskiaceae; genus Stagnimonas. The sequence goes on along the minus strand of JAUSQI010000123.1, from coordinate 70,164 downwards.
GCTTGGCAAATCACCGAGGGGGGACAGATAGCGCGTGGTGGGCAGGGCGGCGGCTTCCCAGGCGGCATACCCGCCTTCAAGGTAAGTGGCATCGAAGCCAGCTTGGGTCAGCCTCTGGCAAGCGGACTGGCTGACCGCGCGACCATGCGCGCAGTACACGACGATTCTCTTGGGCGCCGAATCCCGGAACTCATCCGGTGCCAGTTCAGGGCTGCGGCGCAAAGCGCCGGGGATCAGCCGAGGCAAGGCATCAAAGTCAGTCTGTCGGCGCACGTCGATCAGCAGAGGTGTCGTAGCGCGCCAGAGAGACGGCACCAAGGACGCGACAGACACTGAAGGCAGAGAGATTTCCACGAACACAGCTCCTCGTAATTAGGACTTTGGAGCAGGTGTTGGACGGCGAACCGTCTGTGGCGGGGAACCTGAAATCCCCAAGGCAATGCTAGCCGAACACAGGCTGCTGTCTATGGGTTAGCAACCGCTGTAGTTCTTCCTTCCGCTTTTCGTGATGGTGTACGTCCCACCGCGCGGTCCGACGAAGCAGCCTGGTGGCAGGGCCCTCGAACTGGAAGTGTCTGGCGCCGCTTGAGCCTTTGCGCTTTCGCTCAGCCGCAGAGCGCTGCCATTGCCGGCGCTGCCACGGTGACAGTGGTAATCGCCTGTTTTGCGGTTGTTGTGGCAACCGTCTGCATTCAAGCCGCCACCGTGCGAGTGCGCAATTGATACCGCGCACAACAGCATCGGAGCCGCAAGCCATCTGAGTGACGATCTTTGCGTGGAGGGCATCAATCTGATCCGCATGACTGTGCCGTAGAAGCCGCTTCAATAAGCGGCATTGATAGCCGCAAAGAGGGCTTTGAATCTTGCTTTCGTCGCGGCATCAACCGTCTTGGGTGGCGATCCCGCAAAATGGGCCGCCACTGCATAGTGGTTGAAACCACCGGAAGGACGGATCGTGAGTTCCTTGGTTTTGATCAGCTGCTCAAGGCGATGCACGATCCTGTCGCCAGGCGGGAGGTCAGACTCTGATACCGCCAACCCTGCCAGTTGGGTTGCGAACGTTGCATTGAAATGCTTGAGATAGAGCGATGGAGAAAACAGGTCCTCGATATCGCTCGGCTGCCGCTTCTCAGCGCCCTTATCGGATTCACGGAACTGCGCCACATTGAATAGCGATTTCGCGGCCAACAGCTTGTCGCGCACCAGGCTTTCGAGCTTTTGATCTGGTGCGCCGTTGAAGTCATGCAGCACGGCCAACTTAAGGCCGTTCGCACCGAGTAGCGAGACGAACGTCGCGAGTTTGTCCAAGCCGCCGGTGGGCACGATTGTGATGTCGTCCCGCAAGCCACCGCCAGCATCTGCGTCCAGCAGTCCGGATATCACTTGCAGGTAGATCAGCTCGGACGGACCTTCCACCAGAAGATTGCGTTCCGAGATGAAAAGGTTTTGGGCGATCGTCCATCCAAGTGCGGCCTGCAAGGGGAAGATCGTGCGCGGATCGGAGCCACTGAGATTTCCTGAGATCACGGTACCGAGCTTGAGCTGGTCCTCGACGATGCGCACTTGATGCAGTCGGTCCGAATGCACCATGAAGGGAGAGTGCGTCGTGTAGAGAACCTGATGATCTTTTGCCAAGCGGTCGATGTAGCGCAGAAAGTCGGCCTGGGCCAAGGCATGCAATGCAAGGCCCGGCTCATCCAGAAGAAGGATCAGCTTTTTGCCGACGCTCTTGCCTGTGGGGTCGAGTTGGTGCTGAACACTGTCAAACCAGACCAAGAAGCTGAAGAACCAGATAAATCCCCGGCTACGCTGGTCGAATGGGGTGCTCACACCACGATGGCGGCGATTCTTGATACGCAGATAGAGATTTGGGCCGTTCTGGAAGGGTGCTTCGTCGGACGCATCCGCCTTGATATCGACTTCAACTTCAAGGTCTTCATTCTGTTTCCAGAACTCCATGACCTGATCCGTCAGCGAGATCGACACCGCTTCGATCTTTGCCTTCAGTTCTTCATACCCACTGGGTGCTGTGAGATCACCGATCGGTACATCGGCCATGCGCAGCAGGGCCAGCACCGCTCGATGGTGTGGCTTCAGATGCTTCGGATCACTTTTAGCTTGCTCGACGCGGGCTGCCAGATCAGCAAGATTCATCTTGCCCGGCAACAAATCGTAGTCGCTGAAATACAGAAACTTGGGCACAGACGAAGATACCGAAGCCCAGGCATCCCAACCGGCCACCGAGTGCCACTTACTCGCCGCAATTCGAGCATTCAGCGCGGTCAGCGCCACTTGGTCAGATTCAGTGAGACTGGTCTCCGCGAGCGCAGCCGGGATGGCCCGCAGGGCGTCGCAGGTTGCGACGGCCGCAGCCGCATCTGAACTGAGTGATTTGGCGAACGCCTTTACCGAGGGGGCTTCATCAATCGGCAAATCGATGGTCCGCGTGTTGCCGTAGGTGTGCGAAATCGTGAGCGGGTCGCCCGCTTTGAGTGAAGTGCCGAGCTTCGTGTTGATGGAGCGAACCTCGCCCTCAGAGAGAGCGAACGTCAACTCGGTCACCTGTGCCGGCTTCTCTTTGTGGATTTTGAGATAGGCCGACAAGTCCTTGCGCGGGTAATCTTCGACCGGATCGAATGAGTCGTCTTCGAGTGCATCGGAAGATTTCTGTAATGCCTTCAGCAGTACCGTCTTGCCGGCTTCATTCATGCCGACGAACACAGTCACGGAAGGGTCGATGGCTACGGTCTGAATCGTATTCATGGACCGAAACGGACCCACTTTTGCGGAAACCAGAATCACGGAAATCTCCCTTTAATGCGGCCGTAAAGCCTTGTGGTGTAACCCCGGCCAAATTGTGTCAGAAGATGGAATCGACAGCTGATGAGGTCGTGCCGACTATTTCCTTTTTCGCCCCAGCTTGAGCAGGTCTGACGCCTTACTGCTCAGCACATCGCCGACCTCGGAATAGCGCACCACACTTTTCGTGAGGCGATGTCCGGTCATCGCCATCGTCTGCGCAAGTGGTATGTCATTCAAACCCGCTTCAGTCACAAATCCACGACGCAGGCTGTGACCTGCAAAGTCGCCGGGCAACCTGGCTTGTGCTGCGCGGCGTTTCACGATGGCTGCAATGGCGTGCGCCGACAGCCGTTCGCCCACTTTCGGGCCCCACAAGCGCCGGAAGAGGGCTCCGTCGGTGATCTTGGCGGCGTGCAGCCACTCCCGCAGCGCAACGGCCGCTTCACCCTTTACTGGCTTCGGACCTGTGTCGCCTGTTTTTGAACGCCGCATGCGGAATACCGCCGTCTCTGAGCCCATCCATTCCAGATCGCGCACTTCAGCTGCGGCAATTTCCGAGCGTCTTCGGCCGCCGCTCGACCACCCGAACAGCAGTAGGGCCCGGTCGCGTCGACCTTCAAGTGTGTCCTCACAAGTGGCCAACATGGAGTCCAATCCATCCTGGGTCGCCGCGGTTTTAGTTTTAGGCGCCTGTCCCAGCTCTTTTGCGAGCTTTCGGCAATCGCTCAGCAGACGACGCACTGCTGCGTCGTGGCAGGGGCTTTCGAGTTTCTTCTCGCCATGTGCCCAGGAGAGCACCGAAAGACGGTGATCGATCGTCGACATCCGGTGTAGGCCCAATTCGGCTTTGTAGCCGGCAGCGACCAGCGCGGCGTCAATTTCCGCCGGCATTCGCTGTCGCAGCATTAGCTGGGGTTCGCCACGCGCCGTGCTGATCCGTTCGGCGTGGCCGAAGTGATCGAGTATGAACAGCTGTACATGCGCCACGCTGACTGGAAGCGACAACGGAGCGCCGAGCCGCAGTTGCATCCAAGCACCCACATACCGTAGAGCCTTGGCGTATGCCGTCCACGTTGCACTCGGGGTCGCGAGCAAGCGGATGGATTCCACGGCGCTGGCCACTTGAGCTTCCAGTTCTGTGACTGAGACTTGCTCGCTGAGCGGCCTCAATACAGCATCGGAAAAGGAGCGATCCAGATCAGCGGGCACCAGTACTTGAGATGTTTTCATATTACGTATTCTGTATTATTTATAACGATATAAATTCTATACCTACGATAACGACCCATTGACGTAGGTATAGCGCGAATCTGCCAAAATGGGAATCACGAGACTTGAAAGGACGATTTTTATGCGAACTGGCGTCACGCTCATCGACATCACGCGCGCGGCAGATCAGCTCCTGGCCGAGGGCGAGCGCCCCACGGTGGACGGCGTGCGCAAAGTGCTGGGCACCGGATCGCCGGCGACCGTTAACAATCTCCTGAAGGAGTATTACCAGGCGCTGCCGACGCGATTGAATCTGCCGGCGGCTATCGCCACCGCGGCGGCCGAGCTGTATCAAAAAATCCGTGAGACCGCCCAGGCGGAGGTGGCTGAACAACAGGAATCCTTTGCGCGCGATCTTGAGAACGATCGGCAGAAATTAGCCTCGGATAGAGGTGCGTTCGAGTCAGATCGAGCCTCTTTACAGCTGCAATTGGCAGCGCTCACCAGCGATAAGCAGGGGCTGCTGGAGCAGCTCTCGGTGCAGAACACCAAGATTTTGGGGCTGGAGAAATCTCTCAATGAACAGACCGCGCGGGCCGCCACTGCGGAGTCTCGGGCGCAGTCTGCTACCGAGGAACGGGAGCGGGCAGCCACAAAGCACTCGGCTGAAGTCACACATCTACGTGAGCAGGCAGAGGGCAACGAACGCCATCTGCTGGCGCGGATCGAGGATCAAAAGGTTCAGAACAAGCGCATTTCAAGCGAGCGAGAGCGGGAATCCGCAGCGGCTCAGACCCGGATTGCAGCCTTGGAAGTCGCAGCATCCGAGGCGAACAAGGCACTCGCGGCTACTCGTAGCGACCTGGCCACTGTGCAGCGCGATCTAGCCCATGAGCGAGGCGTTCGGGCGGAAGCAGAATTGGCAGTCTCTAACGCTCAAGAGCGCCTGGTAAAGGACCAGCAACTCTGGACCGTCGAGCGAGAGAGGTTGAAAGGTGAGATCGCATTCGAGCAGTCCGCTATCAAGCAACTGCGGCAGGACCGGGATGACGCGATCCGAGAAGCGGCAAGACAAGAGGGCAAGGCCGCTGTGCTTTCGGGCCAGCTCGAAGATTTAAGGAGCGAGCTGGCGGCGCTGCGGGCGAAATCTGAGCCGGCAGGCAAGCCTGTTGACGGCAAGCTGGCCTGAGAACGCGGGGAAGTGCTGCGGCTAGCGCACCGCTTTAAGGGGGCAAGAAAGTCCTGACGGGAATAGCGAGCACGACACCAGAAAAGGCGCTAAAGTGAATGTGATTGTTCGGGAAAAGAACGTAACTAACTGATTTTATTGAAATAAATAGGATTATAAGTTAATCCATAAAAATCAATAAGTTACGAGGGATATGGGGAGTTTTTGGCTTCATCTTTGAGCGACCCCTGGTCCGCGTAGTCGATTCTTCACAATGCGGTAACACGATTGTAACCGTCGGCGATTAATGTCGCCCTTCCGATTTGATTTGCTTTATTGCATGCCGATGTTGATTCGAAACTCGAATCAGCCACGGCGGCATGGAAGGGGTGCCCTTGATTTATCTGAACGACGTATCCATCCGATACCACGACGATCTGGTGGCCCTCCAGCCGACCTCGCTACGTTTCGGTCGCGGGGAGTTTACTGTACTGCTGGGTGCTTCCGGTGCCGGCAAATCCACCCTCCTGCGCTGTCTTAATCTGCTCAACAAGCCAAGCACCGGTCAGATCAATGTGGATGGCATCGGGGCGATTGAGGGCAGCGCGGCCTTGCAGACCCATCGCCGTCAGACCGGCATGGTTTTCCAGCAGCACCAGCTCATCGAGCGCCATACGGCCCTGGCCAACGTGTTGCTCGGGCGTATCGGCTATCACTCCACCTGGCGTAGCCTCTTTCCGCTGCCACGCGCCGAGCGCCAGATAGCGCTGGAATGCCTGAACCGGGTTGGTCTACTGCACAAGGCACTGCACCGGGTAGACCAACTGAGCGGCGGGCAACAGCAACGAGTAGGCATTGCTCGGGCCCTGGCACAACAACCCCGCCTGATGCTGGCCGACGAGCCCGTGGCGAGTCTCGATCCCGCCAGTTCTCGCCGGATACTTACCCAACTCAAACAGATCTGCCGCGAAGATGGGATTACTACCGTGGTCAGTCTGCACCAGGTCGAATTCGCCATAGAGTACGCCGACCGGGTGATCGGCCTGGCCCAAGGCCGCATCGTCTTCGATGGGTCGCCCGATGCGCTGACCGAGGGTGTGCTTGACATGATCTACGACCAGACGACGCCAGTGCCCACGCGGCCCACCAAAAATGCTCACCTCCTAAACAATCCATCGCTTGACCTAGCCATCATTGAGGACTAACCCATGAAAAATCTGCTCGCCCTGCTCGGCGCACTCACCATCGCCATTGGCGTTCATGCCGCGCCCAATCCGGACCCGCAAACGCTCAAGGTGGCCCTGCTGCCGGACGAAAATGCTGGCACCGTCATCAAGAACAACCAGCCCCTGAAGGATTACCTGGAGACCACCCTTGGTAAGAAGGTTGAACTGATCGTAACTACCGACTATTCGTCAATGATCGAAGCCATGCGCTTCGGGCGCATCGATCTGGCCTACTTCGGCCCGCTCTCCTACGTACTGGCTCGCCAGAAAAGCGAGATCGAACCCTTTGTGGCCCTCAAGGCCAAGGGCAGCACGACCTACCAGTCGGTGATCATCGCCAATACAAGTGCCGGGATTACGCGCATCGAGGACATCAAAGGCAGGAACATGGCATTCGGCGACAAGGCATCGACGTCGAGCCACCTGATTCCAAAGTCCGTCCTTGCCGAAAAGTCGCTAGATGCCGGCCGGGACTATCAGGAACATTTTGTCGGCTCGCATGATGCTGTCGCCATGGCAGTCCAGAACGGACATGCCCAAGCCGGTGGCTTGAGCCGTCCGATCTTCGAGTCCTTGGTCGAGCGCAAAATCATCGATCCGGCCAAGGTGTCGGTTCTCGAATATTCCAAGCCCTTTCCCCAGTACCCCTGGACGATGCGCTCCAACCTGAATCCTGAATTGAAGGAGAAGATTCGCGCCGCCTTCCTCAATCTTAAGGACCCTGCTGTTCTCAAGCCCTTCAAGGCGGAAGGTTTTGACGTGATTACCGACAAGCATTACGACGTCGTCCGCAATCTGGGCCCCCTCCTCAAGATTGATCTCGCCAAGTTCCAGTAAGCATGAATACTCGCAGCCTCGATCACAATGTGATCATTGATCAACAGCAGCGCGCCTGGAACAGCGGCGCGCTGCGACTGGTGACGATGCTTCTTGTCATCGGCCTATGCATCCACTATGTCGGACTGTTCGACGGGGAGCGCCTAGCTGACGGAGGCCCTGCCATCCTCCTTTTACTCAGTGAAATGTTCCCGCCGGACTTTCAGAACGCCCGCAGTTGGCTCAAACCGCTGATCGATACGCTGGCCATGAGCGTGGCCGGTACCGCTCTGGCGGTCGTGCTATCTATTCCCCTGGCCTTCCTCGCGGCCCGCAACACCACGCCGCATCCGGTGATCTATCAGGTGGCCCGAGCCACCCTGAATGCGCTGCGCTCGATTCCCGAACTGATCCTGGGCATCATTTTCGTTGCTGCGGTTGGCTTTGGCGCGCTGCCTGGCGTACTGGCTTTGGGCTTGCACTCTGTAGGCATGATCGGCAAGTTCTTTGCCGAAGCCATCGAGCATGCCGACGAAGCGCCCATTGAGGCAGCTCGTGCCGCTGGCGCCACGCCTATCCAGGTTCTCCTGCACGGGGTTATCCCGCAAGTGCTGCCGCAAATGGCGGACATCTCGATCTATCGCTGGGAATACAACTTCCGTGCCTCGACTGTCATGGGCATGGTGGGCGCTGGCGGCATTGGCTTCGAGCTCATGGGTTCTCTGCGCATCATGCAGTATCAGGAGGTCTCGGCCATCCTGCTTGTGATCCTGCTCATGGTTACGCTGGTTGATACATTCAGCAGCACGCTCAGAAAACGCTTCAAATGAATGGAGACAATATGAAGCCTAAAGTCGTCCTTACCAGCTGGGTGCATCCGGAAGTCATCAATCGGCTGGCTGAACATTGCGACGTAGTTCCCAATACGACTCGCGAGCGCCTCTCCAGAGAGGAAATCCTGAGTCGCGCCAAGGATGCAGATGCGATCATGACCTTCATGACCGACAGCGTCGACCAAGAGTTTCTGTCTTCCTGTCCCCGTCTGAAAGTCGTCGGCTGTGCCTTGAAGGGTTATGACAACTACGATGTCGATGCCTGTACCCAGCATGGCATCTGGCTCACCAATGTGCCCGATCTGCTGACCATTCCGACAGCGGAACTGACGATCGGCCTGTTGATCGGACTTACCAGGAAGATTATTCAGGGCGATCAACTGGTCCGCAGCGGTTCCTTCGACGGATGGCGACCTGTGCTTTACGGCGCCGGCCTGACAGGCCGAACTTTAGGCATCATCGGCATGGGTGCTGTGGGACAGGCCATCGTTGCCCGCTTGCAAGGCTATGAACTAAAGCTGTTGTACGCCGACCCCCGACCTTTGCCCCCCGAGATAGAGGCTCGCCTTGGTCTGCGCCGTGTCGCTGTGGATCAATTGCTGGCGGAAAGCGACTATGTCGTTCCGATGCTTCCGATCAGCGAAGAAACGCTTCACCTGATCGACGCCGATGCGATCACAACCATGAAAGCCGGAGCGTTCCTCGTCAATGCCTGTCGTGGTTCCGTCGTCGATGAGGAGGCGGTGGCTGATGCGCTTGCTGCCGGCAAGCTCGCCGGGTATGCCGCGGATGTCTTCGAACTCGAGGAGTGGGCCCGGCCGGATCGACCGACGAATATATCCGGACGTCTGCTGGCGGATTCCGAGCGAACGCTGTTCACACCACATATTGGCTCTGCCGTGGACTCCGTCCGCCTGGCGATTGAAATGGAGGCAACGACCAATATCCTGCAGGCCTTGGCTGGCCAGGAACCGCAAGGTGCAGTCAATCGCCCGGTAGCAAAGGTCGCAGCCTGAACACACTCAACCTCGACCAGGTTGCGAGTTTTCTCGCTATCGCCCGACTGGGCAGCTTTCGTGCAGCGGCGCAAGAGCTGGGGATTTCCCAGGGGGCCATCTCACAGCAATTACAAAAGCTGGAGCGCCTACTGGGTGCCCGTCTTGTCGAGCGGGACCCCAAGGGCTGTCGGTTGACGGTGGAAGGGCGGGAGTTCGAAGGTCATGCCCGAGATCTCCACCGCCTCGCCAACAATGCGCTCAACACATTTCGAGAGCGTCGCCTTGTCGTCGGCGCCAGCAGCAATATTGGCATCTATCTGCTCCACCCTTATCTCAAGGCGTATGGCGACGAAAGCGGGGCAAGCATTGACATCCAGATTAGCCGAAACCTGGTGGTTGCCGAACAACTCGCCAAAGGCGAGATTGATGTCGCTCTCATGGAATGGTGGGACGAGCGTCCAGGCTATGTCTCGCGCGTCTGGCGAACAGAGGAAATGGTTGTCATCGTTGCGCCTGAACATCCCTGGGCAGGATTGCCCTATTTGAGTTGCAGCCAATTAAGGCAGACGCCGATGCTTGGCGGCGAGCCCGGTACGGGTACTGGACGGCTTCTGGCGGAGTATCTGGGTATCGAATTGGCAGAGCTATCAATCGGTGCACGCCTGGGTTCAACCGATGCCGTCAAGCAATGGGTGAAAGCGGGGATGGGTGTGTCGTTGGCACTTGCCGGAACTGTCGATGATGAGACAAGATCAGGGAAGCTAGTCGCCATCCCGCTGGAAGGAAACCCGCCACCACGCAAGGCCCTTCAGGTGGTTTGGCGGGATTCGCTCAGCGATGAGCATGCGGCTTGTCGATTCGGGACTTGGCTGGTTGAATCAGCCGCGTTATCGCATCAAAAAAATGTCCAGGTTCATCCAGCGCGCTGGCCATTGGGTGAGTAGCGAAATTCGACAAGCAGCCGCTCAGATTCGTCATCTGAGAGTATTCTGTTGGACGTAGTTGAAAGGCGGCAATGGAGGCTGTAGCTGCCGCTAAATCTGCTCGCACCCAATGACCGATAACGCCGAGTTGCTCGCGTAGGCTTTCCGGCAGGTTTCAGAGTCAAGCGGTCGGTCCGATGACCACTCAGGAGAAGAGGCGACCGGCAGCTCTTGGCCCAGACTGTGTAAAAACGTGAACGAATTTCGCCTTGCCAGGTCAATGCAGTAGGCATTTACTGGGGGCGACTGAGATGAAGCGTTTCGTTCAAGGCGAGAGCCGGACTCAAAGCACATTGTTGCCGGAGCTACTCGATGACTATATTTCCGAATCAAATCCAGTCCGTGTGATTGATGTCTTCGTCGATGAACTGTCGCTAGGCAAACTAGGTTTCGAAGGTGTTGATCCGGCAGAGACGGGGCGGCCGGCCTACCATCCATCGGTACTGCTGAAACTCTATATCTACGGCTACCTCAACCGCATCCAGTCGAGCCGGAGGTTAGAGCGAGAGGCTCAGCGTAATGTAGAACTGATGTGGCTGACGGGACGTCTCACGCCTGACCACAAGACTATCGCCAATTTCCGCAAGGACAATGGCAAGTCCATCCGGAATGTTTGCCGTCAATTCGTTGTCCTGTGTCAGCAATTAAGTTTCTTCACCGAAGCCTTGGTCGCCATCGACGGCAGCAAATTCAAGGCCGTGAATAATCGTGATCGGAATTTCACCAGCGCCAAGCTGCAACGGCGGATGGAGGAAATCGAATCAAGTATCAATCGCTACCTGACTGAACTTGACACCGCCGACCGCCAAGAACCGGCTGTGGCGCAAGCCAGGTCAGAGCGACTACAGGACAAGATCGCTACCCTGAAGGCACAGATGAAAGAACTTCAGGCCATTGAGGTTCAACTCAATGCAACACCGGACAAGCAGATTTCCCTGACCGATCCGGATGCCCGTTCGATGAAGACCCGTGGCACGGGGATCGTCGGCTACAACGTCCAGACAGCAGTGGATGCCAAGCATCACCTCATTGTTGCGCATGAGGTCACCAACATCGGCATTGACCGAGACCAGCTGAGTTCCATGGCCAAGAGCGCTCGTGCGGCGATGGGCGTGGCAGACCTCACCGTGATTGCCGACCGGGGTTATTTCAAGGGCGAAGAAATTTTGGCCTGCCACGAAGCGGGCATTCATGCCATTGTTCCCAAAACGACCACTTCCGGCGCTAAGGCGGCGGGACGATTTGACCGGGCTGACTTCATTTACGATGCGGAGAAAAATGAATACTGCTGCCCGGCCGGAGACCACCTGATCTGGCGATACGCGAGTCGGCAGGACGGCTTGCTGCAAAATCGGTACTGGAGTTCAAACTGCCAGCGATGTGCCATCAAGGAGAAATGCACCCCCAGTACGAAACGACGCATCACTCGATGGGAACATGAGGGTGTGCTTATGGCCATGCAAAACCGACTGGATCACGCACCCGACAGCATGCGTATCCGGCGTCAGACGGTGGAGCATCCCTTCGGAACGCTCAAGTTGTGGATGGGCAGCGCGCACTTCTTGACCAGAACACTGGATCGGGTGAGCACGGAGATGGGATTACATGTGCTCGCCTACAATTTGAAGCGTGTGATGAAAATCCTGGGCAATGAGTCCCTGATGGAAGCAATGCGGGCCTGAAAAGGCCTTAATTCGAACCGGTCTGTCGTTTTACTACCCAATTCCACCAATTCCCCATCGCGACGGCCCAACCGCACGTCAGGCCTGCAAAATTCCCGCTACGTTTTTACACACTCTGGGCCGGCAGTTGCCTGATGATAATTTCATTGTAACTATGCCAAGTTGGTCAGGCGCCTGATATTTGCTGGTTATATTTGGTGAGAATTCATGGTCAACTCACGTGATATTCCGCACCAATCGGCGGAATTCGTTCATGCTCATCAGTAGCCCGCCTCTTTCTGGTGACGGAATGCCATGACATAGACCGCATCGGCCGCCGGTTCGTGGCGGTACAAGGCCACATAGCCGGAATCCCCGTAGGTAATCACCAGCTCGCGCAACTCCGGCATGTCAGGGAGCGGTCGGCCAATGTCTGGGGCCGTTTCCAGCAGCAGGAAGTGCCGCTCAATGGCCTGGCCGGCCCGCCTGGCGGCTTCCGGGGCCTTGGCGACCAGGAACTGCCGACATCGTTCCAAACCATCCGCCGCGCCTTCGGTGACGATTACGTGTGGCACTCAGGCATCGCCTTTTCGTCTTCGGTGCCCCAGGTGTTCAACCAGGTGCGCACTTCCTGGCCGGTCAAGTGCCGTCCGGTTTCCTGATAGGCCGCCCAGGAAGCTAAGGCTTCCTGTTTGAAGCTCTCGCGGGCTTCCTCCCGTTCGACGTATTGCTGGATGGCTTCGAGCATGATCCAGTGCGGCGAGCGGCGGCGCTGACTGGCGAGGTGTTGGACGCGGCCCTTCAGCGCCTCTTCAATCTTGAGCGATGTTGCCATTGCTGTTCTCCTATCACTTGGTAATACCTAGTGATAACTTAGCCCTTCCGGCCCTGTCCGTCAAATGATCGTCTAACGGCCGCGCCAATATTGTCCGTAAAGATGTTGATTTAGCGAGAAGTCGGACAATATAATTGTCGGACGGAATAACGGACAAAAAGCTCAGAAATGGCATTGATTGGCTATGCACGTGTATCGACCGCGGAACAGGATACTGCCTTGCAGACGGATGCGCTTCGCAAGGCCGGATGCGAGCGCATATTTGAGGACACGGTTTCCGGTTCTACATCGGAACGGCCCGGCCTGTCATCGGCACTGGCGTTCCTGCGTGAAGGTGATGTTCTTGGGGTTTGGCGACTTGATCGGCTGGGCCGTTCCTTGCCTCATCTGATCGAGGTTGTCGCCGGACTGGAGGCGCGTGGTGTGGGATTTCGCTCCCTGACCGAAGCCATCGACACCACGACACCCGGCGGTCGCCTCATCTTTCACGTATTTGGCGCGCTCGGACAATTTGAGCGCGATCTGATCCGTGAGCGCACCAAGGCAGGTTTGTCCGCCGCCGCTGCACGTGGCCGCAAGGGAGGGCGAAAGCCCGTGGTGACGGACGAGAAATTGCAGAAGGCCAGGATGCTACTAGCTCAAGGGCTCAACGTTCGCGAGGCCGCGCTACGACTCAAGATTGGAAAGACTGCGCTTTACGTGGCATTAAGCACTACACAGCCAGCACCCAAGGATAGCAGCGCCCCGACTTCTGAAAATGACACTCGCGCTGGCCCGCCTGGCACACATGTAAGCTGAGAATTCGGCATCAGCCGGGAAACGCTCTACCAATATTTGCGGACAACAACCGAATAACCCATGCCACGCCGATCACTCTTGACGACCGTCCAACAGGAAGCGCTGTTTGCCTTCCCTGGCTCCGATGTGGAGATTGCGCGGTATTACACCTTCGATGAGCGCGATCTGTCGATCATTCGCCAGCGGCGTGGGGCGCATAACCGGATCGGCTTCGCTGTTCAACTGTGCTACCTGCGCTACCCCGGCTACGCGATGGCCGCCGATACCACGCCGCCGGATGCCCTTCTGTCGCATGTATCGCGGCAGTTGCGCATCAATCCGGCAGCATGGGCCGAATATGCTCAGCGCGACGAGACCCGGCGCGAACATGCGCTCGAATTGCAGGCGGCATTTGGCTATCGTCCGTTCTCTACCGGGGAATACCGGAAGCAACGCGGCACGTTGACGGAACTGGCGCTCCAGACAAACAAAGGGATGGTGATCGCCGAGCAGTTGATTGAAATACTGCGCAAGCACCACATCATTTTGCCGCCCGCAGGAGTCATCGACCGTTTATGCGCGGAAGCATTGGCGCGTGGCACGCGCTTGTTCTACCAACGATTGACGGATGAATTGGACGCCACACATCGCAAACAACTGGACAAGCTGCTCACGCCACGCGATGACGTGCGCACCATTGTATTGACCTGGCTGCGCCAGCCGCCCGGCGAAGCGAAGGCAAGGCGCATCCTGCTGCATCTTGGTCGCCTTGATGCCATTCGTGAGGTCGGCTTGCCGGTCGGTCTTGATAAAATGGTGCATCAAGGCCGACTGACGCAATTGGCCCGCGAAGGGACGCAGATGAGTATTCAACATCTGCGCGATCTGGAAGCAACGCGCCGGCACGCGACACTGGTGGCCATGCTGATCGATACCCAGGCTACCGTCATCGACCAGATACTGGATTTGAACGACAGGATCATCGGCAAGATGTTCTCCGATGCGAAACGCAAGCATGCGGAATCGTTCCACAACAAGGGCAAGGCGATCAACGACAAGGTGCGGCTGTATTCGCGTGTGGGCCATGCACTGATTGATGCGCGCAAGACCGGCACCAATCCGTTTACGGCAATCGAAGCGGTCATCCCCTGGGAGACCTTCACGCAAAGCATCACGGAAGCAGAAAAGCTGGCGCAGCCGGAATCGTTCGATCATCTTCATCTAATCGAGGAGGGTTATAGCCAGGTGCGGCGCTATTCGCCCCGTTTGCTGGAAGCGTTCGCGTTCAAGGCAGCACCGGTCGCGCAAAAGGTGCTGGACGGTATCGACACGATCAAAGCCATGAATGCGGCTAACGCCCGGTCGATGCCGAAAGATGCACCGGTCGAATTCATCAAACCACGCTGGGAACAATATGTCGTGAAAGATGATGGCATTGACCGCCGCTTCTATGAACTGTGCGCATTGTCCGAACTGAAAAATGCGTTACGGTCGGGCGATGTATGGGTGCCAGGTTCGCGGCAGTTCAAGGACTTCGAGGAATACCTTTTGCCACCAAACCGATTTGCGGCGCTGCGCAATGCGGGCGATTTGTCGCTGGCAATCGACACCGATGGCGAACGCTATCTGCAGGACCGACTGGCGCTACTCAAAGAGAAATTGGTTGAAGTGAACCGCCTGGCCGCTGCCGGTGAATTGCCTGACGCAGAAATCGCCAACGAATTGTTAAAGATCAAGCCACTGACCAAAAGCGTACCGGAAGAAGCGGAACGGCTTGAAGAACACATTTTTGGCGTGATGCCTCGCCCCAAGATTACCGAACTGCTGCTTGAGGTCGATCAATGGACGGACTTTACCCGGCACTTTACGCACCTGCGCACCGATGCGCTGCCCAAGGACAGGTCGGCATTGCTGACAGTGATCCTGGCCGACGCCATCAACCTGGGGCTGACAAAAATGGCGGAGGCATGTCCGGGAACGACGTTCAACAAACTTGATACCGTGCGCGCCTGGCACGTTCGTGATGAATCGTATTCAAAAGGGTTGGCCGAATTGGTCAACTACCAGCATCGATTGCCGTTCGCGTCGCATTGGGGCACGGGCAAGACTTCTTCATCGGATGGTCAGAACTACAAGGTTGGCGGTCGTGGCGGGCAAACCGGACAGGTCAACTTACGGTACGGTTCAGATCCCGGAATCAACTTCTATACGCATATTTCCGACCAATACGCGCCGTATCACATCAAGGCCATCACCTCAACAATACGCGACGCGACGCATGTGCTGGATGGTTTGCTGTACCACGAATCGGAACTGAACATCGAGGAACACTATACGGACACCAACGGCTTTACCGATCACATATTTGCATTGTGCCCGCCACTTGGCTTCCGCTTCGCACCCCGTATTCGTGACCTCAAGGACAAGAACCTGTTCGTACCCGATGACCCGAAGAATTACCCGGCGCTGGCGAACTTTCTTGGTGAAAAAATCAATCAGAAAATTATTCTGACGCAATGGCAGGAATATCTGCGCCTGGTCACGTCAATCAAACAAGGCACCGTGACAGCATCGCTGATGTTGCGCAAGCTTGCCAGCTATCCACGACAAAACGGCCTGGCGCTTGCACTGCGCGAAATTGGGCGCATCGAGCGCACTATTTTTGCGCTGGACTGGCTGCTCGACCCGCGCTTGCGCCAGCGCGTGACTGCCGGCCTGAACAAGGGTGAGGCGAAAAACACATTGGCTCGCGCCGTATGCTTCAACCGGCTTGGCGAAATCCGGGATCGCACCTACGAGCTTCAACGTCACCGAGCCAGTGGCCTCAATCTGGTTGTGGCGGCGATTATCTTGTGGAATACGGTCTACTTGGAACGGGCAGTCAACGCGATGCGTGCCCAGGAATATCCCATTGATGAGGCGTTGCTCAAGCATGTTGCGCCGATTCACTGGAACCATATCAATCTGACTGGCGACTACGCCTGGAAACAGCATCGGAGGGTCGAGAAAGGCGGATTCAGGCCGTTACTACCAATTCCAAAGGCTTAACGTACTTTAATTTCCCTTTCGTCAAACCTCCCCAGCTACCGAGGAACGGGAGCGGGCAGCCACAAAGCACGCGGCTGAAGTCACACATCTTCGTGAGCAAGCAGAGGGCAACGAACGCCATCTGCTGGCGCGGATCGAGGATCAAAAGATGCAGAACAAGCGCATTTCAAGCGAGCGCGAGAAGGAATCCGCAGCGGCTCAGACGAGGATCGCAGCCTTGGAAGTCGCGGCATCAGAGGCGAACAAGGCACTCGCGGCTATTCGCAGCGACCTAGCCACTGTGCAGCGCGATCTAGCTCATGAGCGAGGCGTTCGGGCTGAAGCAGAATTGGCGGTCTCGAACGCTCAAGAGCGCCTGTTAAAGGACCAGCAACTCTGGACCGTCGAGCGAGAGCGTTTGAAAGGTGAGATCGCATTCGAGCAGTCCGCTATCAAGCAACTGCGGCAGGACCGGGATGACGCGATCCGTGAAGCGGCAAGACAAGAGGGCAAGGCTACTGCGCTTTTGGGCCAGCTCGAAGATTTAAGGGGCGAGTTGGCGGCTGTGCGGGCGAAATCTGATGCGGCAGGCAAGCCTGTTGACGGCAAGCTGGTCTGAGCACGCGGGGAAGTGCTGCGGCTAGCGCACCTTTTCAGGGTTCAACTAAGTCCTGACGGGAATGGCGAGCACGCCACCAGAAAAGGCGCTAAAGTGAAGGTGATTGCTGGGGCAAAGAACGCAACTAACTGATTTTATTGAAAAAATAGGATTATAAGTTAATTCTTAAAAATCAATAAGTTACGAGGGATGTGGGGAGTTTTTGGCTTCATCTTTGAGCGACCCCAAGCTGATCACTAAGCGCAACCGCAACGGCACATCTTGTTTCCATAATTTTACATAATATACATTATGAACAAACTAATGAAGCGTCAAATGATGGGATAAGGACGCTGGAATGCGTGTGGCGGTTCTGGCGGCTTGCCGACTAATTCGGCATGAAGGAGCTGACGACTTTGCTATTGAATAACGCAGCATAAATTGTTGCCACCCGGGATGGACTGAGACTGGGGCTGGACACGCAAAAGTAGATTGGCCTCTGCCAGATTGCCGAGCATGTGCGAGGCCTGGCCCTGCAGAATGTGTGCTGAGGGCAACAGTTCGTCTGTGCTCCGATGAATGGCCCTAAGCCAGAGGGTTTTGAGTGCGTCGCGCTTTGGCTGTTCGCGCATGGAAATGGGATGCCATCGGCTTTGGGGATCAAGGCCCTGTTTGTTGTCGAGTGCGGCCCGGACATAGACCAACAGGTTTACAAGCACCGAGGCGGGATTGCCCGGCAGACCGAACAACAGTGTGTCTCTGTGGCGCGCGACATATAGCGGCATACCTGGCTTTTGAGCCACTTTCCATAGAACTCGTTGGCTCCCAAGCGCCTCTGCTACAGCAGGAACGTAGTCGTGATCGCCAACCGAGACACCGCCGGTGGTCAGCACCAAGTCTGCGTCCGCGAATGCACGTGTCAGCGCATTCCGCACAGCAGGTTGGTTGTCGGCAACGGCTTCGATGCGGAGTGGCGGCACGCCCCACGCGCTGAGAAAGGCCTGCAACATGGGCCCGTTGGCATCCGGGACTTGGCCGAGCTTTAGGCATGTGCCAGCAGGCACCAGCTCATCGCCGGTCACCAGCACGATCACGCGCGGCAGACGCCAGACAGGAACCTGATCAACGCCGGCCAGCGCCAGCGCGCCGATCAATCCTGGGGTGACTAGTTGCCCGGCTACAGCCAAGCGGGCGCCCGGCGGCATCTCTTCACCGGCATGACGAATGTCTGCACCCGCGGCAACCTCGTGCAGTATTTTTACGGCATCGGCGGTATGTTCGGTATGTTCCTGTCGCACTACGGTGTCGGCCCCGTATGGCAGCAAACCACCAGTGAGAATGCGCACCGCGCCGGCCGAGGGGAGCACCGGCAGTTCAGCGTGCGCGCGGGCCGCGATCGGCGGCCCCAGTGGCAGCGTGCAAGGCAAAACGTGCAGATCGGCGTGCCGGACTGCGTAACCGTCTACAGCGCTCTGCGTGAAAGACGGCATTGCATGGTGCGTGTAGACGTCTGCGGACAGCACGCGACCGCGTGCGACAGCCAACGGCAGACTCTCGCAGCCTATCGGCGGCGCGGCGGATACCACCCGCCGAAGCGCCTCGTCCACCGAGATCATTGGAGAATCGAAGCTCATATCAGCCCGAGCAGTTTGACTGCCGCGATCAGCAGCACTAGCGCCAATACGCGCTTGATGACGGGCACCGGTAGATACAGCGCGCCCAAGGTTGCTCCCAACGCCCCACCAACAACCACCGCCGATAACAGCGGCCAGGTAAGCGCGGGAACGATTTTGCCAGCCATCAAATGCCCTGCCAGTCCTGATGCCGAATTCAGCAGGATGAAGGGGGCGGACACCGCCGCCACCTGCCGCATCGGCGCCCAACGAAGAAACAGCATCAGGGGCGTGAGATAGATGCCGCCACCCGTACCGGTGAGGCCTGCCAACAAACCCAGCACTCCGCCGACCGCAAGGGCAACGAACAGTGGCGGCGCTTGCGTCGGGCCGTCTGCCGGCGCGCGCAGCAGGAGGTTGGCGGCAGAGAGCAGCAGGGCCAGTCCCACCAACAATTTGAAGGTCTCGGCGGGCAGTTGCAGATAGCCGCCGAGCGCGGCGGCAGGCACGGCGACGACGGCAAACGGCCAGAACAGCGGCCAGCGAAAGTGGCCGGCACGGTAGAACTGCGTGGTGCCGATGAGGGCGACCGCGACATTGAGCATGAGCGCCACCGGCTTGATGGTGGCTGGGGCGACCGCGAGCAGGCTCATCACGGCGATGTAGCCCGATGCCCCTGCATGACCGACGCTGGAATACAGCACCGCGATGACCAGCACACCCGCGATCAGCCAGGGCAAGGTATCGGCAAGCTCGTTCATGTGTAGCCCCCTTTGTGTGGCTGTCCCCAGCGGCAAGCCTTGATGAGATGTACCAAGCCGGGCAGCACGGCGGCTAGCGATTCCTCCGCGCCCTTGCGGCTGCCGGGAAAGGTCATCACCACCGAATTCTGCCCCGCCAGGCCGGCGATGCCGCGCGAGAGCATGGCGTAGGGCGTGCGCTGCTGGCCGAAGTTGCGCGCGGCTTCCATCAGGCCCGGCAACTCGGTGACCAGCAGCGGGCGTACGGCCTCGATGGTCTTGTCGCGCGGCCCCACACCCGTGCCACCGACGGTGACGATCAGGGCCGCGCTCGCGGACAGCCAGTGCGAGACGCGCGCGGCAATCTGCACGGGTTCGTCCGGCATCACCTCGTAGGCGGCGATGGTGAAGCCCGCCTTGGCGAGACCATCGGCCACCGACTTGCCGGCGGTGTCGGGCTTGCGACCCGCCGCCACCGTGTCGGACATCACCAGCACGGCGGCGGTTGCACCGTTGACCGTGCGCGCGAAGTCGGACTTGCCGCCGGTCTTCTCCTTGAGGTGAATGCCATCGATACGCATCTCGGCGGCCGGCACATGCGGCTTCATCATGTCGTAGACGGTGAGTGCGGCTGCACTCACGGCCGTTAGTGCTTCCATCTCCACGCCGGTCGAGGCGATGGTGCGCACCTTGGCTTCGATGAGGAGTGCGCTTTCTTCCAGCGTGAAGCGCAGCTCGGCGTCGAGGATGGGGATGGGATGGCAGTGCGGCAGCCAGTCGCTGGTGCGCTTCACGGCCATGAGGCCCGCAATGCGCGCGCACTCCGTGACATTGCCCTTGTCGACGCGGCCCTCCGCAATCATCGCCAGGCCAGTGGCCGAGAGCTGCACGCGGCCCTCAGCCGTGGCACTGCGCAGGCTGGGTGGTTTCAGGGTGATGTCTTTCATGGGGCGATGCTCTGTGTCGGCGTGCAGTGCAGGCGCGATTCAGCGGGTGGCAGATCTTCCGGTGCGACCAGGGTGCAGCCGTTGACGAAGGCGCTGGAGCCGTCGGCGTAGAACTCTTCCTTCCAGATCGGCACGCGGTGCTTCACCGCCTCGACCAGCGCCTGCATGGCGGCGAAGGTCTCGGCACGATGCGCACCGCGCGCGATGGCGAGGATGGCGGTCTCGCCGATGGCGAGTGCGCCCACACGATGCACGGCCCGGCACACCGGCACGTGGAAGCGCGCAGCGATCTCGGTCTCGATGTCGCGGATGAGTTTTTCAGCGACGCGCGCGTAGGACGAGTAGGTGAGCGAGCGCACCGCGCGGCCCTCGTGGTGGTCGCGCACGGTGCCGGCGAAGATGGCGAGCGCGCCGCAGTCGGCCCGCTCGGTGTGCGCCAGCAGCGCATCGAGCGACAGCGGCGTGGACTGGATGCGCGGCGTGTCCTGCTGCTGCATCTCAACCTCCGGCGACTGGCGGCAGCACGGCCAGCTCGTCGCCATCGGCCAGCACCGTGCCGCGCGGCACGATGGCATCGCCGCGCGCACAGGCGCACCGGCTGAGCAGCTCGGCCATCTCGGTCGAGCGTTCGGCGAGCACTTCGAACAGATCGAGCACCGTGGCCGCCTCGGGCAGCGCCACGGCGAGGCGCTCTGCCCCCGCGATGCGGCTGGCGACACCACAGCACTCCACCGTCACTTGCACGCGCTCATCCACCCAGGTGATGCATGGTGATGGGCCGCTCGACATAGCCCGGCTGTTCGGCATAACCAGCGGGCTTGTTCCACACCGCCGTGCGGATCAGCGCCAGCAGCTCGGCATCGCTCGCACCGGCACGCAGCGGCGTGAGCAGGTCAGTCTCGACGGCCGAGAACAGGCAGGTATAGAGCCGGCCGCGCGCATCCAGCCGCAAGCGGTCACAGCTGGCGCAGAAGGGCTTGCTGATGGTGCTGATCACACCAATGCGGTAATCGCCATCGACGCGGTAATAAGTCGCCGGATCGCTGCTGCGCGGCAGTTTTTCGAGGCGATGGTGAGGTGCCAAGTGGGCGATGATTTCGTCCTCGGTCACCACCTTGTCGTTCGCCCAGCCCTGGCGGCCATCGAGCGGCATGAACTCGATGAAGCGCAGCGGCAACCCGCGCGCCTTGGCCCACTGCATCAGCGGCAGCACCTCGCCCTCGTTGGCACCCTTGATGACGACGCTGTTGAGCTTGAGCGGCAGGCCCGCCGCCATCGCGGCCTCGATGCCCTGCAACACCGGCTCGATCTGGCCGCGCGTCAGCGCCGTGAAGACAGCGGGCGTGATCGAGTCGAGGCTGACGTTGAGATCGTCCAGCCCCGCATCGAGCAAGGCCTGCGCGACGGGTGCAAGCCGCACGCCATTGCTGGTGAGGGCGATACGCTGCAAGCCCTCGCTGCGCAGCGCACCGAGTTCGCTCACGAGTGCGGGTACATCGGCACGCAGCAGCGGCTCGCCGCCGGTGAGGCGCAGCTCGGTGATGCCCAGCGTGCGCACGAAAAGGCCGACCAGTCTCAGCAGCTCGGCATTGCTCATCAGCTCGGCACGCGGCAGCCAGCGTGGATGCTCCGGCATGCAGTAGTGGCAGCGCAGGTTGCAGCGGTCGGTGAGCGAGACGCGCAGCTTGCGTTTGATGCGGCCACGCGCGTCCACCACCGCCGTGGGCGCCGGGCCAGTCATGGCGCAGCGTCCAGTGCAGCGAAGTCTTCGGCGGTGTTGAGATTGAGCGGGGCCATCGCCGCCAAGGGTACTGCACCTCGCGCATTCAGCCATGCGCCCAGGCCCAGGCTCTGCACAGCGGCCTCGTGGGCGCTGGCGGTGAGGCTGCGATGTACGAGGCAGAAGGTGGGATGGGCGCGTTCTCCATCGTGCAGAAAGCTCGCCAATGCATGGGTTTCCACCGCTCTTGCCAGCAGGCGGTGCGCCAGATCAGCCGGCAGCAGCGGCGCATCGCAGGGCACGCACAGCAGCCAGTCGGTTTCGGTGGCGGCGAGCAATGCGGCCAAGCCTGCGAGCGGACCGCTACCATCGCCATCGCGCACCACAGGCGCGCCGAAGCAGGCGTAGACATCGAGATTGCGGTTGGCGCTGATGCGCTGTGCGGCCGTCTGCGGCTTGAGTGCGGTGAGCACATGCTGCACCAGCGACTGCCCCCGCCAGCGCACCAGACCCTTGTCCGCCCCGGCCAGCCGACGGCCCTCGCCGCCCGCGAGGATGCCGCCGGTGATCTGCGCGTGGAGACTCAGAGTTTGTATTGCAGCCATGCCCATAGTTTAGTGGTGTCGTAGGGCTTGCCAGCGGCCACCGGAAAACCTTCGGCCTCGTAGAACGCCGCCTTCAAACCCAGTGTCAGCGGCTTGCCGAACAAGGGGACCAACGGACGCGTGGCCTGCACGTTGATCTCCTTGCCGTAGTCGAGATTGCGCGAGTCGGCCTTGTAGTCGTGGTAGCTGGCTTGCAGCGCGGTTTTGGCGAGCGTGCCGCCCACCTGCACGTAGGCATCGCGGATGCCCATGGCCGGCGTGGCGAGGAAGACATCTGCCCAGCCCTGAAAGGCATGCAGCGAGGCGAGCGGCGTCTGGAAGCCATAGATGCCATCGCCGCCCAGCACCTCGTAGCCCAGCTTGCCATTGAACACGCCCTGGCTCAGGCCCAGCTCTGCCAGCCGATACTCGGCATCGACACTTTGTGGCGAATCACCATAGCGTTGCTGCTCGGCGGCTTCGAGCGTGTAGTCGAGGCTTAAGGCCTCCTTGCCTGCCGTCATCGGCCAGCGGCCCGTGGCGCGCACACCGAGGGTGCGGGTGTCGCGCCGGGCGGCAGTGTTGGCCGTGAAATCCAGCCAGTAGCTGTAGCCGACGAGCTTCAGTTTCGGGCTGCTGCTGTAGGCGAGATTGAGCGCCTGCCCGTTCAGGCTCAAGTCTGCCGAGCAAGGTCCGCTCACCGCGCAGGCGGCGATGAGGTTGGGCCCGAAGCGGCGGAAGCTGTTGACGTTGCCGATGTGCGCGAGCTGCGCCACGAAGTCCTTGCCCAGTGGTGCGACGAGCAGCGCGCCATCGTAGGTCTGCTCGTCCTGCCGCCAGCCGACGGTGCCGATGAAGCGCGCGTTGTCGAAGCTGAGGCGCTGGCGGCCCGCCGTGAGGCTGATCTTGTTGGGTAAGGTGTAGCGCAGCCAGGCCTGATTGAACCCGAGCGTTTCGGGGTCTGCCACCACCGGGCGATTGCCGATGCCATTGCCGGTGGAGTTGTAGAGATCGCTGTTGGCAGCGATCACGCCCTCCAACTCCGCACGCGCATCAAAGCCCTGCCAGGGCTTGGTGGTGTAGCCGAGCGCGCCGCGCAGGGTGGTGGCATGGGCATCGCTGGCAAGGTTGCCCTGCTCGACGGACTCGTACCGCAGTCGCAGATCGAGTGTCGGTGTGCCTTGCAACAGCGCATCAGGCAGCGAAGCGGCAGACGACAGGCCGCAGAAGGCCGTGGCCGCGAGGGCCAGAGTGAGACGGTTCATGGCGTCTCCTTTAGGCGGCGAGCGGCGTGGAGAGCTGCGTGCGAGCGGCAGCCGCGCGCTCGTTCAAGGCATCCTCATAGAGCTTGGCCTCGCGCGCCTTGTGCTCGGCGGTGAAGCGCACGCCAATCGCTGCGATTGCTGCGATGAGTACGCAGATGCCCATGATATGCAGGCCCGATTCGATTGACCCGGAGCCCTTCATCAGGAAGCCCGCCGCCACCGCGCCGACATTGCCGCCCGCACCGATGATGCCCGCGACACCGCCGAGCGCATCACGGTCGATGAAGGGCACGAGGCTGTAGGTGGCACCGCAGGCCATGTGGGTGAACAGACCGAAGATCAGCATCATCGGGATGGCCAGCGCGAGCGAGTCGCTGCCCGCCCACAGCAGCAGGCCAACGCCCTCGCCGACGATGAGCGCGAACAGCAACTTACTGCGGCCATCGAGGCCCTTGGTCCTGGCGACGCGATCCGACACGATGCCGCCGAGTGCGCGTGCGAACAGTGCCAGCAGGCCGAAGCTGCCGGCGGCCAGGCCCGCCGTTTTCAGGTCCAGCTGGAAACGATCCGTGTAGTAGAGCGCCGCGATGTTGTGGATGGTGATCTCCACGCCGAAGCAGGCCGCGTAAGTGACGAACAGCAGCCACACGCGATAGTTGCCGGCCGCGCGCTTGAAGTTTTTCCAGCCGCCCTTCTTCGCACTCTCCGGCGCACGGCCCTGCGCGCGCAGATCGACAATGTCGCCTTCTGGCGTGTCCTGCGTGTAACGCCAGTAGGCCACGGCCATCAGCAGCATGAGCACGCCCGGCACGATGAGGGCGATGCGCCAACCGAAGGCGGCATCTGCACCGAAATAGAGAATGGCGGCGAGGATGAGCGGCATCAGTGTTTGCGTGGCACCACCACCGGCGTTGCCCCAACCCGCAGCGGCGGCGTTGGCGGTGCCCACCACATTGGGCGCGAACATCACGCTCGTGTGGTACTGCGTGATGACGAAGCTCGCACCAATCGCACCGATGCAAAGGCGCAGGAACAGGAAGGCTTCATAGGTCTGCGCAAAGGCGATGCCGAGCACTGGCAGCGCACCAAAGGCGAGCAACCCAGTGTAGGCGCGGCGCGGGCCAAACTTGTCGCACAGCGGCCCGATGAGCAGGCGCACCAGAATGGTCACGGCCACGGCCGCGATGTTCATGTTGGCGATCTGGTCTTTGGTGAACCCGAATTCGCCCTTGATCGCGGGCATGAGCGGGGCGATGGCAAACCACGCGAAGAAGCAGACGAAGAACGCCGCCCACGTCATGTGGAAGGCGCGCATCTGGGGCGTGGCAAAACTGAATAGATCGATTTTTGTGGCTTTGGCGGATTTCATTGGCGGTCCCTTGAAGAGGTGGAGTTCTTAAGCGAGCTGCTTTGCTCGCGCTTCCGTGACCGCCGTTGGCCACATATTCACTAAAGCAATGGCCGTGCCACTACTGACGCTCGGCCTTGACCAGCGCAATCAACTGCCGCAACTCCGGCACGCAGCTGCCGCAGTTGGTACCGCACTTGAGCTTCGCGCCCAGCGCTTCGGGTGTGGCGCAGCCTTCGCGGATGGCGGCGGCAATCGGGTTGCGGCCGATGCCGAAGCAGGAGCAGATCGTTGCCCCCGCATCCACGCCCGGTGTCGCCGCCTGGCCTGCGAGCAGGGACATGCGATCCATGTCACTCAATGATTCTTGCGCGAACAGGCCACTGAGCCAGCGGCGTGCGGGCAGGTCTTCTGGGCGCGGTGAAAGGAACACGCAGGCGCTTAAGCATTCGCCCTCGATCAGTGCGCCGCGATACAGGCCCTCGCTCGCATCGCGGGTGTCGAGCCAGTCCGGATCGTCGCTCGATGCACCCAGCAACTGATGCGCCCAAGTGCTCCAATCCGCAGGCTCGCCGCGGCCGGCGAACTCGGTGCGGATGAACTGCGTGCCCTGCACGCGCGTCCACCAGGCGAGATGCGGCAGGGTGCGCAGCGTCGTTTCATTGAGCGGCTGGCGGCTGAGCACGAAGCCGTACCACTGCACGAAGAAGGGCTCGATGCGCGCGGGCGTGTGCTTGAACTCCGGCTCGCCGGAAATGGGGTCGACCACCGGGTTCACCAGGCTGCCCACGCGCGCATCGGAGGCGGTGGTGCCGTTCCAGTGGATGGGCACGAACAGCTGACGGCGTGCGACGGCGCTGGTGGTGCGCACGCGCACCACGCAGCTGCCCCAAGCGGTGACGACACGCGCGAGGCGGTCGTTCTGCACGCCCCAGCCCATCGCATCCTGCGGGTGGATTTCGACGAAGGGTTCGCTGGTGTGATCGGCGAGCTTGGGCGACTTGCCGGTACGCGTCATCGTGTGCCAGTGGTCGCGCACGCGGCCGGTGTTGAGCACCAGCGGCCAGTCGTCGTTGATCTTGTTGACCGGGTCGCGCGGCAGCAGCGGCAGCAGGCGGGCACGACCATCGGCGTGGGCGAATCTGCCATCGCTGAAGAGACGAGAAGCGGGGATGGGGGATGGGGGATGGGGGATGGGGACTTGCGACACCGGCCATTGCAGCGGTTGCAGATCGTCGTAGGCCTCCGCAGTGAGGGGCACGAGTCCGGCGAGATTGAGCATGCGCGGCACCGCCTCCATACCCTGTCCCCTGCCCCCTGCCCCCGCGTTTCCGTATGCCGTCAGTGCCGCGTGCTCGACAAAGATTTCGTGTGCGCTGCTGAACTCGAAGCTCTCGCCGAAACTCATGCGCTTGCCAACTTCAGCCAGCGCCCACCAGTCGGCTTTCGCCTCGCCCGGTACGGGCAGAAAGGCGCGCTGGCGCGAGATGCGACGGTCGCTGTTGGTGACGCTGCCGTCCTTCTCGCCCCAGGCCAGCGCCGGCAGCAGCACATGGGCCAGGTCGGCGGTGTCGGTGCGGGCCATCACTTCGCTCACCACCACGAGCGGGCATTTCAGCAACGCCTCTCGCACGCGATCAGCGTCGGGCAGCGAGACCACCGGGTTGGTCGCCATGATCCACACCGCCTTCACCTTGCCGCTGTGAATCGCCTCGAACAGATCGACCGCCTTCAAGCCCTGCTGATCGGCAATCACCGGCGACTGCCAGAAGTCTTGCACCAGCGCCCGGTGCTCTGGGCTTGCGATGTCAAGGTGCGCCGCGAGCATGTTGGCCAGCCCGCCCACCTCGCGACCACCCATCGCATTGGGCTGGCCGGTGATGGAAAAGGGCGTGGCACCCGGCTTGCCGATGCGCCCCGTGTAGAGGTGGCAGTTGATGATGGCGTTGACCTTGTCGGTGCCGCTGCTCGACTGGTTCACACCCTGCGAAAAGGCCGTAACCACCTTTTCGGTGCGCGCCCACAGCGCGTAGAACTGACGCAGCTTTTCTTCCGACAGCTTGCAGGCCTTGGCCACATGCGCGAGCGAGCCGCCCGTTTGCAAAGCGAGGGCAACGGCCTTGTCGGCACCTTCGGTATGCGCTTCGACGAACTCGGCATCCATCACGCCATGTTCGTGCAGCCAGGCGAGCAGGCCGTTGAACAGGCGCACGTCGCTGCCGGGTGCGAGCGGCAGGTGCAGGTCGGCGAGTTCGCAGGTGGCGGTGTGGCGGGGGTCGATCACCACGATCTGCATTTCCGGCCGCGCCTTCTTGGCCGCGACCAAGCGCTGGAACAGCACCGGATGGCACCAGGCGGTGTTGCTGCCGACCAGCACGACGAGGTCGGCCTCCTCGAAATCTTCGTAGCAGCCCGGCACCAGGTCTTCGCCGAAGGCGCGCTTGTGGCCGGCGACGGCGGAGGACATGCAGAGCCGTGAATTGGTGTCGATGTTCGCCGAGCCGATGTAGCCCTTCATCAGCTTGTTGGCGACGTAGTAGTCCTCGGTGAGCAGCTGGCCGGAGACATAGAAGGCCACCGCATCGGGGCCATGTTCGGCGATGGTTTTTTTGAAGCCTTCGGCGACCTGCGCGAGCGCCTCGTCCCAGCTCGCACGCTGTGCCACACCTTCGCGGTGCAGCATCGGATACAGCAGGCGGTCTTCGAGTCCCACCGTTTCGCCCAGTGCCGAACCCTTGACGCAGAGCCGCCCCAAGTTCGCGCCATGCGCAGGGTCACCCGCAATCTCGACCGTGCCATCCGGCTTGGGCGTGGCGAGCACGCCGCAGCCCACGCCGCAGTACGGGCAGGTGGTGCAGGTCGTTTTTAGTGCAGGCGCACCACCATCGCTCATGCGGCTTGCGCCTCTGGCGCTGGCGGGTTGCGCCTTTCTATCGTGGTGCTGCCTAGGCGCCTGGCCGCATTCGCGTTGCCGTCGATCCCGCCGTTGGCGGGTCCCTCGCCGGGTCGCTCAAGCGGCTGCTCACAGAAGCTGCGGCCAAACACGAGCTTGTTGCGCCAGTGGCCGACGTGGGCCTTCTGCTGGATCAGCTCGTAGTACCAGCCGCCATCGCGCGTATCGCCGACCAGCACGGCGCCATCGAGCCGGCCATCGCGCACAACCAGCTTTTTATAGATGCCGCGCTTGGGGTCTCGGAAGACCAGCTCCTCGCTGCCCTCCCCGCCCTGGAAGTTGCCGGCGGAGAACAGATCAATACCCGTCACCTTGAGCTTGGTGGAGACCACCGAGCCTTCGTAGGCTGCTGTCGAAACCGCAGCCAGATGCTCGGCGCAGACGATGGCCTGATCCCACAGAGGTGCGACCAGCCCATAGCAAATCTTGCGATGCTGGGCGCATTCGCCGACGGCATAGATGCTGGGGTCGCTGCTGCGCAGTGCGTCGTCGACGACGATGCCACGCTCGCACTCCAGCCCGCTCGCCTTGGCGAGTGCGGCATTGGGGATGATGCCGGCGGCCATCACCACGAGATCGGCAGGCACTTCGCGGCCGTCCTTGAAACGCACGGCTTCGACGCGCGTCTCGCCAAGCAGTTCGGCGGTTGCCGCTTTCAGCAGAAACTTGATGCCGCGCGATTCAAGACTGCGTTGCAGCAGCACGGCGGCGGGCCTGTCGAGCTGGCGCTCCATGATGATGTCGGAGAGATGCACCACGCTCACCGTCATGCCGCGCTTCACCAAACCATTGGCGGCTTCGAGGCCGAGCAGGCCGCCGCCGATCACCACCGCGTGGGTGTAGGTGCGGCTCGCGCTCAGCATGGAGTCCACGTCCGCGATGTCGCGGAAGGCGATCACGCCCGGCAGCTCCTTGCCGGGCACCGGCAGCACAAAAGGCTTGCTGCCGGTGGCCAGCAGCAGCACGTCATACGCTGCGGTGACGCCCTTCGCGGAGGTGACGGTTTTCGCCTCGCGGTCGATGGCAACCACCGCGTCGCCGGTGAGGAGCTTGATGCCGTTGGCGGCGTACCACTCCGGTGCATGCGTGATGATCTGTGCGATGGTCTTCTCGCCTGCGAGCACGGGCGAGAGCTGGATGCGGTTGTAGTTGCCGTACGGCTCTTCGCCGAACACGGTGATGTCGTACTGGCCGGGCGCGCGCTTGAGCAACTCCTCAAGCGTGCGCACGCCCGCCATGCCGTTACCGACCAGAATCAGGCGCGGTTTCATACAGCCGCGCCGACGAGTACCAAGCCCTCGACCACGCGCACCGCATACACCGGCACGCTGAGGCCTTCTTCCTCCAGACAGGCGCCGGTCGTGAGGGCGTAGTGATTTTTATAGACCGGCGAGGCGACCACTGAGACACCGCCCAAGTCGCCCACCAGCCCGCGCGACAGCACGTTGGCCTGGGACTTGGGCTCGAAATTACCGAGGGCGAACACGCCCTCTTCCACACCTTGCGGCGAGACAAGGCGGAACACCGCGACCTGCGCGCTACCGACTTTGGCGCAGACACCGGCATTGGGAATGATGTCGGCCAGCGCGCAAACCTCTGTCCATTGAGCTTGCTCGGTCATCACACCGTCTCCTTCGTCAACGCATTGCGCGGCTTGATCTGCCCGCGCTCGTCGACGAACTGGATGTTGCTGTCCGGCTCCGGCGAATTGACGAAGTGCTTGAAGCGCTTGAGCGTCTCCTCGTCGTTGATCGCCTTCTTCCACTCGCATTCGTAGGTGTCCACGAGACCCTGCATCTCGGCTTCGAGTTCGGCGGCAATGCCCAGCGAGTCTTCGCAGACCACCTGCTTCACGTAATCGATGCCGCCTTCGAGATTGTCCAGCCAGGTGCTGGTGCGTTGCAGGCGGTCGGCGGTGCGCACGTAGAACATCAGGTAGCGGTCGATGAACTGGATCATCGTCGCGTCATCGAGGTCCATCGCCAAGAGCGTGGCGTGGCGCGGCTTCATGCCGCCGTTGCCGCTGACGAACAGGTTCCAGCCTTTTTCGGTGGCGATCACGCCCACGTCCTTGCTCTGCGCCTCGGCGCATTCACGGGTGCAGCCCGACACACCGAACTTGATCTTGTGCGGGCTGCGCAGGCCGCGATAACGGTGCTCCAGCAGGATCGCCATGCCGACCGAATCCTGCACGCCAAAGCGGCACCAGTTGCTGCCCACACAGCTCTTCACCGTACGCAGCGATTTACCGTAGGCGTGGCCGCTCTCGAAGCCGGCATCGACCAGCTCCTTCCAGATCAGCGGCAGCTGCTCGACGCGCGCACCGAACAGGTCGATGCGCTGGCCGCCGGTGATCTTGGTGTAGAGGCCGTACTTCTTGCCGACCTCGCCGATGACGATGAGTTTTTCCGGCGTGATCTCGCCGCCCGGAATGCGCGGCACCACGCTGTAGGTGCCGTCTTTTTGCAGGTTGGCGAGGTAGTAGTCGTTGGTGTCCTGGATGGCCTGATGCTTCGGCATCAGGATGTGCTCGTTCCACAGCGAGGCGAGGATGCTTGCAACCGCCGGCTTGCAGATGTCGCAGCCGCGACCCTTGCCGTGGGCGATGAGTGCGGCGTCGAAGCTCTTGATGCTGCCCATCTTGATGAGATGGAACAGGCCCTGACGCGAGTGGGCAAAGTGCTCGCAGAGATGGTTCTCCACCGTGAAGCCGCGCGCCTTCAGCTCGGCATCGAGCACCTGCTTCACCAGCGGCGAGCAGCCGCCGCAGGTAGTGCCGGCCTTCGTGCATTTCTTCAGTGCGCCGATCGAGGTGTTGCCCGCATCAATCGCGGCGCAGAGCGCGCCTTTGCTGACGTTGTTGCAGGAGCAGATGGTGGCGCTCGCGGGCAGCAGATCGACACCAAGACCTTTCTTCGCGCCCCCTTCGCGCACCGGCAGAATCAGGTCTTCGGGGTTGGCGGCGAGCGGGATCGCGTTGAGCGCGAACTGCAAGAGATTGCCGTAGTCCTCGGCCTCGCCCACTAGCACCGCGCCGAGCAGGATCTTGCTGTCGGCGCTCACGACGAGCTTCTTGTAGATGCCCGCCACCTCGTCGCTGTAGACGTAGTTGAGCGAGCCGGGCGTTGCCGCGTGGGCGTCGCCGATGCTCGCCACGTCCACGCCCATGAGCTTGAGCTTGGTGGACATGTCCGCACCAGTGAAAACTGGGGGATGGGGGACGGGGGATGGGGTACTGGACTGCGCGATCTGCTTTGCAGCGACTTCGGCCATCTGATAGCCCGGTGCCACCAGCCCATAAATCTTCTTCTCCCACAGCGCGCACTCGCCGATGGCGTAGATGCTGGCATCGGAGGTGCGGCAGTGGTTGTCGATGCAAATGCCGCCACGCTCGCCCATGGCGAGGCCGGAGGACTTGGCCAGCTCGTCGCGCGGGCGGATGCCTGCGGAGAACAGGATGAGGTCGGTTTCCAGATGGCCACCATCGGCGAACACCATGCGGTGGTGCGCGGTCTCGCCGTCGATGATTTCCTTGGTGTTCTTCTGGGTGTGGACGGTGACGCCCAGCTGCTCGATCTTGCGGCGCAGCAGACGGCCGCCGAGGTCGTCGATCTGCACAGCCATCAGGCGCGGTGCGAACTCGACTACATGCGTGGTGAGGCCGAGATCCTTCAGCGCCTTGGCGGCTTCGAGGCCGAGCAGGCCACCGCCGACGACGGTGCCGATCTTGCTCACCTTGGCTGAGGCGGCAATCGCTTCGAGGTCTTCGATGGTGCGGTAGACCAGGCAGTGCGCGCGGTCCTTGCCGGGCAAGGGTGGGACGAAGGGATAGCTGCCAGTGGCGAGCACAAGCGTGTCGTAGGCGAGCGTGCGGCCCTTGGTGGTGACGAGTGTTTTTGCGCACGCGTCGATGCTGGCCGCACCCTCGCCGAGATTCAGCGCATAGCCGCTGCAGGCAAAGAAATCATCCGGCGTGAGCGAGAGCTGCTGCGCCGTGGTGCCGCTGAAGTAGCTCGACAGATGCACACGGTCGTAGGCGGGGCGCGGCTCTTCGCAGAGCACGGTCACCTCGAAGGCGCCCGGTGACTGGGCATGCAGCTGTTCCAGAAACTTCTGGCCAACCATGCCGTGGCCAACAAGCACCAATTTGGGGCGGGGGGAATCAAACATCGGATCAAACTCCGGCAGCAGCAAAAACGACGGACAACAAAAAAGGCGTTCGCCCCAACACGGCTTTTTTCAAAGCCAGCAAGGACGAGACGCCTTTGTCTCGTGCGCATCCGGTGAAGGTGCGCGGTAGCGCCGTCGTTGGCGCTGGCTTGTTTCAAGCAATGCTCATGCCATTCCCGTGGCCTCGTAGCTCATACCGCCCATGATCCGATCGGCCGGCAGTTGCAGCGCGCCAGACTCGCCCGGCACCAGGTATGGCAGGTCGTGCACGCCTTCGGGCTTCTCGTCGCTGAGTGGCAGCGGCTCGCCCAGCGCGCGCGCCACGCTGCGGTAGAGGTCAGAGCGGCAGCTGGCGGCGGCACGTTCCACATCGGCGGACGCCGGCAGGTGTTTCCAGCGGCGCATCTGCTCCAAGAGCCAGCGGCTGTGGGAACGCCAGGGGAAGCCGGCCAGCCCGGCGTGAAAGCGAAGGGTCTTCAGCTCGCGCGCCAGCAGTTCAGGCGATACATCCGGCATCAGCGTGGCCTGCAGCCAGTGGGCAGCCTGTGCATGGTTGGCAGGGTCATCCAGCCAGCGGCCAGCGGCGATCAGGGCCCGCAGCAATGCCGCCAGGGTTTCGGGGTGCGCCTCAGCCCAGGGCTGGGCGACGGCGAAGACTTTCTCCGGTCCGCCGTTCCAGAACTGGCGCTTGTCGAACAGCACCGTGGCAGCACCGCGGGCCGCGGCGAGTGCGGGCCAGGGCGAGCCCACCCAGGCGCCGTCGATGCGACCGGCTTCGAGCTGCTGCACCATCAGGGGCGGCGGCACGGTGACGAGATTGAGGTCGAGTTCCGGGTGCAGGCCGACACTCGCCAGCCAGTAGCGCAGCTCGTAGTGGTGCGTGGAATACGGGTACACATGCGCCAGCGTCGGCGCGGTGCGGCTGCCGCGTCCGGCCTCCACCAGCCGGCGCATCGCCGCCGCCCATTCGAGCGGTGTGGCATGCGGGGTGGCGCCGTGTTCGAGCAGGCGGGCATGCAGCTCGGGTGTCACACAGAAGCCGCTGCCGCCCTGGCTCAGGGCCTTCACCGTGAGGATGGGTGTCGCCACCGGGTCGAGCCCGAAGGCGGCGGCGAGTGGCATGGGGGCCAACAGGGTTGCCCCCTCGATGCGCCCCGAGGCCAGCTTGTCGCGCATCGCCGCCCAGGAGCGCACGGTGGCAAGTGCAACATCCAGCCCTTCCGCCGCAAAGAAGCCGGCAGCTTCAGCCACCACCAGAGGTGCGGAGTCGGTGAGCGGAATCACGCCCAGCGTCAGCTGCGGGCATTCCAGTGCGGGCTTGCTCATAGCAGATCGGCCGCGGCGATCACGGCACGTGCCGCATCACCGATCTTGAGATTGCGGTTCATCGCCGCCTTGCGCAACTGCTCATAAGCCTGCTCCTCGGTGAGATTGCGGCGCGCCATCAGCAGCCCCTTGGCGCGGTCGATGTCCTTGCGGTCACTGAGCCGGCTCTTGGTGTCGTCCAGTTCACGCTTCAAGGCCTGATACTCGGCGAAGCGGGCAATGGCGACCTCCATCACCGGCTGCAGGCGGGTGGGCGTGAGACCATCGACGACATAGGCGCAGACCCCTGCCCGCATGGCGCGGCGAATGCTCTCGACATCGCTCTTCGCCGCGAATAGCGCCACTGGCATGGGGTCGTTGAGGTTGATTTGTGCGAGCGACTCCAGCATGTCGCGGCCGGGGGAGTCAACGTCGATTAAAACTATGTCTGGCTTTGCCGCCCGCGTCGCGGCCAATAAATCATCGACCGTTCGGCAATGGGCAACGACGTGGTGGCCTGTACTTTTCAAAGCGCCAGCTAGTATTTCTGATCGATGGGCATCATCGTCCACCAGCATCACGCGCATTGGTCAAGGATCCTATTTTTATGCAACCACAAGCAATTTCGATGCCGTGGGAAGGAGGGGGTTTGGCTTGTCTAACACAAGCTGATTGCACAGCCCTCGGGTTTTGAGCATGCCGAAGAAGCCTTCGCAGGCGGCGTTATCGCCACAGTGCCCGACGGCACTATGGCCATCGTCAACCCTCTTTGAGATGTGTCCGCGCTAACGGGGTAAAACCCAGTTGCACGAGTCGCGTTGAAGCTGAGCGGGCTTTTCAGGTATCGAAGCACGCTATTCAAAACCGGAGGACGTCGCCCTTCGCCTGAACTCGCTCGGAGAACAGCCTTCGACGTTGCGAAACGCGCGTGTGAAGTTCGATGTGTCTCTGAATCCGAGCGAGTAAGAAACCTGGGTGATGCTCATGGTGCTGACTAGCAACCGCTGCCTCGCTGTGTCGTGCAGCACTTGGCGGGTGATGGCGCGGAAGCTGGTTTTCTCACGTTGAAGATTTCGAACCAGAGTGCGCTTGCTGATATTGAACATGGCCGCGACTTCGTCTTCCGAAAGCGGCGCCTTGCTGGCCCCGCTCAGCGTGATGGCAATCAAGTCAGCGAAACCGCCGACCTTGATGATTTTCTGGACCAGCAGCCGGCAGTGTTCTTCTGCAACCTTCAGGGCGTTCTTGTCTGCTGCGGCAAGTGGGATGGTGTGAAGACACACCATGCAGCGCAGACGCACGACGGCTCCAAACTCTGCGTGAAATTCCGTTTCAAGATCAGGAATCAGTCCGTAGCGGCTGGCGTGCGGCGGCGGCGGGATGGCGATATGCAGCTGCACCCTGAAGCGCCGGTCGCTGGCGAGGTCGCGCACTTCACGCAAGGCAGCCATGCCAATCGCCTCCACATGAAACGCGAGGCACTCTTCCGACATTGGCGTGGTCGGTGAGAACTGAAGCTCTCCGAAATCTTCCCCTGCAATGTATTGCATCCGGAAGCTGGGCATCACCAGGCTGAAATACTGCGCCAAGAATCGCAGCGCATCCTCGACATTGGGGTTGTTCAGCATGCCGAAGCCGACAATGCTGTGTGCGCTGACCGTTAACAACTTTCCGAGTTCGAAGCCCAAATCTGAGCGCCCCGTGAGAATTCGCAGCTTTGCCAGCAGAGACTCGACCTGCGCCCAGCTCACCTGGGCATCCGGCTCGGCGAGAGATTGAATCGGAAGATTGAGCGTGCGCAACAGTGGCGCAATCTCAAAGCCGCGCTCCGCGACCAGGTCGGCAAGGCGCATGTAGTAACGCGCAGGGACGAAAAGCGTGTTCTTCGACATATCTTCGGCTCGCGGATTAACTGGCTTGATATGACAACACAAAGGCGTCTAATGACAGGCGCAATCTACCCGATATCTCCAGAGTTGGCGGTGTGGAAGAAGAGTAAGTTGATCACTAAAACTATTAATGTCGAGTCTCAGTTTAACTCTGGGGCTCGGTCTGAATCTTTGTGGGTGGACGGCAAGCGGTGGTACTGGCTATTGAGTCCAGCGCTGCCACTGACTGGCTTTCTGTCGATATTTGCAGTCGCTCTCGGGGCGCCGGGCTGGCTCCTGTGGAGCCTGCCCTTTGTGTTCTACGGCATTGTTCCCCTGTTTGATTGGGCTCTCGGTGAAGACGTAGTCAACGCACCGGAATCAGCCGTAGGTCGGCTGGATCAGGATCGCTACTATTCGCGCATCGTCTATGCCTACATTCCCAGCCAGTATCTGGCCACCATTGCCGGGGCCTGGCTATCGGTGCAGGGCACGCTGGATGTGGTTTCACTCATCGGTTTGCTGGTGGCAGTCGGCATGGTCAACGGCGTGGGCATCAACACCGCGCACGAGCTGGGCCACAAGACCAATGTGCTGGAACGCTGGCTGGCGAAGATCACGCTTGCACCGGTGGCCTACGGACATTTCTTCATCGAGCACAACAAGGGCCATCACAAGAATGTGGCGACCTTCGATGATCCGGCCAGCTCGCGCATGGGCGAGAGCTTCTGGGCTTTCTGGCCACGCACGGTGGTGGGTAGCCTGAAGTCTGCCTGGGGTATCGAACGTGAGCGGCTGGAACGCAAGGGACAACCGGTGTGGTCGCACCACAACGAAAACCTGCAGGCCTGGTCGATGACGGTAGTGCTGTTCGCCGCACTCACGGTGTGGCTGGGCCCTTGGGCGCTGGTGTTTCTCATCGCGCAGGCAATCTACGGCTTCAGCCTGCTGGAGGTGGTGAACTACCTGGAGCACTACGGCTTGTTGCGTTTGAAGGACTCCAGTGGCCGCGTCGAACGCTGCCAGCCGCGCCATTCCTGGAACAGCAATCACATCGTCACCAATCTCTTTCTGTACCAGTTGCAGCGGCATTCCGATCACCACGCCAACCCGACACGCCGCTATCAGGGCTTGCGGCATTTCGAGGACAGCCCCCAGCTGCCTTCTGGCTATGCGGCCATGATCCTCATCGCTTACCTGCCGCCACTCTGGTATCGCCTCATGGACCCGAAGGTCGTCGCGCATCACGGCGGCGATCTGCGTCTTGCCAATCTGCAACCGTCACGGCGTGAAGCATTGCTGCGCCGCTGGCCTTGCAAGACCGATGTCCTTGTCCCAACAGGCAATGCGCAGCCGGGCGCGCTGCCCACAAATGCGGCTGCAAATGCCAAACACCAATGTCCGAATTGCAGCTACGTCTATGACCCTGCCAAGGGCCACCCCGGGGAGGGATATGCACCGGGCACAAGCTGGCTTTCACTGCCCGGAAATTGGCCCTGTCCGCATTGCGCAGTACGCGAGAAACAGGACTTCGTGGTAATGCATTAGAGCGAGCTGTTAGCGGCACCTGAGCCAGGGGTAACACCTGACCAGTTTAGAAATAACCAAAAAAACTAATAGAGAGGAGGAGAGCACATGGCGAAGAAGTCGCAGGGATTGCGTTCATGCAAAGTGCAGGGATTGGCCGCGCTGTTGTTAGGGCTTGCTGTGCAGAATGCGGGTGCTGGTCAGGTCAAGATTCCCTTCTTCGGCGACCAGCCGATCGATCTGGTTTACAACAGCACCTTCATCGGCGGTGTTGCGGTTCGTGCAGAACCGCAAGATAAATCCACCATTTCCAAGAACAATCTTGATCCCGAGGTCTGCGGGCGTACTGGCACCAGCAGCTATTACCAAGCCTGTCAGGGGCTGTTCACCGGGCAGAGCTTTGCCGCCGAGCACCTCGCCGCAGCGCCTGGGTCCTTCAGTCCCAATTTCGACCAAGGCAATATCAACTACGAGCAGTGGGATCTCGCTCAGGGCCTGTTCCGCCTCAATCAGGATGTCACCTTCGGCTGGAATGACTGGTTCGTGTTCGCCAAGGCCATTGCGATCTACGACCCGGTCAACTACCGCTTCAAACAGACCCACCCCAACCTCATCACCGACGAGAACTTCCAGGATGTGGGTTACACCACATTTCCCGGCAGCATCGCGCTGCCGGTCCTTGGTGCGCGCACCGATTCCACGCCCTGCCCGGCCAATCGCAACCCGCTCGGCCTGCCTTGCGGCATCGTCTACGGGCCGGGCGGCCGGGTCGAGCGTCAGCGCGGCAGCCGGGTCGATCGCGAGATCGGGCTCGGTATCCAGCTACTCGACATCAACGTCACTGGCTCGATCAATTTCTTCGATACGCTCGATGTCGCGGTGCGCCTCGGCAAGCAGCAGGTGATCTGGGGTGAGGCGACCTTGCAGTTCTTCGACTCCATCAACGTGCTGAACCCGCCGGATCTCAACAACTTCTTCCGCGTCGGCGGCAATGGGCTGGATGACTTCTACCAGCCACTCAATGCCTTCAGCTTCGGCACCAATCCCACCGACAACACCAACATCTCCGGCTGGTATGCCCTGGAGTTTCGCCCCGTCGAGCTGCCGGCTTATGGCGGCTTCTACTCACCCGTCAATCTCGGCACGCTCAACGAAGGGCCGGACTACATCAGCATCAGTTTCGGCAACCTCACGCCGGATGAGGATGGCGTGGGCAGGCTCATCGACAACCCGCTGACGCTCATCACCAACACCACCTCGCGCGCCCAGCGCTTGCGGGACGACAACCCCAAGGACATCGACAACAACTACGGCCTCAAGCTCACCTACACCGCCGACTGGCTCAACAACGGCACCAACCTGGGCTTCTACTTTGCCAACTACACCTCACGCATTCCGATCGTGAGCGTGTTCTCTGCCGACGAGGCCTGCTCGAAGCACTCCACCAGCACACTCGAGTTC
Organism: Stagnimonas sp.; assembly: GCA_030652575.1. Classification (GTDB taxonomy): domain Bacteria; phylum Pseudomonadota; class Gammaproteobacteria; order Nevskiales; family Nevskiaceae; genus Stagnimonas. Next base: position 31,730 of record JAUSQI010000123.1, on the reverse strand, counting down.
CTGGCGGACTGCCCCGATATTCCGCTGCTTAACCTGCCGGCCAACGATCCGGCCAGGGCCACAGACACTGCGCTCTCCTTGGACACGGTGAAGGTACAGCTCGAATACCCGCGCAACATCAAGATGTTCGGCTTTAGTTTCAACACCAGCTTTGGCGATGTCTCGTTTCAGGGTGAGGCGGCCTACCGGCCCCATGACCCTTTGCAGGTGGACATCGTCGACCTCGTCTTTGCGGGTTTGGGGCCAACGCTCACCAACTGTCATCTGGCACCGGGCTGCGCCGGCAGCACCGTCGGCACCGGAACCCAGGCCGATGGTTCGACTGGGCTCTATCCGTCCAGCAACTACACCACGGCAAATGGTGCAGGCGCCTTCCCAGACACTTTCGATCTCGTCGTCGGCCATCTGCCAGGTTCGGGGCGTTCCTTCCCCAACTTCATCATTCCGTACCGCGGCGGCACACTGGGCACCAACCCAGCCAACAGCTATATCCGCGGCTGGGAAACCTTCAAGACGCTCTCGCTCGATTTCGGTGCCACCTACGTCGAGGGCAACACCGATTTCACCGCCCGCCTGCTCGGCGCCGACCAGGTGATCTGGCTGCCAGAGATCGGCTTCCGCTATGTGGGCATTCCGCATCTGGAAGAACTGGCTCTCGCTGTGCCCGGCACCTTCACCAGCCCCACCGCCGGTGCCGATGGTTCGGGTGCCGACGGCTCCCAGCAGGCCTGCTCCAGCAACCAGGCCTGCGTGTATGGCGCGGATGGCCTGCGCTTCAATCCACACCAGGCACCGCTGAATCTCTACCCCACCAAGTTCTCCGGCGGCCTCGGCTTTGTCTGGCTGATCCGTTGGGAGAACGTGCTGCCAGACATCAGCATCGCGCCGCAGATCATCTTCAAGCACGACCTGTTCGGCCACTCGCCGGGCTATCTCTCCAACTACGTGGAGGGCCGCACGCTGTGGGATACCAACATCGAGATGCGCTACCGCGACAAGACCTCTTTCAACATTGGCTACCAGCTGTGGAGCGGTGCCGGCAACGCCAACCTGTTCCGTGATCGCGACACCATCAAAGCCTTTGCGAAGTACTCGTTTTAATCACCATCACCCCGGAGGAAGAACATGAACCCAGCACAATGGCGCACCCCAGCGCTCAGACTGGCACTGATTGCAGCGGCACTCTTGCCGCTCTCGAATACTGCGCTCGCCAAGGCCACCGCAGCCGAAGCCGCCAAGCTCGGCAAGGAGCTCACGCCCATCGGTGCCGAGGCTGGCCCCAACAAGGACGGCAGCATTCCGGCGTGGACGCCTGCGAAGCAGGCCGGCAAGTTGTCCGGCGAGTACGCCAGCGACCCCAAGATCGAGGCGGAAAAGCCGATCTACACGATCACAGGCGCTGACGCCGCCAAACATACCGGCAAGCTCAGCGAGGGCCACAAGTATCTGCTGAAGACCTTCCCGAGCTACAAGATGCAGGTCTACCCCAGTCACCGCACCGTGTCCTGGCCGGATTTCATCTACAAGTCCACCGCCGTCAATGCCACCACCTGCGAGTTGATCGGCACCGACAACCCGGACAAGTGCGTCCAGGGCTTCCCGTATCCGATCCCCAAGACGGGCGCGGAGGTGATCTGGAATCACCGCATCAAGTGGCGCGGCAACACCGTGCGCCGCAACAACGACCAGATGAACGTCGATGCCAGCGGCAAGTTTCAGCTTGCCCAGTTGGTGGAGGATGTGAAGTTTCTCTACGCCAACGAGAAGAACCCGGTGCCGCTCACCAATGGCAAGGGTTTGTTCCTCTACTACCTCTCGAAGATCATCGCCCCCTCCCGCACGGCGGGCACCATGATTCTCGTCAACGAGAGCGGCGGCACCGGGGCCACCGGCCGCGCGGCCTGGCTCTATGCACCGGCGCTCAAGCGCATCCGCCGCGCGCCGGCGGTGTGCTGTGACAACCCGTACGAGGGCACCGATGGTCAGCAGTTCTACGACCAGGTGGACATGTTCAACGGCGTGCTCGAACGCTACACCTGGAAGCTGGTGGGCAAGCGCGACATGCTGGTGCCGTACAACAACTTCAAGATCGCCCGCGCCAAGTACGACACGCTCGCCAAGCCCAACCATGTCAATGCCGAGCTGCCGCGCTACGAGGCGCACCGCGTCTGGGTGGTCGAAGCCACACTGAAACCCGGCGAGCGCCACACCTACGCCAAGCGCGTGTTCTACGTGGATGAAGACAGCTGGAGCATCATGATGGTGGACCTCTACGACGGCCAGGGCGGGCTGTTCAACTTCCAGGAAGGCATGGGCACGCCACAGCGCAACGTGCTGACCCACTTCACCGTGCCAGAGGTGATCTACCACTTCGACTCGGGCCGCTATTTCGTCACCGCGCTCTCCGCTCAGGGCGCGCCCAACGACTACAGCGTGGACTACCCGGACGGCTTCTTCACCGACAGCGCCGTGCAGCAGCGCGCCTCGAAGTAAGCCGCACCACCCTCACCCTGCGCCGCAGCCAGACTGCTGCGGCGCAGGGCACCTTTTCTCTCGGACATTCCTATGCACGGCGATCCACGCGGCTGGTTCTCGACCTTTTTCGTCAAGATCACCGAACCCCTGATTTTCTCGAAGCGCCCCCTCACACTCACCGTCATCACCCTGATGACGGTCTTGCTCGGCTGGCAGGCTTCTCAACTCAAGCTCGACTCCGGCTTCGACAAGCAGCTGCCCAAGGATCACCCTTACATCCAGGTGCTGCGCCAGCACCAGGCGCAGTTCGGCGGTGGCAACACAGTGTTGCTTGCCGTGTCACAAAAAGAGGGCAAGGGCGACATCTACAACGGCCCCTTCCTCGCCTCGCTCAAGACCGCGACCGACGCGGTGTTTTATCTGCCGGGGGTCGATCGCACCCGCGTCAGCTCGATGTTCACGCCCAACACCCGCTATCTCGAGGTGGTGGAAGGCGGTTTCCAGGGCGGCAACGTGGTGCCTTCGGGCTTCAAGCCCACACCCGAGACGCTCGAAACCATCAAGGACAATGTACGCAAGGCGACCATCATCGGCCGCCTCGTCTCCAACGACCAACGTTCGGCCATCGTCGCCTCCGAATTGGTCGAGACCAATCCGCGCACTCAGGAAAAGCTCGACACCATCCGCGCAGCACACCAGTTCGAGAACATCCGGGGGCGTCTGACCCAGCCGATGCTCTATGAGTTGAAGCTCAAGGCCGAAAGCGCGCCGCTCGCCGCTGGCACGCGCGTGCTGGCCCTGTATGAAGACCCGCGCGGGCTGCTGTTCAACTACAAGGGCTTCCACGGTTCCGCCGTCGCCGCTGATGGCGAGACGGTTGATCGCCGCTTCTCCGGCAGCGATCTCGAAGTCGTCGAATCGAAGAACCCCGACTACAACCCCGACATCGACGTGCAGATCATCGGCTTCGCCAAGGTGATCGGCGACGTCGCCAATGCCTCCTTCGGCGTCGTCACCTTCTTCGGCATCACGGTGCTGCTCGTATGGTTCGTGCTCGCCTGGTACATGGGCTCGTTCGTGGTGGCGCTCTACCCGCTGAGCTGCGGTCTGCTCGCAGTGGTGTGGGAGCTGGGCATCCTGCATCTCGCAGGTTATGCGCTGGATCCCTTCGCCATCCTCGTACCCTTTCTGGTGCTGGCGATCAGCGTCAGCCACGGCATCCAGATCACCAGTTTCTGGCTGCTGGAAGTGGCGGATCGCGGCCTCAACAGCTTCGATGCCTCGCGTGCGACCTACCGCCGTCTGGTCATCCCCGGCATCACCGCGCTGGTCACCAACGTGATCGGCTTCGGCACGATTTTGCTGATCCCGATCGGCATCGTGCAGGAGATGGCGGTCAACGCCATGTTCGGTCTGCTGGCCGTCATCGTCTGCAAGAAGATCCTGCTGCCCTGCCTGCTCTCGTACGCCAAGCTGCCTGACCCTGAGGGTTTCCGCAGCTTTCAGCGCCGCCGCGACGAGCGCCTGAAACCTTTGTGGTGGAGCTTCTCCGCACTCACCAATCGTGGAATGGCTGTGGGCGTGCTGGTGGTGCTGGCGCTGGCCTCAGCCGGTGCCTTGACGGTTGCCAAGGACTTGCAGATCGGCGAGCTGCACGAGGGTGTGCCGGCGCTCAAGCCCGACTCCCGCTACAACCAGGATTCTGCTTTTGTCTCGAAGAACTACGCCATCGGCGTCGACATCCTGCAGATCTATGCCGAGACCAAGACGAACGGCTGCATCGACTATGCCGTGATGAACCAGATCGACCGCTTCGGCTGGTACATGCAGGGCGTTCCGGGCATCGTCTCCACGGTCTCGATGCCGATCATGGACAAGCTGGTGTGGAACAAGATGAACGAGAGCAATCCGCGCTGGTTGCAGCTGCCACGCTCCGAGGATGGCCTCATCCTCGCGGGCCAGCAGTTCACCACCTCCACGGGCCTGTTGAACGAAGACTGCTCGGTGATGCCGACCTACCTCTTCACCGCCGACCATCGCGCCACCACCATCGACGGCATCCTCAAGGCCATCAAGAGCTACAACGCCGAGCAGGGGGCCGACAGCCCGGTCAAGTTCACGCTCGCGGGCGGCAACGTCGGCGTGATGGCAGCCACCAACGAGGTGATTGCTGAAACCGAGTTCAAGGTGCTGTTCTGGCTGTTCGCGGCGATCATCATCTGCGTGTATGCGAGCTTCCGTGGCCTCACCGGCATCATCTGCATCGTGGTGCCGCTCGCTGCGGTTTCGGTGTTCACCTACGCGATCATGGTCTGGCTTGGCATTGGCCAGACGGTGGCGACACTGCCGGTGGCGGCCTTCGCGGCCGGCATTGGCGTGGACTACGGCATCTACATCTACAGCGTGCTCGAAGAGAACGTGAAGATGAAGGGCATGTCCCTGCGCGAGGCCTACGCCGATACCCTGCACCAGACCGGCAAGGCGGTGGTGGTCACCGCCATCGCGCTCTCGGCGAGCGTGGCGACCTGGGTAATGTCTGATCTTCAATTCCAGATCGACATGGGCATTCTGCTCACCATCATGTTCCTCGCCAATGCCGTCGCCGCCCTCGTCATGCTGCCCGCCTTTGCGAGCCTGCTGATGAAGGTTCCTGCTAAAACCCACGCTGCCGGTGCGCACGCATGAACAAGCTCTCTCTGATCGCCCTCACTGCCTTGGCCTTTGCACAGGCCACGCCCGTCTTCGCCCAAACTGCCGAGCCCAAACCGCTGCCCGCGCTCGTCAGCCCCAAAGCCACCCAGGGCCTGCTGCTGGGGCTGGCGGCTGCGGGGACGAGCCGTATTGCCGTGGGTGGCAATGGCGTGATTCTGCGCGCGGTAGACGGCAAGGACTTCAAGCAGGTGGCCAGCCCCGTGGACTCCACGCTCACTGGCCTCGCCTTCGCCGATGCCAGCGATGGCTGGGCCGTGGGCCACGACGGCGCGATTCTGCACAGCGCCGATGGCGGTGCGACCTGGGCTTTGCAGAACTGGCAGCCGGAGCAAAACGCCCCGCTGTTCGCCGTGCTGCCGCTCAGTGCCCAGGAGATCATCACCGTCGGGGCTTTCGGCACCATCAAGACCAGCGCGGACGGCGGCAAGACCTGGGTCGATGTCGACGCACCCACCATCACCGGCGAGAAGAACCACCTCAATGCCATCGCCCGGCTGCACGATGGCCGCATGGCCGTCGTCGGCGAGCGAGGCCTTGTGGGACTTTCCAGCGACGGGCGCGAGTGGCAGCGTATCGCCCTGCCGTACGAGGGCTCGCTGTTCGGCGTGCTGCCGCTGGGTGAGCGTGGCGCGGCGGTGTTTGGCATGCGCGGCAATGTCTATGTCTCAGACGCGCCCGAAACCGGCCAGTGGACGAAGGTGGAAACCGGTACGACGTCCAGCCTGTTCGCTGGTGCGCTGCTGGGTGAGGACATCATCTTGGTCGGTGCTGACGGTGCGATCCTCCGCATCAGCGGCAGCCAGCGGAAAACCTCGGTCATCAACGTCAAGGGCATGAACCGCGATCAAGTCTTCGCGGCGATCCAGATGAACAGCAATTTGATGATCGTGGGCGGCGACAAAGGCGTCTTGAAGCTGACGCTTCCACGGCAATAAAACAGCCGACTTCATCCATGCTTGGGGTCTGCAAAGCCAGCCCCTTTATTAAATAGACGTAGAACTGGGTTAAGCACAATGAACGCAGCAAAAGAGGAAGTCTTCAAGAAAAGCTACCCCCCGGGCATGCCGCACGCCATCGCAGAGCTGCGCTTCCGCAGCTTGGCGGAAATGATCGAAGAGTGCTGTCTTCTTCATGGTGAGCGCGTCGCCGTTGTTGAAGGCGGGGAAAACCTGAGCTACCGCCAACTGTTGGAGAAGAGCGGCGCGCTCGTGGCCTACCTGGTGTCAGAGCTGGGGCTAAACGCCGGCGACCGCGTTGCACTGATGATGCCAAATGTACTGGCATACCCCATCGGCATCTGCGGCGTGTTGCGGGCCGGCTGTGTGGTCGTCAATGTCAACCCGCTGTACACCCCTCGTGAGTTGCGACACCAACTCCGGGACTCAGGCGCTCGGGCGATCATTGTTGCGGAGCCCTACCTGGATACCGTCAAGGCGGTGCTCCACGAGACCTCGATCAAGACCATCATCGTTGCGCCGGCTCCCGGCAAGGCGCCGGACTGTGACAGCGCAGACACCGTGCCGCTCGCAACCGCGCTGGCCTCATCCTACAAACCGATGTCGAGGCCTCGTCATTACACCGACCCCGCCGTGATTCAGTACACCGGCGGCACGACTGGACTATCCAAAGGGGCTGAGCTGACGCAAGGCAACATCTTGTCGAACCTGGAACAGTTCTGGACCTGGACATCGACAGCCAATACGCCCACACAGGATGTGATCATCACCGCACTGCCGCTGTACCACATCTTCGCGTTCACAGTGAATTTCCTCAGCTTCTTCGGCCGCGGCGCGACAAACGTGCTGATCCCCAACCCGCGCGACCTGCCTGGATTGGTTGCAGCGATGAAGCGCGAGCGGTTCACGGCCATCACCGGCGTCAACACGCTGTTCAACGGACTGCTGAATACGCCGGGCTTCGCCGACTTGGACTTCTCCTGCCTGCGCTTGGCTATGGGTGGCGGTGCCGCGGTGCAGCCGGCCGTCGCTCGCCGCTGGCAGGAAGTGACTGGAAAACCGATCGTCGAGGGCTATGGTCTCTCCGAAACCTCTCCTGTCCTGACCGTCAACCGTCTTGATCAGCAGGAGTTCCGAAGTGGCATCGGTCTGCCGTTGCCGTCTACCGATATTTCCATCCGTGACGACGAAGGTAGGCCTGTGGCGCCCGGCGAGGCCGGGGAACTCTGTGCCCGCGGCCCTCAGGTCATGCGCGGTTATTGGAATCGTCCGGACGATTCCGCCAAGGCCTTCACGGACGACGGCTATTTTCGCACCGGCGATGTCGCGATGCAGGACGAGGAAGGCTATTTCCATATCGTCGACCGCAAGAAGGACATGGTGCTGGTATCCGGTTTCAACGTGTACCCCAACGAGGTTGAAGCCGTATGCGCCGAGCACGCTGGCGTGCTTGAAAGCGCCTGCGTCGGCATTCCCGACGAGAAGACCGGCGAGGCAGTGAAAGTGTTCGTGGTCAAGCGCGATCCCAGCCTGACCGAAGGCAGCCTGATCGAGCACTGCCGCCAGAATCTGGCTGCCTACAAGGTGCCACGCCAGGTTCATTTCCTTGCGGAGCTGCCCAAGTCGCCGGTGGGCAAGATCCTTCGTCGCGAGCTCAGGAGCTAGCCATGAGTGAGTTCGATTACGACTACATCGTCATCGGTTCCGGCTTTGGCGGCAGCGTTTCGGCGCATCGCCTGACCGAGAAAGGCTACTCGGTGGGCGTCATGGAGATGGGTCGTCGCTGGACACCGGACAACCTGCCCAAAACCAACTGGAACCTGCGCAACTACTTCTGGATGCCGTTCCTTGGACTGCGTGGCTTCCTGAGCCTGCGGCTGTTCCGCCACGTGATGGTTCTGCATGGCAATGCCGTGGGCGGCGGCTCCATCTCCTACGCCCAGACGCTGCTCGTCCCGGCAGACCGCATCTGGAGCGACGGCTCCTGGGCGGGTCTGGACGACTGGACCCGGCAGATGCCGCAGCACTACGCCACGGCCAAACGCATGCTCGGCGTCACGCGCAACCCGATGCTTGGTCCGGCAGATGTACTGCTGAAGAAAATGGCCGAAGCGGCAGGCGTTGGGCATACCTTCTATCCCACCGATGTGGGCGTGTATTTCTCGCGCGGCGAGGCGGCCGGCACTGAGGTGCCAGACCCCTACTTCGGCGGCAAGGGGCCTGCCCGAAAGGCTTGCATCGGCTGCGGCGCCTGCATGGTGGGCTGTCGGCACGATGCCAAGAACACGCTGGACAAGAATTATCTCTACCTGGCGGAGGCTGGCGGGGCCAAAGTCCACGCCGAAACCAAGGTGATCGACGTGCGCCCGCTTGGCGATGCCGCCGACGGCAGCCTTGGCTATGCCGTGACGACAGTGCCAACCTTCGGACTGTTCAAACCACAGCGAACCTATACCGCCCGCAACGTCATCTTCGCGGGCTCGTCGCTGGGTACTCAGGAGCTGCTGATGCGCCTGAAGCAGGACGGCGCGCTGCCGAACATCTCGGATGATCTGGGCAAACGGGTGCGCACCAACGCGGAGTCGATTCTCTGCGTCCGCTATCCCGGTGGAAAGAAGGATTTGTCCAAGGGCATCGCGATCGGTTCCGGCATTTACATCGATGACCACACGCACATCGAAGCGGTGCGTTATCCCGCCGGCTCTGACGTGATGGGCGGGCTGTTTACGGTGCTGACGAATGGAAAGCCGGGCTGGTCACGGCCGCTATCCTGGCTCGCAGCGCTCGCAAAGCTGTTGCTGACCCGTCCGATCAAGGGACTGCGGTTCCTGCTGCCGTTCGGGTTCGCAGTGCAGACGGTGATCTTCCTGTGCATGCAGACCGTCGATGGTCATATCAACATGACTCTCAAACGCCCTTGGTACTGGCCGTTTAGCCGCAGTCTGTCGAGCAGCGGTGACCGTATTCCAACCTTCATCCCGGAAGCGAACGCCTTTGCCGAGAAAGCGGCTGCGGCCACCGGAGGTATCGCCGGCAGTTCGATGCCCGAGATCTTTTTCAACGTGCCGATGACTGCGCACTGCATGGGCGGATGCGCGATGGCCGCCACGGCGGAAAAGGGGGTCATAGACGCCCAGAACCGAGTTTTCGGCTACCGGAACCTCTTCGTGGTGGACGGTTCGATGCTCGCTGCCAACTTGGGCGTCAATCCAAGCCTCACCATTACCGCCCTCGCGGAGCGCGCGATGTCGTTCATTCCAGATTCGCTCCCGACCAAGACCAACGCGGTGCGCCGTGCAGAAGAAGAAGCGGTTGGGTGATGTGAGCAAAGCTGACAACGCGATAGCAGAAGCCCGGCCGAAGATCTTGCAGTAAGCGATCAGCGGATTGGCAAGAGCGGGTTAGCCCATGCAGGGAGCAGATCCGGGTACAGGCTCAAGCGCAACCTTATCCAGCGTGTGGATCAATACCGTACGCTGGCCCGATTACACCTGGCCTGTTTAGGACTCCGCCATGCCCGCCGAGGCACGCTTCCAGCACCCCGTTGTCATGGCCCAGGTGATGGTCAACTTCGCCGCTGGGCATGGCGTCGATGCGGCAACCTGCCTGCTGGGCACCGGCATCACCGAGGCCCAGCTGCACGAGGCGGATGCGCTGATCGCGCGCGAACAGGAGATGCGCCTGGTGGAAAACCTGATGCTGGCGCTGCCGAAGGTTCCGGCGCTCGGCTTCGAGCTCGGTCTGCAATACAACGTCGCCACTTTCGGCATCTGGGGCTTCGTGATGCGCATCAGCCGCAACCTGCGCGAGGCCCTGCAGAGCGCCCTGCGCTATCTGCCGCTGAGCACCGCGTACTGCCAGCTCTCGCTGTTCTCCGACGAACGCGAGTTCAGCCTCAGCGCAGAGCCGGTTGCCATCCCCCAGCATTTGCGCCAGTTCCTGCTCGAACGCGACATGGCCACCGCCGTCAATCTGCTGCACGAGCTTGGCCTTCGGGGACTGCGCGTACAGCGGCTGGAGTTTCAGGGCAAGGCACCCGAGCATGCCGGACGCATCCAGGAACTCTGCGGCATCGCGCCGCAATACGGCTGCGCGCGCAACGCGCTGGTGCTGCGGCGCGAAGATGCCGAAACCCCGCTGCCGATGTTCGATGCCCGCCTGGTGCGCCTGCTCGAAGATCAGTGCCGCATCCAGCTCGAGCGCCGCCAGATCGCAGGCGTTACGGGACAAGTGCGCAGCCAGTTGCTAGGCCCTCTCGGCCTGCTCGCCTCGCTGGAGGACGTGGCGCAGCAACTGGCCATGGCGCCCCGCAGTCTGCGCCGCCGACTGGAGGAAGAAGGCATCAGCTTTCGCGATCTGGTCGAGGCCGAGCGAAAGCAGGTGGCCCTGCAACTGCTGGAAGGCACCGAGATGAAGATCGACGAAATAGCCCTGCAACTCGGCTACGGCGATACCGCCAGCTTCACCCGCGCCTTCCGCCGCTGGCTCGGCCGCGCGCCCGGTGAGTACCGCAAGGCGCAAGGCTGGTAACCGAATTCCCGCAACGGACTGGGCTGCGCCGATGGTCATCGGCGACGGGGTGCCAAAAGCGGATTTCGGCAAGAGCGGATTTCAGCTATCCCGCAAGCTGTCCCCAAATGCATGGCGGAAGGCCAGTAATGCCCTGCCAGGCGCAGGGCCCAGAGGATACGGTGCGATCCATCATTACTCGCGCAGGAGTCAGCCATGCAGCACGATCTCGTCTCGCTAAACAAGCAAGCCATCGCCATATCGAAGGAATACACGGGCAAGCTGGCTTGGCCGACCCTAGTGCTTGCATTGGGCGTGATCGCAGCCTTCATCGCCAACCTCTGGCTGTTCGCTGAGGGCATCATGCCGCTGTGGGGGGCAATTCTGATCTATGCCGTGCTGACCTATATGTCCTACACGCCGCTGCATGAGGCGGCGCACGGCAATATCCACGGCGGCCACGACCGGCTGCAATGGTTAAACAACCTCTGTGGCTACCTGGTGGCACCGTTGATCATGGTGCCGTTCTCCACCCACCGGGTGGAGCACTTCACGCATCACCGCTTCACCAATCAGCCAGAAAAAGATCCGGACCACGTCATCAGCGGCATGCGGCATGGGCTTCTGGCTTTCTTCGTCTATGGCGTGCGCTTCCTGTGGGTGCAGAACACCTTCCTGTTCCGCGACTACTGGCCGACGGCGCCGTTGCGCGAGCGCGCCGCCTACGTGGCGGAGGTGACGTTCGCGCTGGGCTGGCGACTGGCCTTTGCGCTCGCCGTGGCGCGCGAACATACCGTGCTGCTGCTCGTGGTGGGCTATCTGATCGGCGCGTTCTTCACGGTGTATTGGTTCGCCTACCGGCCGCACCACCCCTATGACGAGCCGGCGCGTTACCGCAACACCAACAGCCTGATCATGCCGACCTGGATGAAGCCGCTCGAGTGGTTCTGGATGGGACAGAACCTCCACTCGGTGCACCACCTGTTTCCGCGCGTCCCGTTCTACCGCTATCACGCGCTGCATCGGCGCATCGAGCCGGCCATGCGCGCCCACGGCACGACAATGATCGGAATTTTCAGCCGTCAAGCGGTTGCACCGAAGTCCTGAAGGCACCGATGAGGTCGCCTTGGTAGCGGCAGCAGCGTTACCGGGCGGCCATCGTTCGCTGCACCACCAGCGGCGTCTTCTTCACTTCCGGCGGACGGATGCAGCTGATGTGGAGCCGCGCGGCTCGTACTCGTAGCGTAGCGTCGTCGCCAGACCCACCACACCGAATTTCGACGTGCCGTAGGCGGCGTAGGAGTAGTTGCCGACGATGCCGGCGCTGTTGATCGCCATGTCCGGCGCGCCGAAGGCCACCGCCACACGCACCCGCGTCTCATCCGCGATGTTGCGCAGTCCAGCCCAAAGTTTTCAGCCGCCAACACCCCAACTCGGACGTAGCGAATCGGGGATATAGCCGTGGGCGGGTCTCACTCTGCGCGCGATATCAGCAAGCCCTTTGATCTGCTTGAGTGGTGGCCGCAGGTCCATCCATCACTGTTCCGTCGCCTTTAGGCGTGTTCTCTGGCGCTGGGTCCGTGCACGAGTGCCGAGAACACGGCCATCGCTTCCTGATATTGAAGGGCTTCGCGAAAATAGTGAGAGATAGCTCACAGGCAATGGCGACCGGATACTTCAGAGTTGCCTTTCAGTCGGCGGCACGAACTGCTTGGATAAAAACTGACGCAAATTGCCAGAAAATCTATTTCTCGGATGTGTCAATCATGCCTTGTGGAAGACATATAAAAAAATAACTCAATCTGCCAGTTCATAACGTCTACTCATCAAGGCACAATTCAGCAGAGGCTTGAAAAGCCTGAAGTAAGTGGTTTTTTTTGCTTGACAAAATGCCCGAATCGCAAATTGGCGCGAAGCATGCCTGTAGATAGTTGAAGGCACTGACGCATCTGGAAATAGAGATAGGCCGGAAAGGCCACGGAACAACTGGCGGTGTGGAGCTGCTGGTCTTGAGTCACGGCATCAGCGAATGGATTCGCAAAGCAGCATACGAATGGATACTCCACACACTCGAATGATCTTGACTGACTCGTCACGGCCTACAGGCAATGCTTGGTCCTGCGCGGGGCGAACCGCTGGGCAATTGCCCAGGGTTAAGCGCCAACCTGACGTGATGGAGTAACTCCATGTCCAATGTTCTTTCGGTACGCGAACTGCAAAAGCATTACCCCAAGGTGCAGGCCGTCAACGGGGTGAGTTTCAATGTCGAAGAAGGCACCTGTCTCGGCCTTTTGGGGCCGAATGGTGCCGGCAAAAGCACCACCGTCGAAATGCTTGAGGGCTTGGTGAAGCCCACCTCCGGCGAGATTCTTTATCGCGGCAAGCCACTTGATGCCGACTACCACGAACGAGTGGGCATGCAGTTTCAGAACACGGCGCTGCAGGATTTTCTCACCGTGCGCGAAAACCTCGAGTTCTTCCGTTCGCTCTACCAGCACACCCTGCCACTGGATGAGCTGATCCATGCCTGCCGGCTTGAAGACTTTCTCGACCGCGACCACCGCAAGCTCTCGGGCGGCCAGCGCCAGCGCATGCTGCTGGCGATTGCGCTGGTCAACAATCCCGATCTGGTGTTTCTGGATGAACCCACCACCGGACTCGATCCACAGGCGCGTCGCAACTTCTGGGAGTTGGTGCGCGCCGTCAAGGCACGCGGCACAACGGTGGTGCTGACCACGCACTACATGGACGAGGCCTATCTGCTCAGCGATGACATCGCGATCATGGACCAGGGCAAGATCGTCGCGCGCGGCTCGCCGCAGAACCTGCTGGCAGAGCATTTCAACGACAGCGTGCTGGAGCTGCCCGCCAACGAAGTCGAAGGCCGCAGCATCGACCTGCCGCTGGTGCATCGCGAAGATCGCGTCGAAATCTTCAGCAAGGATGTCAACGGCGCCGTGCGAAAACTGCTGGATGCCGGCCTATCGCTCGCACATCTGAAGATTCGTCCGCGCACGCTCGAAGACCTCTTCATACAGCTCACCGGCAAGGAGCTGCGCGCATGAGCCACCGCGTGAGGGACCCCCGCAGGGGGATCACGCGCAAGGCGAATGCGCGCCTCGGGCGACTCGTCTGCGCCGGCTTGTGGACGACCCACCGGAGCCCCAGCGCATGAGTCACCCGCATGTGAAGCGCGTCATCGCCATGATCAAGGCGCGGTTGCTGGAAGTCGTGCGTGACCGCTCTGCCCTCGCCTGGAATCTCTTGTTTGCCCCGCTGCTGGTGATCGGCATGGCCACGGTGTTCTCCAGCGGGCCGCAGACCGTCGCCAAGGTCGGCGTGCTGGGTGACGCGCCGTTGATCCCGGCGACCAGCCCCTTTCTGGCGACACCGGCCGTCGAGTTCTATCGCGAGACTGATGCGGAGAAGGCGATTGCCAAGGTGCAGCGCCAGCGCATCGACCTGCTGCTGGATTTGAACAGCAGCCCACCGCGCTACTGGCTCAACGACGAATCCCCCAAGGGCCGCCTGCTGCAACAGCTGTTGCTGGCCAAGCAGCCCGATGCCGCGGCGCAGCCGGTGACCGGCGCGCGCATCCGCTACGCCGACTGGCTGGTACCGGGGCTCCTTGCATTGAACATCATGTTCTCCAGCCTGTTCGCCATCGGCCACGTCATCGTGCGCTACCGCAAGTCGGGCTATCTCAAGCGCCTCAACGGCACGCCGTTGCGGGCAGTGGAGTTCATCAGCGCGCAGCTCATCGCCTGCCTGCTGCTCGCGGTGCTGGTGTCGGCCGTCATCTTCGCCGCCTGCAATGCGCTGCTGCATCTGCGCATGGAAGGCAGCTATCTCACGCTGCTGCTGGTCACCACGCTGGGCTCGATGACGATGATCGCGATGAGCCTGCTGGTGTCGGCGCGCATCTCTAGTGAGGAGCTTTCGGGCGGTCTGCTCAATCTCATCTCCTGGCCGATGCTGGTGCTTTCGGGCGTGTTCTTCTCGCTCGATGGCGCGCCGGTGTTCGTGCAGAACCTGGCGGCGGTCTTCCCGCTCACGCACATGCTCGACGCGGCACGCGCCGTGATGCTCGATGGCGCCGGCATTGCCGATATTGCAAAACCCTTGTTGATTCTCTCGGGCATGACCGCGCTGTTTCTGGCGTTGGGGGCCGCGATGTTCCGCTGGACACAGGACTGATTCAAAACGTGGTGCTCAGGGCCGGTGTTCGCCCGGCCGTTCATGGATGGACGCAGGAGTGATTTATGGTCAAGCGATCTGAGACAAAAGCTGAAACGGCCAGCATGGCCTCACGTATTCGTGCCGATGCCGAGCGCTTCCGCCTGCTGGCCGTCACGCCGCTGGAGCGGCCCGACCTCGCCCTGGCGCGCCGGCTCTGCCGTCACGGTGCTGCCGTCGCCATCGACCTCGGGCGCGACCCCGCGGCGTGGCCTGTGCTGTGGGCGCAACTCGCAACCGAGCAGAGCCGCGGCCTGGGTTTGCGGCTCGCCGATGGTGTCGCCGCTCCCGAACTTGCCCTGCCCGCCTGCATTGGATTCGTCGTGCTGGACGGTGACGTGGCCGCCCTGCCCGCCAGCTGGCGCACGGTGCCGGTGCTGGCCCAGGTGTGTTCGCTGCACGAGGCCCGCCGTGCGCTGGCTGCCGGTGCCAGTGGTCTCATCGCCAAAGGCCAGGAGAGCGGCGGTCGCATTGCCGACGAAAGCAGCTTCGTGCTGCTGCAAAGAATCGTGGCACTGGCCGCAGAGACAGCCGGTGATGCAGAACCGGTGCCGGTCTGGTGCCAGGGCGGCATCGCGCTCAACACCGCTGCCGGTGCGCATGTCGGCGGCGCCTTTGGCGTGGTGCTGGATTCGGTGCTGGCCGTGTATGCCGAATGCAGCCTGCCGGACGCCCTGAAGAACCAGCTGCTGTCGATGGACGGCAGCGAGGCCCGCGAAGTGGCGGGCTATCACGTCTATGCGCGCGGACAAAAGGATGTGCTGGCGCTCGAAGGGCTGGATGCCGATGCCGTGCGCGCCGCCCTCACCGCAGGCGAGCTGCTGCCGATCGGGCAGGACGCCGCACTCGCCCGTCTGGTGATGGGCGAGTGCTCCAACATCGAAGCACTCGTCAACACCCTGCGCCTGCGCGTTGCCGGTCAGGTGCTGCAGGCGCAGAAGCTGCGCGTGCTCGACGCCGGCAATGCCTGGGCCCGTTCGCACGGCACCCGTTACCCGGTGGCGCAAGGGCCGATGACCCGCGTGAGCGACACGGCCGAGTTCGCAGTGGCGGTGGCCGATGGTGGCGGCCTGCCCTTTCTGGCGCTGTCGCTGATGCGCGAGCAGCCCTCGCGTGAACTGTTGCAGGCCACCGTCGCACAAATCGGCAGCAAGCCCTGGGGTGTCGGCCTGCTGGGCTTTGCAGCACCGGAGATTCTCGACCCGCAGCTGGCCCTGGTGAAAGAGTTCAAACCCACGGTGCTGGTGCTGGCCGGTGGCCGGCCGTCGCAGGCTCGGCCTTTCATCGACATGGGCATACCGACCTATCTGCACGTGCCCTCGCCCGGCCTGCTGGATCTGTTTCTCAAGGACGGTGCCACCCACTTCATCTTCGAGGGCCGCGAATGCGGCGGCCATGTCGGCCCGCGCTACAGCTTCGTGCTGTGGGAGCAGGCCATCAACCTGCTGATGCAGAGCGAGAACCCCGAGCGGCTGCATGTGCTGTTCGCCGGCGGCATTCACGACGAACGCTCCAGCGCGATGGTGGCCGCCATCGCCGCCCCGCTCGCGGCGCGCGGCGCGAAGATCGGCGTGCTGATGGGCACGGCCTACATCGCGACCGAAGAGGCCGTGGCCTGCGGTGCCGTGCTGAAAGATTTCCAGACCAAGGCGCTCGAAGGCGAAACCACGGCGTTGGTCGAGACGGCTCCCGGCCATGCCATCCGCTGCGTGCCCTCGGGCTTCATGGATCTGTTCGCCCGCGAAAAGGCCCGCCTGCATCGCGAAGGCGTCGACACCAAGGAAGCCTGGAAGCAGCTCGAGTCGCTCACCGTCGGCCGCCTGCGCATCGCCACCAAAGGAGTCGATTACGTCGACGGCAAGCTGGCCGCCATCGATATCGCCACCCAGCAGGCCGAAGGCATGTACATGATCGGCCAGGTCATCGCCATGAAGCAGGCGGTCACCACCATTGCCGCCCTTCATGAGCAGGTCACCGCCGGTGCCGTTGCCCATCTGGCCAGCGTGCGCACACCCGCGCTGCGCCATGCGACGCATGCCGAGCCGGTGGCGCTGGTCGGCATGGCCTGTCTCTATCCCGGCTCGCCGGATCTCGAAAGTTTCTGGAGCAACATCCTCGAAGGCCGCGATCTGGTCACCGAAGTGCCGGCCGATCGCTGGAGCGTGGAGCGCTATTACCGCGGTGCCGACGCGCCCAACGACAAGAGTGTGAGCAAATGGGGCGGCTTCATCAGCGACACGCCGTTCGACCCGCTGCAATTCGGCATCCCGCCCGCCTCGCTCGCCGCCATCGAACCGGTGCAGCTGCTGTCGCTCGAAATCACCCAGCAGGCGTTGAAAGACGCCGGCTACGCCACGCGCTACTTCGACCGCGAGAAGACCTCGGTGATCTTCGGCGCCGAAGCCGGCATGGACCTCGGCAACCAGTACACCTTCCGCAACCTCTACACGCAGTACTGCGGCGAGATGCCCGAGGCGCTGGCCAAGGCGCTGCCGGCACTGACGGAGGATTCCTTCCCCGGCATGCTGGTCAACGTCATCTCCGGCCGCATCGCCAACCGCCTGGGTCTGGGCGGCGTGAACTATTCGGTGACCTCGGCCTGCGCCAGCTCGCTCACCGCCATCGAACTGGGCGTGAAGGAACTGCGCGCCGGCAGCAGCGACATGGTGCTGGCCGGTGGTGCGGACTTCCACAACGGCATCTCGGATTTCCTGATGTTCTCGTCGGTCGGTGCGCTCTCGGCCAAGGGGCGTTGCCGCTCTTTCGACAACCAGGCCGATGGCATCTGCCTCGGTGAAGGTGTCGGCGTAGTGGTGCTCAAGCGTTTGAGCGACGCCGAGCGCGATGGCGATCGCATCTACGCCGTCATCGACGGTATCGCCGGCAGCAGCGACGGCAAGGGCCTGGGCCTCACTGCCCCGCGCAAGGAAGGCCAGAAGCGCGCACTCGAACGCACCTACTGGCAGGCCGGCGTGCTGCCCGCCGACGTTGGTCTGGTGGAGGCGCATGGCACCGGCACGGTGGTGGGCGACCGCACCGAGCTCAAGACGCTGACCGAGGTCTACACCGCCAGCGGTGCAGTGCCGGCACAGGCAGCACTCGGCTCGGTGAAGAGCCAGATCGGCCACACCAAGTGCGCGGCTGGCATCGCCGGCGTCATCAAGGTCGCCAAGGCATTGCACCACCGCGTGCTGCCGCCCACCGGGCAGATCACGCAGCCCAATGCCGCCTGGCGCGCCGGCAGCAGCCCCTTCCAGCTCAATCGCAAACCCGCACCCTGGCTCGCCAGCGGCAGCGTCGCACGCGCGGCGGTCAGCGCCTTCGGGTTCGGCGGCACCAACTTCCACACCATTCTTTCGGCCTACCCGGCACACCAGTGCGCCGTAGGCGCGGCCGAGTTGCCGGCCGAGCTGTTTGCCGTGCGTGCCGACAACCTGGCCGCAGCCCAACTGACGCTCGGCCTGCTCGCCGATTTCCTGGCGGCGTCCGATGCCCCGCTGGCCTTGCGCGACCTCGCCCGCACGCTGTGGCAGGCGGGTGAAGGTGCCGTGCAGATCGCCTTCGTCGCCAGCGACCTCGCCGAGCTGCGCACGCGCCTGCACAGCGCCCGCACGGGCCAGGCCGTTAGCGGCATTCACTTCAGGGACTGCAGCCAGCCTTCGGGCAAGGTGGCCTTCCTGTTCCCCGGTCAGGGCAGCCAGTACCCCGGCATGCTGCGGGACTTGCTGGTGTACTTCCCGCCATCGCCTTCGCTGCTGGCGGCGGCAGGCCCGGAGTTGGGCGTGCTGTATCCCGCCACCGCCTACGACGCCGAGACCACCAAGCGCCAGCAGCTGGCAATGACCGATACCCGTTGCGCGCAACCGGCGCTCGGCCTGGTGGAACTGGTCGCCGCCGACTGGCTGCTGTCGCTCGGCATCAAGCCTGACATGGCTGCCGGCCACAGCTATGGTGAGTTGGCAGCACTGGCGAGCGCCGGTGCGTTTGATGCCGAAACCTTACTGTCGCTCTCCCGCGCCCGCGCCACCGCCATGCTCTCGGCGCTGGGCAGTGGCGACAGCGGTGCGATGGCCGCGGTGCGCCTCGATACCGCCGCCTTGAAGCCGCTGCTGGAGGGCTTCCCCAGCGTGGTGATGGCCAACCAGAACAGCCCGATCCAGACCGTGATCTCGGGCCCGACCAGCGATGTCGAGGCGGCCTGCGCCTTTCTCGGCCAGCACAACGTCGGCTACAAGCGCATCGACACCGACTGCGCCTTCCATTCGCCGATGATGGCCGCCGCCGAAGCGCACTACGCGCAAGCGCTCAAGAGTCAGGCCGTGGGGCCGCTGGCCTGGCCGGTGTATTCCAACAGCAGTGCGGCGCCGCATGCCGGAGAGGCAGCCCAGGTCCGTGCCAGCCTCGCCAGCCACATCGTCAGCCCGGTGCGTTTCGTCGACGAGATCGAGCGCATGCACGCCGACGGCGCGCGCGTGTTCATCGAGGTCGGCCCGCGCAAGGTGCTCACCGGCCTGCTCGGTCGCATCCTCAAGGACCAGCCGCACACCGCCATCGCCATCGACCCGGAAGACCGTGGCTTCGCCAGCCTCATGGAACCCCTGGCACAGCTCGCGGTGCTGCTACCCGGCTTCGATGCCGGCGCGCTGTTCACCGCGCGTGCCGCCGTGCTCGATTTCGCCAAGCCGCGCCGGCTCGCCGCCACCACCTGGATGGTCAACGGCGGCCGTGCCTGGCCGCTCAAGGGCAAATTGCCCGCCCATGCGGCGGCGGTCGTCATCGAGCCGGTGATCGATCTCGCGGCGGCACTCAACGCCGCACCGTCAGCCCCTGCGGTTGCCGCGCCCTCGGTTGTGCAGACGACCACCGCTGGCGAGCAGGTGCTGGTCGGTTATCTCTCCAACATGCGCGAGCTGGTCAACGCACAGCGCGATGTGCTGCTGGGCTTCTTCGGCACGCCCGGCAACCAGACGCCGGCGCGGGCGGTGGACTATCGCCCGGCCACTGCCGCCGTCGCACTGCCGCCACCGGTGGCGGTTCAGGCGGCCAGACCCGTACCGGCGGCCGTCGTCGCCGATGCGGTCAACACCGCACCGCCTGCCGCCGCACCCGACAGCCGCGACGTGCTGCTGGCCATCGTCGCCGACCGCACCGGCTACCCGGCCGAGATGCTCGACCTCGATCTCGACCTCGAAGCCGATCTCTCCATCGACTCCATCAAGCGGCTGGAGATCATCGGCGAGCTGTCGCAGCGGCTGTCGCTCCGCAACGCCATCGGTGCCGACGCCGATGCTTTACTGGAACAGCTGGCGGCGCAGAAAACCCTGCGTGCGGTGCTCGGCTGGCTGGCCGAGAAACTACCCGCGCCCGCGGCGGTTGCTGCAACGACCGCCGTGACCGCCGTGGTAGCCGAAGCCCCCGCCCCGGTCACCGCCGCGCAGAACATCGCCCAGGTGCTGCTCGACATCGTCAGCGCCAGCACCGGCTATCCGCCGGAGTCGCTCGATCTCGATCTCGACCTCGAAGCCGATCTCTCCATCGACTCCATCAAGCGGCTCGAAGTGGTCGGCCAGCTCACCGACCGGCTTGGCATCGCCGGCGGCCCTGGCAGCGGCAAGGACGCGATGCTCGAACAGCTTTCGGCGCTGAAGACCCTGCGCGCCATGATCGGCTGGCTGGAGGCGCGCCAGGCTCCCGTCGCCGCCGTCGCCGCCGGGGTGATGGCGCTGGCGGTCACCGCCAAGACGCCGGCCATCCCGCTGGAGCGCTACGTGCTGCGCCGGCAGGACGCGCCGCCCACCGTGCCCGCCGATCTCGATCTGCAGGGCAAGCACTTCCTCATCAGCGACGACCGCCTGGGCCTGGCCGAGAAAGTCGCCTCGCTGCTGCACAGCCGGGGTGCCACGGCCGAGATCGTGGATTTCCCCAGTGCCACCACCATCCCGGCTGATCTGGACCAGATCGACGGGCTGATCCACCTCTGGAGCCTCAACCCCAACAGCCGCGCACGCGATGTCAAGCGCTTCTTCGCGGTGGTGCGCGCCTCGCTGCAGAAGAAGGCGCGGCACCTGATGGTGGCGACCGCCCTCGGCGGTGATTTCGGTGCCTCTGGCGAGGGCGGCAACTTCCGCCGCGGTGGTGGCCTCGCCGGCATGGTGAAGTCGGTGGCGAAGGAGTTTCCCGAGCTGCGCGCGCATTGGGTGGACTTCGACCTCAGCGAATCGCTGGACGCCATCGCCCGCTCCATCGAACAGGAACTGCTGGCGGAGAATCCGCTGCCGGAAGTCGCCTACCAGGGTGGCCGTCGTTACGCGCGCGACGTGGTGCATACCGAGCTCACCAGCGGCTCGCTCGACGGCCTGCCGCTGACGCCCGAAAGCACCGTGCTCATCACCGGCGGCGCGCGCGGCATCACCGCGCTGATCGCGATTGAACTGGCCAAGCGCTACCGCTGCCATCTGGAAGTGGTCGGCCGCTCACCGATGCCCAAGGGCGAGGAGAGCGCCGTCACGCGCGGCATCGACGACCCGCGCAAGCTGCGCCAGGCGCTGCTCGCCGCCGACCCGGTCCTGCGCCCGGCCGAGATCGAGCAGCTGACGCGCCGCATCCTGGCCGACCGCGCCGCGCGCGAGACCTATGCGCAGGTGATCGCCGCTGGCGGCAGCCTGATGTTCACGCAGATGGACGTGCGCGACAGCAAGGCCTTCCTCGGCTTCATCGACCAGGTCTACAGCCGTCGCGGCCGTATCGACGGCGTCATCCACGGCGCGGGCGTGGTCGAGGACAAGCTGGTGCGCGACAAGACCGACGAGAGCTTTGGCCGGGTGTTCGACACCAAGGTCGGCGGCGCGCTGGCGCTGCGTCGGCGCATCCGCGACGACGTCAAGTTCGTGGTGTTCTTCAGCAGCGTTGCCAGTGCCTTCGGCAACCGCGGCCAGGTCGACTACGCCAGCGCCAACGACGTGCTCGACAAGCTCGCCTACAGCTGGCAGCAGCGTATCGCCGGCCGCGTGCTGTCGGTCAACTGGGGGCCCTGGGCCGACACCGGCATGGTCTCGGAATCGCTCAAGAACGAGTACCAGCGCAAGGGCATCGGCCTGATCCCGCAGCAAGAGGGTGTGGATGCACTGCTGCGCGAACTCAGCAACAAGGGCGGCGACTCGCAGGTGGTGCTGATGTGCGGCAAGCCGGAGAGCTTTGATGGCCGCGCAGCCGCGAAGCCCAGCGACGAGGTCGGTGCTTGAGTCGGATCGCCATCATCGGCCTGGGCTGCCTGTTCCCGGGCGCGCCCAACCTGTCGCAGTTCTGGCGCAACATCGTCGATGGCGTCGATGCCATCAGCGAAGTGCCGGCGGGACGCTGGGACGCGAGTTTCTACGACCCGACCTCGAAGGCCATCGACCGCTTCTACTGCAAGCGCGGCGGCTTCGTCGATGCCTATACCGACTTCGACCCCTTGCCCTTTGGCGTGATGCCGAACACCGCCGAATCGGTGGAGCCGGACCAGCTGCTGACGTTGAAGGTCGGCTTCGAGGCGCTGGCCGACGCAGGCTATGCCGACAAGCCCTTCGCGCGGGACCGCACCGGCGTGATCGTCGGCCGCGGCAACTACATCGGGGCTGGCGTGCTGCGGCTGCAGGAGCACGTGCGCCTGCTGCCGCAGATCTTGCAGACGCTCGGCGACCTGTTTCCAGATCTCGGGCCTGAGGCACTCGCCGCTGTGCGCGCGCGGCTACAGGAGCAGTTCGCCTACTACGGCCCCGATGTCGCGGTCGGCATGATCCCCAACCTGCTGGCCTCGCGGCTGGCCAACCGGCTCGATCTGCACGGCCCGGCATTCACGGTGGATGCCGCCTGCGCCAGCTCGCTGATCGCGCTGGAGCAGGGCTGCGCGGCGCTGGCCCGCCATGAAACCGACCTGATGCTGGTGGGCGGTGCGCACCTCACCCACGACCTCACCTTCTGGGCCACGTTCTGCCAGCTTGGCGCGCTCTCGCGCACGGGCGTGGTGCGGCCGCTGGCAGACGACGCCGACGGCATCCTGGCCGGCGAAGGCGTCGGCATGAGCGTACTCAAGCGGCTGGAAGATGCCGAGCGGGACGGTGACCGCATCTACGCCGTGATCGAGGGCGTGGGCTCATCCAGCGACGGCCGCAGCGCCAGCCTGGTCGCGCCCTCGGTCGGCGGCCAGCGCCTCGCACTCGAAAAAGCCTGGGCCAAGGTGCCGTTCGCGCGCGACGCGATTGGTCTGGTCGAAGCCCACGGCACCGGCACGCCAACCGGCGACGGCGTCGAGCTGGAAACCCTGGGCGCTTTCTTCGGCCCGCACGAGGGTGCCGCCGCGCGGCCCGTGATCGGTTCCGTGAAGTCGATGATCGGCCACGCCATGCCGGCCTCGGGCATGGCCAGCCTCATCAAGATGGCGCTGTCGATCTATCACGGCGTGCTGCCGCCGACGCTGCACTGCGACCGCCCCCACAGCAAGTTGGCAGCCACGCGCTTCCGCACCGTCGCGGCGAGCGAACCCTGGCCGCAAGCCCGCGAGCAGCGCGTGGCGGCACTCAATGCCTTCGGCTTCGGCGGCATCAATGCGCATGTGGTGCTGCGTGGTCTGCCACAAGCCGCCGCACTGCCCACCGCGCACGCCAATCTCGCCCCCGTGCTGATGCTGGCAGCCGACACGCCCGCGCTGTTGCTGGCCCGCTTCGATGCCGGCGAGCGCGACGTCGTGCCGCAACCCGGACGCTGCCGCCTGGTCGTGCTCGCACCCGATGCCAAGAAGCTCGCCACCGCGCGCAAGGCCATCGCCAGCGGCAAGCCCTGGCAGGGCCGCCAGCAGATCTGGTTCACGCCGGCCGGCCTCTTGGGCGAGGGCGGCGGCAAGCTCGCTTATGTCTTCCCCGGTGTGGACTCGAGCTTCGCGCCGCAGGCCGTCGACCTTGCGGAGTACTTTGCCGCCCCTCTGCCGCCGCACTGCGAACCGCAGGACCCGAGCCAGAGCCTGAGCCGCGTGGTGGTGGGCCTCCTGGGTTTCAACCGCTATCTGTTCGATCGCCTCGGCGACCTGGGCCTGCACGCCGATGGTTATGCCGGGCACAGCGTCGGCGAGTGGAGCGCGATGCTGTGCAGCGGCATGATGGATCAGGCGCTGTCGGACAAAACCAATGCGGACCTGGACTTCGATGCCGTGAAGTTCCCCGACGTGCAGTTTCTCGCCGCCAGCTGCGACGAGGCGCAGATTCTGAAGGCGATGGAGGGGCTGCCGCGCATCGCACTCTCGCACGACAACTGCCCGCATCAGGTCATCGCCTGCGGCGCCCGCGAGTCGATTGCCATCCTGGCCGAGCGGCTGCGCGCCCTGCCCGTCTTCGCCAGCGTGCTGCCCTTCGTCTCGGGCTTTCACTCGCCGCTGTTCGCCGAGCACATGGGCTGGTATCGCGACTTCTTCGAGGCGGCCGACCTGCAGGAGCCCACGGTGCCGGTGTGGTCGGCGACCACCACCGAGCGCTTCCCCCGCGGCATGGCAGAAAAGCAGCAGCTGGCGCTTGATCACCTGCTGCAACCGGTGCGCTTCCGCGCGCTCACCGAGCGGCTGCACGACGAAGGTTTCCGCGTATTCATCGAGGTCGGCACCGGCTCGCTCACCGGCTTCATCGGCGACACCCTGGGCAGCCGGCCGCACCTGGCATTGCGCGCCAACCACGAGGCGCGCAGCGGACTGGCACAGCTGCAACAGCTGAGTGCGGCGCTGTGGGTCGAGGGGGCAACGTTCGACACCCGACTGCTGGCCGCAAGCCCGCTGGCCGAGCCGCAGACGCTGTCGTCACCGGTGGTCACCGCCAGCACCCGCAAGCTGGCACTCGGCGTGCCGCTGGTGCGGCTGCCCAAGCCGCTTGAGGCCGCCCTGCTGCCGTCGTCCCTGCGCATGCCGGCCCTCAGCGCCGCCCTGCCACCCGCCGCCGCCAACGACGCGGTCGGCAGACTGGTGCACGACATGCTGGGCGATATCGAGCGCGCCGGCCGCGAGGTGCTCGCGCTCTGGCAGCAGCACCGTGCCGCACCGCCCGTGGCCGCGACTTCTGCCCAGAGGGCGGCGGCCCCGACACTGCTGTCGCGGCGCGTGCAGCGCCGCCTCGACATCGACCGCACCATCCCCTACGTCAAGGATCACGAGCTGTATCCGCAGCGTCCGGGCTGGCCCATCGTCGCCGACCGCCACCCGGTGGTGCCGATGACGATGGAAGTGATGCTGGTGCGCGAGGCCGTCGAAGAGGCCTTGCCCGGCCAGGTCGTGATCGAAGTCGGGCTGATCCAGGCCTACAACTGGCTCGCCGTGAGCGAGGCGCTGACGGTCGAGATCAGCCTGGAGCCGGTGGATGCCGAGCGCTTCGATGTCGAGATCGTCGGTTACTTCAAGGCGCGGGTGACGGTGGCGACGCACTACCCGGCGGCCGCGCTCGAAGCGCCGGCACCGCTGCTGAACCCGCGCGCCACGGCGGTGGATGCCGACTCGCTCTACCGTGAGGGCTGGATGTTCCACGGCCCGGCCTATCAGGGCGTGGCGGCCTTCGAGGCGATCGGCGACAACGGCATCGACGGCACGCTGCGGGTGCCCGAGGGCAAGGGCGCGCTGCTCGACAACATGGGCCAGCTCGCCGGCTACTGGGTGATGGAGCAGCCGCAGGATTGCCTCGCGATGCCGATCGGCGTCGATCGCATCCGCTTCTTCGCGCCCGATCCGCTGCCGGGCGAGATCTGCCGGGCCGCCGTGCGGGTGAATGTGCTCGACGCCCTCAACTGCGTCACCACCCACCAGCTGCGCAACCCGCAGGGCCAGGTCGCCATCGCCATCGACGGCTGGCGCACGCGCCGCTACCAGATGGACAAGGCTTTCTGGGTGGCGAGCCGCAAGCTCTCGCACTTCGAGGCCTCGCAAGGCGTGCCGCCGAACGTGGCGCTGTTCGAGGACCGCTACGACACGGCGATCCTGCGCGACTACCTGGCACGCCGTTACCTCAGCACCAGCGAGCGCACGGTCTACGACGGCCTGTCGCCGCGCCGTCGCCGCCAATGGCTGGCCGGGCGCGTCGCCGCCAAGGATGCGGTACGCGCCTGGCTGCGCCGGCATCGCGGCGTGGAGTCGATCTATCCGCAGGAGCTCTGCATCGTCAACGACGAGGCCGGTGCGCCACGGCTCTTCGCCAACGTCACCGATACGGTGCCGGACGGCCTGCACGTTTCCATCGCCCACAAGAACCTGCAGGGCACCACGCTGGCCGTGGCCATCGTCGGCGAGCACCCGGTGGGCATCGATCTGGAAACCATCGAGCCGCGCGACGAGGGTTTCCTGCAACTCACCTACAGCGAGGCCGAGCGCATCCTGCTGGCCGGGCCGGATGCCGCCACCGAGTACACCCGCGGCTGGGTTGCCAAAGAGGTTGCCGCCAAGGCGCGCGGCACCGGCCTGCAGGGTCGCCCGCGCGATTTCGTCATCACCGCCCGCGATGGCGACTGCCTCTGCGTCAACGACCACTGGGTGGTCACCCATCCGCTGCGCGGCTGCATCGTCGGCTGGAGCCTTTCACCGCCTTCGGTGTCGGCCCTGCCCGAACTCTCCACCGACAGCGTTGCGTCAGTTGCCAAGTCCGCCTGAACCCACAGCATCCAAGCCTCTCACCGATCCGCGCCATGAGCAGCCATCAAGAACATACCCTCGCCCTGGTCATCGACCACATCCGCAGCACCGTCAACGAAGACTGGATCGCGGACTTCGAGATCGACCGCGAGACGCGCTTCAACGACGACCTGGAACTGGAGAGCATCGAGTTCGTGAAGATCGCCGAGGCGCTGCAGAAGCACTACGGCACGCGGCTGGCGATCATCGACTGGCTCTCGGGCAAGAGCATCCACGAGCTGATCGGCCTCTCGGTAGGCGATCTGGTCGACTACATCGCCGCAGCGACCGAACCCGCCCAGGCCTGAGCCGACACATGGCCCGCATCCTGTTCACCGTGCCGCCGCTCACCGGGCATCTCAACCCGGCGCTGGCGGTGGCCGATGCCCTGAGCGCCCAGGGCCACAAGGTGGCCTGGGCGGTGCATGCGCGGCAGTTGCGCGACAAGCTGCCGCCGCGCGCCTGCGTGTATCCGCTCGATGCCGAGGACCCGGTGGACAGCGGCATCGCCGACCCGCAGGTGCGCGGGCTGGAGAGCGTGCGCCTGTTCTTCGAGGACTACACACTGCCGATCGCCGAGCGCATGCTGCTGCCGCTGGAGGCGATTGCCCGCAGCTTTCAGCCCGACGTGATGGTGGTCGACCACCAGCTGCCGGGCGGTGCGCTGGTGGCCCGCAAGCTCGGCCTGCCCTGGGCCACCCTGATCACCACCAGTGCTTCGATCCTGAAGATGTCGCCGATGATCGATGCCTGGGTCGAGAACCAGTATCTCGGCTTGCAGCGCCGCTATCTGCCGGCGGAGCTGACGGTCGAGCGGCCGGATTTCTCGCCGCATCTGGCGGTGGTGTTTTCCACCGAGAGTCTGGTGGGCACGACCCACGAGCGCATCGCGGCACCCTATGCCTTCGTCGGTCCCGCCAAGGGCGATGGTCGCCGCGCGGTGGCCTTCCCCTGGGATTGGCTGCAACCCGGCTCGCGCAAGCTGCTGGTGTCGCTGGGCACCGTCAGCCGCGACCGCGATACGCGCTTCTTTGAGGTGATGATGGCGGCGCTGGCCGAGATGCCCGACGTGCAGGCGGTCATGGTTGCGCCCGAATCGCTCGCCGCCTCGGCCCCGCCCAACGTGCTGGTGCGCGACTACGTGCCGCAGCTGGAGCTGCTGGATTGCGTGCATGCGGTGATCTGCCACGGCGGCCACAACACCGTCTGCGAGGCGCTGAGCCGCGGCCTGCCGCTGATCGTCGCCCCCATCCGCGACGACCAGCCGGTAATCGCGCGGCAGGTGATCGACGCCGGCGCCGGGCTGTTCATGCGCCACGGCAAGGTCACGCCGGCGATGGCGAAGACGCTCATCACGCAGCTGCTCGGCACGTCGTCGCTGGCCGAGAATGCGCGTCGCCTGGCCGAAGACCTGCGCGCCGCACCCGGTGCGAAAGGTGCGGCCGAGCGGATCCTGCAACTCGCTGCACAGGCGGCCGCAAAGCCCGCACTGCGGCAGGTGGCCTGAGCATGGAAAACATTCCCGTCGCCGGTGGCGAACTCTCCTCCATGAGCCTCGGCCAGGGGCCGGCGGTGGTGATGCTGCACGGGCTGGCCACCGGCAACATGGCCACCTGGTATTCCAGCTTCGCCTCGCCGCTCGCCGCCAATCATCGCGTGGTGCTCTACGACCAGCGCGGCCACGGCGGCAGCAGCGTGCCGGCCAGCGGTTACGACCTCGATACCCAGGCCGATGATCTGGAGGCGGTGATCGCCCACCACGGGCTCGATGCCGAGCCTTTCGATCTGGTCGGCCACAGCATGGGGGCGCTGGTGGCGCTGCACTTTGCGCTGCGCCACCCGCAGCAGCTGCGGCGGCTGGTGCTGGTCGATGCGCCGATGCCGGCCTGCGAGTATGTCGCCCCCAGCCTCAAGGGCGTGCATTCGCGCGAGGCGCTCGCCGCCTACGCCGAAAAGGAGTTGTCCGCCGTGATGGGCCACGGCGGCCGCCGCCGCGAGAAGCTGCTGAACCGGCTCAATGCCCTGTTCTTCGAATCGACGCTGGTGCAGGACGTACTGGCCATGCAGTCCGAACCGGAGGCGGGGCTTGCCGCCCTGGCGCTGCCGGTGCTGCTGGTCTATGGCCGGCAATCGCCCTGCCTCGCCGTCGGCAAGCATCTGCTGCGGGTGCTGCCGCGCGCCACGCTGGCGCAACTCGATTGCGGCCATTACATCCCGGAGGAAGCGCCGAAGGCCCTGCTCGCCGCGCTCGAAGCGTTTCTGATTTCATCCCAGCTGCACTCCTCTGCCGCCATTGCGCCGACTGCCGAGGCTGCCCTGCCATGAACGACGCCCTCTTGACTGCACCCGTCGCTGCTCCAGCTTCCAGCAACATCGAAAACAGGCCGGCGATGCGCAAGCGCTACGTGCGCCCGATCTCGGCGCTGGAGCGCTACTCGCTGGTGCTGCACGGCGCCTATCGCTATCACGTCGACGGCATCGTCGAAGGCGTCGGCACGGTCGATCCGCTGGTCTTGCAGGCGGCGGTCGATCGCGCCGCCGCGGCCAACCCCGCAATCCGCGTGCGGCTGCGCGGCGTGCTCAAGTGGTGCCGCTGGGTCGATGGCGGCAGAGCGCCTCGGGTGCGCGTGCAGGCACTCTCGGCATGGGACGGCAGCAGCGAGCAGAACGCACCCTTCCTCGACGAGCGTCTCAAGCCGCGCCAGGCGGTGGCCGACATCCTGCTGGTGCCCTGCACCGACGGCCGCACCCGCATCGTGTTCCGCACCCTGCATGCGGCCATCGATGGTCGCGGCTGCATCCACTGGATGACCGAGGTCTGCCGCGCCCTGCGCGGTGAGCCGCTGCAGGGTTCCGACTCGGTGCTGACCGATCTCGACGTGCAGGATCTCTATGCCGACAAGATCCCGCCGGACTCCGACATCCCGCCGCAGCACTGCATCCCGGTGCTGCTGCCGCAAGCCGGTGCCGCCGAAGGTGCGGCCGGGCCGCTGCGCTATCTCTGGCGGCGCGTGTTGCTCGACCGCGACGTGCCGCAACTGCTGACCAAGGCCGCCGCCTGGTTGGCCGAGCGGGCGCGCCAGAACGGCCCGGGCGAAGTCGGCTTCACCATCCCGGTCGACTACCGCGGCTTCCGCATCCAGGAGATGGGCATCGGCAACCTCACCGGCTATCTGCGCCTGGTGGTGGCCGAAGGGGCGAGCGCGCGCAGCCTGATGGTGCAGCTCGGGCACCGCATCAAGGCCTATGCCGATTGCCGCAGCTTCCCCGGCATCCGCGCCATCGTCTGGCTGCCGGTGTGGTGGATGCTCCGGGGCCTCAAGCCGAAGATCAACACGGTGCTCTACACCGTAACGCCCGCACTGCCCACGGGCGGCGTGGTGTCGATGGGCAGCCTCAAGCCCGAGCAGTTCGACTTCCCCGGCTTCAAGGCCGAGCGCAGCTACGGCATCCCCGGTGCGGTGGGCAAGCTCAACCTGATCTTCGTCAACTATCCCGACCACGTCTGCGTCAGTTTTGCCAGCCCGGCGGCATTCAACGACCACGGCCAGTTCGATGCGCTGGTCACGGCGTTCCAACAACACTTCTCATCTCCCCATTCAGCAGGACGTTCCACTTGAAAGACCTCGATCTCGGCAAGCTGAAAGTGAATCGCGACGGCACGATCCGCAGCGTGCCCAACCGCAAGCGCCTGAGTACCCGCAACCTCTGGCTGATCGGCGCTGCGCTCGTCATCGGCGTCTGGCTGCTGTGGCCCAAGGCGGTCGCGGTGCAGGCGACCCAGGTCGTCACCGCCTGGCCCTCGCAGCAGTACGTGGTGCTCAACGCCACCGGCTATGTCACCGCCCGGCGCAAGGCGGCGGTAGCACCCAAGGGCACCGGCCGGGTGGAATGGATCGGCGTCAACGAGGGTGATTTCGTCAAGGCCGGCACAGTCGTCGCCCGGCTTGAAGCATTGGACGTGGAGGCGAGCTTCCAAGCTGCGAAAGCCAACTCGGCGGTGGCGGCGGCGGCCATCACCGGCTCCAAGAGCGAGCTGGACGACGCCCAGCGCAACCTCGACCGCGTCAACATCCTGTTCGGCAAGAAGCTGATGTCCACGGTCAATCTTCAAGAGGCGCAGTCGCGCCACAACCGCGCCAATGCGAGCTACATGAGTGCCAAGGCCTCGCTCGAGGCCGCGCGCGCCAACGAGCTGTACGCGCAGCGCGCCGTCGACTACACGCAGATGATCGCGCCCTTCGACGGTGTGGTGATCTCGCGCAACGCCAGCGTCGGCGACATCGTCAGCTCGCTGTCGTCCGCCGCCGATGCCAAGGGCGCTGCGGTGGTGATCGCCGACATGGGCTCGCTGGAGGTCGATGCCGATGTCTCCGAGTCCTCGCTCGGCTCCATCCAGCAGGGTCAGCCCTGCGAGATCGTGCTGGATGCCTTCCCCGACCAGCGCTTTCGCGGTGAGGTGAGCGTGGTGGTGCCGACGGTCAACCGCGCCAGCGCCACCGTCACCACCAAGGTGAAGTTCCTCGATCCCGATCCGAAAGTGCTGCCGGACATGGGCGCGCGTGTGGCCTTCCTTTCGCAGGCGGTCGATTCGGCCCGCGAAAAACCGGTCATGGCGGTCAACCCCGAGGCGCTGGTGGAGCGCGACGGCAAGAGCTTCGTCTACAAGCTCGGCGCGGACGGCCGCGTGCTGGAAGTCCCGGTGCAGGCCGGTGCCGTGCTGGGCGGCGTGCGCGCGATCGTCGGCGACCTGAAGGTCGGCGACAGCCTGGCCATCGGCCCGGCCGGCAAGCTCAAGGACCAGTCACGCGTCGCGCTGGCCGCGAGCAAGTAATGACGGCGCTCATCAGCATCCGGCAGATCAACAAGACCTATCGGCGCGGGCTACAACCCGTGCCGGTGCTGCTCGGGGTCGATCTGGAAATCGAGGCCGGTGATTACGTCTCGCTGATGGGGCCTTCCGGCTCCGGCAAGAGCACGCTGCTCAACCTCATCGCCGGCATCGACAAGCCCACCAGCGGTACCCTGCTGATCGACGGTGTCGACATCGCCGCGCTGCCCGATGACGACCTCGCTGCCTGGCGCGCGGGCAATGTCGGCTTCGTGTTCCAGTTCTACAACCTGATGCCGGTGTTGAACGCCTTCGAGAACGTCGAGCTGCCGCTGCTGCT
>JAUSQI010000118.1 GCA_030652575.1 Stagnimonas sp. | reverse complement strand
AATGAAACAACCATTCGCTGCGCCCCGTTCCTTGCACTGCGCGGGTTTGACTCGCAACGCTGCGAGCATTTGTATGTCAACACACCCTAGCTACACGTTCAGAACAACAAATAAGGGCCGACAGCAATGTCGGCTTTTTTTGTTTTGTTGTGCGCCAGGCAAGATTCGAACCTGCGACCTCGCCCTTAGGAGGGGCGCGCTCTATCCAGCTGAGCTACTGGCGCATGGCAACAGTTTAACGCGCGGCCATGCGGCGCAGGATGACCATTTGCACCAGACCCATCAGCAGCAGGATCACCCCGGTGCCGACATAGCCCTGCACCTCGCGCTGCTCGCGATGTATTTCGGCGGCCAGCTCGTCGGCAATGCCTTGCCGCAGCCGTGCCAACGCAGCTTCATCGGTGGGGGGTGCTATGCCACGACGTTGCTGGTCGAGTGCAAGATTGATCTCCACCGACTGCTCGATCTCGGCCGGTGAATACACCGGCAGCCGATACCAGGCATGGCCATAGTAGAAAACCAGACCCAGACCCGCCGCGAACAGCAGGGCGGGCATGGCGAAGAAGCGGGGTTTTTGCATGGCAGATTCAGGGCGCGCTGCGGTGGATAGGGGAGGTTGCTACTGCGTCCGACGGCACATTTTCAGCGGTGTTCCGGCAAGCGGTCTGAAGTATCCGACAAAGCTGCGAAACTGCTTTGATTTCGTGCGGGAGTTTCTTGTTTTACTTGACTTTCACGGTTACGATCCGAGCAACTTAAAGCTCGCTGAATAGCGACAGGGGAAGAAAAATGTTGGGAAATATCTTGCTCAAGCCCGCTGCCCGATCCATCTCGGCCACCCTACTCGCTGTTCTGCTAACCGCCTGCGGTGGAGCCGGCTCAAATATCGGGTCATCTGGTGGCACCACGGGTGGCACTACGAATCCCGGCACAGGTGGCGGTGGCACGACACCCACTGGCGTGCCCGCAGCGCTGACTGCGGTGGCCAACCCGACGCAAATCGTGGCGGACGGCGTGAGCAGCGCTCGCGTGACAGCCACGCTGGTCGATACGGTCGGTGTGGCAATCGCGAATGCCCCAATCACTTTCGAGTCCAACGCAGGCAACTTTTCTGCAGCCAGCGTAAATACAGACGCGACTGGAACCGCAACGACGCTGCTCAGATCCAGCACTTTGGCCGGGCGAGCGACAATCATCGTTCGTCACCCGACGTCTGGTTTGTCGCAGCAGCTGGTGGTCACTTACGTACCGGCCGCCGCCAGCATAGTCAGGATCACTGCCTCGCCCAGCGAGGTGAGGCCGGGGGGCGTGAGCACTTTGGCCATTTCTGTCACTGACCCAAATGGAAACCCCATTTCAGGGGAGCCTGTATCCCTCAGCATCAGTGCCAACAACTCTCAAGGACAGTTGCAAGCCACTATGGTGGTGAGCGACGCCAGTGGCCTTGCAAGTACGACTTATACGGCAGGTACAGTTCAGGGCGCGGATACGATTCGCGCCGCATTGACCAGCGGGACTGCAGCCACCGCGAACCTGACTGTGCAATTCACCGCATCTGCTGTGGGCGCGGTTCAATTGACCACGGGCTCGCCAACCGCGGTTGCCGATGGCACTTCAACAACCGTGCTGCGTGCGACAGTGACCGATACCCAGAGCGCCCCATTGCCGGGTGTAAGCGTTTCGTTCTCTGCCACCGCAGGCACTCTGCCGTCGCCGCCGACAGCAACAACCAATGCCAGCGGTATTGCGGAAGTCAGCCTCGTGTCGCCCACCATCACTGGTACCGCTTCGCTCACCGCAAGCACCGGCGGCTTTACCAGCACCGGTTCCATCCAGTTTGTCGCAGGTGCAGCCAGAACACTCACACTGTCGCCTTCGCCGCAAGCCTTGCCGCCGAGCGGCAATTCCTCAGTCCGGGCCACGGTGGTGGATGCACAAGGCAACCGTGTCTCGGATGCCACCGTTAACTTTGCGCTGTCGACTGCTACAGGCAATGCAGGCGGCGTATTGGCTGCAAATAGCGTAACCACTGATGCCAACGGCAATGCCGCTGTTCAATACACGGCACCCAATGTCGAGAGCGGCAGTCAGTCTGTTTCAGCAACGACGACGAATGGGTCGAACGCTTCCACCGTGCTGACGATCTCGAGTGCCAATGCGCAGGTTACCGGTCTGACGTTGACGCCTTCAGCCACGCAGGTATCTGCTTCCGCACAAGTTGCGGTGCGGGCTACGGTGCAGGTGCAGAGCGGCAGCTCCAACGGCATTACCGTGAACTTCAGCACCTCGTCAGGGGCGATTGCCGCGACGGCCAAAACCGACAGCAGCGGTGTTGCAGTCGCGACTCTCACCGCACCCGCCCAGCCAGGCAGCGCGCAGGTCACAGCGACGGTGGCAAACTTCACCCAGTCGACAACAGTCACCGTGGTTTCTGGTAATCCGAGCACGATCTCTCTCGTGGCTTCGCCAGCCTCCACCAGCATCAACCGGCCGACGACACTGGTCGCGACGGTGCTCGATGCCAGCAGTAACCCGGTGCAGGGCGTGTCGGTCAAGTTTGAAGTGCCTGACAATAAAACCGGCGGCACCCTCGCGACCATAAACGTGACGACAGACGCGAACGGCCGCGCCACGACCTCTTACACAGCAGGTAGTGCTGCGGGCAGCGATATGTTGCGAGCTTCCGTCGCAGTCGGCAGCACTACTCAATCCAGTCAGGCCAAGCTGGTAGTTGTGGTCAACGCGGCACGGATTACTCTGGGCACACTGGCGCCATTGACGGCTGATGGCTCTTCGCAGGCCACGTTGACCGCCACGTTGTTTGACAACAACGGCACGCCGATACCTAACGCGAACGTCAGTTTCGCAACCAACCTCGGCACTTTTGGCGCTGCTGCGCAAAGCTCAACGGCGATGACTGATGCGAACGGCGTCGCCACAACGCGCATCACCGCGCCGGTAGTTGTGGGCAACGCTGCAATCTCTGCAACAGTCAACGGTGCAACTGCATCCACACCGTTGCAGTTTGTCGCTGGCGCACCGCGCACGGTTACGGTCACGGCCGCACCGGCAACGGTGGCGCCGGGTGCAACGAGTGCGCTGACCGCGACCGTCGTGGACGCAAACAACAACCGCGTGACTGGCAGCACCGTTACGTTCCAGGTCGCTGCTGGCGGCAGTGCTGGCGGACGTGTATCGGCTGCATCCGGCGTCACCGATATTAATGGTCAGGCCACCGTCAACTACGTGGCTGGAAGTGTTGCCAATAGCAGCGATAGCGTAGCTGCCAATGTGGGCGGAGGTGTGGCCCAAGCGAATCAGACGATTAACGTCAGCTTCGTCGGGCAGACCGTGTCGGCGCTGACCCTACTGCCCCTCGGCTCCAGTTCTGTGGCAGCAGGGGGCAGTGCAGTGGCAGTGCGTGCGCAGGTCAGCGATCAGTCGGGCAATCCCATTACTAACCAGACGGTCACATTCACGGCGTCTGCTGGAGACTTTGGTGGTTCCACCCTTACGACGACAGAGCCAACCAACGGCAGTGGTATTGCGTCGGTCAATCTTGCGCCGCCAACCTTCGTGTCGAGAGTGAGAATCCGCGCTGAAATTGGAGGATTCGCTGCGGAGCAGGTGCTGAGTGTGGTGCCAGGCGTAGCGTCAGTACCTCCTTCAATCATCACACCAAATCCACAGCTCATCGTGGCCGATGGCGTGTCGACCTCCACAATCACTGTGATTCAGAACGACCGCTTTGGAAATCCCTTGCCCGACGGCACGCCTGTCACCCTGCTGTCGGATAACGGCACCATCGTTGGCAGCAACACCGCCAATCTCGCCTCCGGTCGCGTCACCTTTCAAGTGCGCTCTGCGACGAGTCAGGGTCAAGCCAATCTGAGGGTGCAGGACGTGCCTGGCTTGACAGAAAAATTGAATTTCCAATCGGCCACAGACGGTGTTCCAGCCTCGCTGAGCTTTGTCAGCTCTACCCAGAGATTGAGCGTCATCGGCGTCGGGCAGGGCGAGCAAGCGACGATTACTGTTTCCGTCGCGGATTCTTCTGGAAACCTGATCAAAGAGAGTGGTTACGGCACCACAGATGCAGCCTTGGCGCTGAACAACCTCCGCGCTGAGTTTGTGACGCGACCATCCGGTGGCGAGTCGCTTACAGGGAACAACGCCAACAATGCGGTGGTCTCCGATCTCAACGGAGTACTGGATGTTCGTACGCAAGGTGGTGTGGCTGTCATCACGCTTCGCAGCGGAACCCGTCCTGGGATCGTCGAGGTCAGGTTCTCAGTCCTGGCATTCAATACCAATGGTGGTTTTGGTAGCGGTACCGAAACAGTGGCTGCTCGTGCGTCGTTGCCACAGGTATCAATCGCCTCCGGTCCGCCGACCACAATCGTGTTTACAAATCCGGTCAGCAACTCAGTTGCCAATCTAGGCGGCGGTTCGTACCAGCGCCGTGGACAAGTCATTGTTACCGATCGCTACGGCAACAGCGTGCCGGATGGCACGGTGGTCAACTTCGGAGTGATCGATTCGGTGATGATGCATGACAACAGCGGAGGGACGACGGCTGGTGCGGCCACGCTGACACGCAATGGTCCCAGTTTGATTACTCGTCGCTGCACTACGGAGCCGCTGAACGGCGGGATCGCGTCGAGCTGCAATCCTGCGCCCAGCGATTTCACATCGCCGATTACACGCAACGACGTGCCAAGAAGGATCCAGGCGAACGACACCGTGCTACTGCGGAACGCAACAGATGGTGATAAGCGCCGGTTCGTCGCCGTGGATCCCTCGGCTACACCGTCCAAGCCGGCACCCACTGCTATGGAGCTTTCAGTTCACAAGAACTATGGCGAAACGAACACCATGTTGGAGATGTGGGTTGGTGCAGCACTGTCAGGCGGCGAGATATTCGGCTTTGACGCAAGTGGCACTAACCTCAGTAAGGGTACCGGTATCGTCAAGGATGGCATTGCCGACTTCCGTCTGACCTACCCTGCAAATGCGCGCTCAATCCTGACCGGGTGCTACGGCTACCCATCCGCAAACGGTGCATATGACGCACGTGACCTCCGCGATGCAGTGCCGCAGTCTCGACAGGTCGTGGTTTCTGCTGATTCAGGCACCACAGCTACCACAATCCGAAATGGCACTTTCTGCTTCACAGGTATCGCGCCTGTTGTAGTTAGTGTTGACTCGAACAGTGTTCGAGTGCCGCCTGGTGCGGCCGTTCCAGCAGTCGGGCTGACACTGACGGATAGTGGTGATGGCGTATCGCTTCCATTCTTCGGCTACACCTGCGCAGTTACGACCCTTCAAACGGGAGGTAGTTGGACGCCTACGGTGTCTGTGCAGCCAAATGCAGACAATCTCCCGGCTACGGAAATTTCAGGTCGCGGTGCAATAGTGTTCAGTGCCACCGGTACGTCGACGCCGACCGATACGGCTACGGTTGTTTGCAGCACACCGGGTGGAACCTCAACGACGATCAATCTGTCGCCGTAAACACCAAGAACACGGAACGCAACGTCGCTGACAACGTGTCGGCTTCGTTGCTATTACCGCTTTCGATTATTTTTAATGTGCCCATCGCAGTGAAACATCTGGTTGGCATACGCTTATCCGCGCACATCTACGAATAACTATCGTCTAGTCACAACTCAGTTCACGCTGCACTGAAACTAGTCGGCGTGGGCGCTCAAACGAGACTCTCCATGCTCATCGGCACCCCCAAAGAAATCAAAAACCACGAATACCGCGTGGGCCTCACTCCGGCTGGTGCACGCGAGTTGAAAGTGCATGGGCATTCGGTGTTGATCCAGAAAGGCGCCGGCCTGGGCATCGGCATCACCGATGCGGTCTACGTGGCGGCCGGTGCCGAGATCGTTGAAACCGCCGCTGAAATCTTTCAGCGCGCCGAGATGATCATCAAGGTCAAGGAGCCGCAGGCGGTCGAATGCAAGATGCTGCGCAAGGGGCAGGTGCTGTTCACTTATCTGCATCTGGCCCCGGACCCTGAGCAGACCAAGGGCCTGATCGACTCCGGTTGTGTTGCCATCGCTTACGAGACAGTGACGGATCGCGCTGGCGGCTTGCCGCTGCTGGCACCGATGAGTGAGGTGGCGGGTCGCATGTCGATTCAGGCTGGTGCCCACGCGATGGAAAAAGCGCAGGGCGGCAATGGCGTGCTGATGGGCGGCGTGCCCGGTGTGGCACCGGCTGAAGTGCTGGTGATCGGTGGTGGCGTGGTGGGCTACAACGCGGCGCGCGTGGCCGTGGGCATGGGTGCGAACGTCACCATTCTGGATCGCTCGATCCCGCGCCTGAACTGGCTCGACACCACCTTCGATGGCCGCCTGCAAACGCTGTATTCAACGGCCGACGCGCTCGAATCCTGCATCAGCAAGGCCGACCTCGTGATTGGTGCGGTGCTGGTGCCGGGTGCGGCCGCGCCCAAGCTGGTGACGCGCGCCATGCTCAAGCTGATGAAGCCGGCGACGGTGATTGTCGACGTCGCCATCGACCAGGGCGGTTGCTTCGAAACCTCACGCGCCACCACGCACCAGAACCCGACCTACGTCGAAGAAAACATCGTGCATTACTGCGTCGCCAACATGCCGGGCGGTGTGGCGCGCACCAGCACGTTCGCACTCACCAACGCGACGCTGCCGTTTGCACTGGCACTCGCCAACAAGGGTTACAAGAAGGCGTTGCTCGACGATGTGCATCTCTGCAACGGCCTCAACGTGCACGAGGGCAAGGTGACCTACAAGGCCGTCGCGGATGTGCTGGGTTACGACTATCAGCCCGCCCAGGAGGCGCTGACCGGCTAGCGCTTCACTGGCAGCCTGCCTGCGATGCGGCATCAGCCGCGCCGTAGCGCAGGCGCAGCAGTGCTGCGTCCTTCACCTGGGGTTGCAGCACCAGCGCTAAGCCGTAGGTGGTTTCGCACAAATCCGGCAGCGCCGGGCCGCCCAGAGCGGCGGCGATCTGCGCCACGGTGTTGCTGTGGCCTACCACCAGCACGTTGCCGTTCTGCTTTTGTATCGCGGCGAGCACTTCCGGCACATGCGCGGCAGATTCTCCACGGCGCGTGGCCACCATCAGTGGTTCGATGTGCAGTCGCACGGCCAGCGGCTGTGCGGTGTCGCGTGTGCGGCGAAACTGCGTGGTGATGATGGCCGTGATGCTGGCGTGTTCCAGCGCCTGCGCCAAGGCTTCGGCGCGCTGCTGGCCTGTGGCCGACAGCGCAGGATCATCGGCCGGTGCGGTCGCCTTTTCGGCATGGCGCACCAGCACGACGAGATCGGGCATGGCGTGCGTTGCACACCACGGCAGCAGCAGGGCCACCAGCAGCACGGCAAGGGATTTCTTCAAGGCAGCGGCTCCGCGGATCAAGCGCCGATGATAGGCCGCAGCGTTGCGAGCAGGTCAGCTCACGCGTCCGCGTTGTTCGGCCGCGCGGCGCAGCGTCACGCGTTCCAGTTTCGCCACGGCTGCAGAAAGTCTGGCGGCGGCGGCAGGTGAAATCTCGCCGAACTGCAAACCCAGTCTCAATCGGTCGAGGCTGGCGATGCAGCTGCGCACCTCGGCGCTGGCGGTGAACTCCACTTCGTCGACGCGGATGGTGCAATCCATGGACTGCCCCGGCCTGATCTCGGTGTGGCGCGCAACCGTCGCCCCCACGCCGAAGCGCGAGAGATCCACCAGCGTCGCCTTCACCGGCCCGCGTTGGTCGCGCAAGGTCGCGGGCGGCACATGCAACTCGCGCGGTATGCCCAGGCGGTAGGCGCTGCGGCGTTGCAGGTAGCGCAGGCGCTCGGGCCAGCGCAGCACAAAAGCTTCTTCGCCGCCCACCTCCGCGTAATGCTCGAACGCGGCCATGAAGTCGAGCGATGCGCCGTCGAGACGCGTCGCGAGCGACAGCATGGCCCCCGGCTCCAGTACCTGCGGCAGGGTCGGGAACGGCGGGTCGATGATGAGCCGTTGCGCCACCGGGTCGGTCAGCAGCAGCAAGGCGTTGCGGGGGCCGTCGCTGCCGCCAATGGCAATCACCACCCGCTTGGCGGCGGCTTGCGACAGCA
Organism: Stagnimonas sp.; assembly: GCA_030652575.1. Taxonomy (GTDB): domain Bacteria; phylum Pseudomonadota; class Gammaproteobacteria; order Nevskiales; family Nevskiaceae; genus Stagnimonas. The sequence continues at coordinate 13,545 of JAUSQI010000118.1, read as the reverse complement.
GGTTGCCGATGGTCTCGGCGTCGCTGATCCAGCGGGGCGTGCGAGGCACATTGGCGGCGTCAGGCGCAACAGGCGGCGGCGACAGGTCGGCGACGGTCATGGCTTCAGATCCGCGCCAGGCTGCGGCCGCTCAGTGCCGAGGCTAACCCGGTGGAGGTGCCCGGGCCATACAGGGTTTGCGCACCGCCGCTGGCGCGTTCGGCCACCCAGCGCAGGCGGTTCTGGCGCTCGTTGAGCAGCGCACCGTTGGCGAGATTCTGCCGCCGCAGGCGGTTGGCGATCGCACCCAGTCGTTGCCATTTTTCGATGGCGACAGCACCGGCCTGCAGCACGGCTTTTTCCGGTGCGCCACCGGTGAACTCGCTGAGCGCGACGCTGCTGTGTTCCAGCGATTCCGCCGTGCTGCGCTTCTGCGCGACCAGGTCGGTGAGGGCGGCCAGGTCACTGCTGAGCAGGGCGCTGTATTCAGCCATCAGCAGGCCTTCCAGCGCGCCGGCGGCATGCAGTTGGCGGTCGATCAGGTTTGAGAGAGGCGACGCGTGGAAGGTCTCGGTCATGGCGCTCGGGTTGTGCGGTCAGTTCTCCAGCTGCCAGTCGAAATGGCTCAGCCGGGTGGCAATGGCTTCGGGGTCGATGACATATCGCCCTTCGGTCACTGCGGCTTTGATCGCGGCCACGCGCCCGTGGTCGACGGCGGGGATGCTGGAGAGCGTCTTGTCGAGCGCACTCAAGCCCACGGCGTCGTCCGACAGGCGGACAGTATCCGCAGCCCTTGCCGGCGCTACGGGTGCAACGGACGCACCGGCCGCGGGCCGTGCGTTCGTGCGATACGAATCAATCGAGATGATTGAGGAACCGTCGATGCGTGCGCTCATGGCTTGATGCTCCGTGCGGGCAGCGAAAGTGCTGCCTTGAGTGCGTTTTCGACCGCCGTTTTCAAAACTTGAGGGGTCTCGCCAAAAAACTGCCGTGCGGCCGACGAACGGCGTGTGCGATTTCTGGCGGATTGCGAGAGAAAAGTCATAGCGTGACCTCTACGGTGCCATCGGCTTTGGCGATTCCCTCAACGATGCGGCGTGAATTGCTGTTGCGCACCCGCACCCGGCTGCCAAGCGCGGCATCGGCCAGCGCCTCGCCGGGGGCGCGCACTTCCATGCCGGCAGCGCGGGAGATGAGCGTCACCGTCTGGCCGCGTTCGATGGTCTTGGGTGCCGTGAACTGGCTTTGCGCCAGCACGCTGCCGGCGGGCAGGTCGCGACGGGCGGTGAGGGCAGGCAGCGCGGCCGCTTGGGTGAGCGCGTCGGCGGGCAGCTTCAAGGCATCGCGTGGTTGCCAGTCGATGGCGTCTGCGGTCAGTGGCTGGCCGTGCGCGAGCGGCGCACGCAGCACGGCGATGAGCGTGGTCTGCTCGACACGCAGGGCGATGTAGCGCGTCCAGCCCGGCGTGCCGGTGCAGCGCACCCGCACTTGTGCGAGGCCATTGCGGGCGCTGCTGGGCGCATCGGCAACCACCTCGGCGGCGCAAGGTGCGCCGCTCATTAAAGGAGTGATTTTTGCAGCGGGCCAGACGCTCGCGGCCGCCTGCATCGCCGCACTCACGCCATCGCTGGCTTGCGCGGCGAGGGGGCTAAGCAGAAACAGGACGAGGTGGCGGAGCTTCATGGCGGGCGGTCTTTGCGAAGGCTTGCAGCCCTCATGGCAAGTGCCATACCAGCCCTTCGGCGGCGCGAACGTCGGGCTTCCGTCGCACCGATTTCCGGGGCGCGTCAAAACCCTGACAAAAGGCTGGCGCAGAACTTGGAGCAAGGGCGCTCAAGTTCCCAGCAAGGTTGACGATATGAACCCCGCTCTCTGGATTGCCAAGACCGGCCTCGATGCGCAGCAGACGCGCATGGCCGTGGTGAGCAACAACCTCGCCAACGTCAACACCACCGGTTTCAAGAAGGGCCGTGCCGCATTCGAGGACCTGCTCTACCAGAGCAAGGTCGCACCCGGCTCGGCCACCACGCAGAACGATGTCGCGCCCACTGGCCTCACGCTGGGCACCGGCGTGCGGGTGGTGGCCACCGAAAAGAGCTTCGCGCAAGGCAATCTGCAACAGACCGGCAACAGCATGGATCTCGCCATCAACGGCCGCGGGTTCTTTCAGGTGCAGATGCCGGATGGCAGCGTCGCCTACAGCCGCGATGGCTCCTTCCGCACCAATCCCGATGGCGAACTGGTGACCAGCGGCGGCCTCAAGCTGCAACCCGGCATCACGCTGCCGCAGGGCGCGCAGAGCGTGAACATCGGCAGCGACGGCACCGTCAGTGTCGTCGTTGCCGGGCAGGCGGCCGCCACCCAGGCCGGGCAGATCCAGATCGCCGATTTCATCAACCCGGCCGGTCTGCTGTCGAAGGGCGAGAACCTCTACGCCGAGACCGCCGCCAGCGGCGCGCCGCAGACCGGCACCGCCGGGGCCGCAGGCTTCGGCACCCTGGTGCAGGGCTCGCTCGAAGCCAGCAACGTCAACGTGGTGGAAGAGTTGGTGAACATGATCGAAACCCAGCGCGCCTACGAGATGAACTCGAAGGCGATCTCGACCACCGACCAGATGTTGCAGTTCATCACGCAACGCTTGGGCTGAGACGCGCCATGAGACTGCACCGCCATCGCCCCGCCCAGCTGCCGCTGGTGCTTTTCGGCGTCAACATCGCCACCTGTCTGCTGCTGGTGGCTGCCCTGGTGCTGGCTGGCTGCGCCGCAGGCCCGATCCCCGAAGGCCGCCTGCCGCCGCCCACGGTCGTTCCACCGCCGGTCGTCAACAGCGTGGCGAGCGAAGGCTCTCTGTATCGCCCCTACCAGGGACTCAACCTGTTCGAGGACGTGAAGGCCCGCAACAGCGGCGACCTGCTCACCGTGCTGCTGGTCGAGAAGACCCAGGCCAGCAAGAGCGCCACCACCTCCACCAACAAGGCCAGCAGCGTCGAGCTGGGTGACGTGAAACTGCTGGGGCAGGGCATCGGTTTCGAGTCCGGCATCTCCGGCAGCAGCACCTTTGGCGGCGCGGGTGCCAGCGCGCAAAGCAACAAGCTGGAAGGCAGCCTCACCGTCAGCGTCGTCGAGCGCCTGAGCAACGGCGTGCTGCGCATCGCCGGCGAAAAGCGCCTGCGCCTCAACCAGGGCGAGGAGACCGTGCGACTCGAAGGCCTGGTGCGCAGCGCCGACATCACGCCCGCCAACACCATCACCAGTGATCGCATCGCCGAGGCGCGCATCGTCTACCAGGGCAAGGGCGCACTCGCGGATTCCAATGCCAAGGGCTGGCTCGCGCGCTTCTTCGATTCGCCCTGGATGCCTTTTTAAGGAGCCTGCCATGACCAACGACTTCATTCGTAGGGTGGATAAGCGCAGCGCATCCGCCAAGCCGCGCACGCAAATCCTGGTGGATGCGCTGCGCTTATCCACCCTACTGCTTGCGTTGGTGCTGCTGGTGCCGACCGCCCATGCCGAACGCATCAAGGACCTCGCCAGCGTGCAGGGCGTGCGCGGCAATGCGCTGGTCGGTTATGGCCTCGTGGTCGGCCTCAACGGCACGGGCGACCAGACCTCGCAGGCGCAGTTCACGGTGCAATCGCTGAAGGCCACCTTGCAGCAGCTCGGCGTGACCATCCCGCCCAACGTCAACCCGCAGCTCAAGAATGTCGCGGCCGTCGCTTTGCATGCCGAGCTGCCCGCCTTCGGCAAGCCGGGGCAGCGCATCGACGTCACGGTGTCGTCCATCGCCAACGCCGGTTCGCTGCGCGGCGGCGCGCTGCTGATGGCGCCGCTGCGCGGTGCCGATGGCGAGGTGTATGCGCTGGCGCAGGGCAACCTCGTCGTGGGCGGTTTGGGCATCGACGGCAAGGATGGCTCGCGCGTGTCCATCAACATCCCCAGCGACGGTCGCATCCCCAATGGCGCCACACTCGAACGCGCCGCACCGACGGCCTGGAGCGCCGCCCCCGAGGTGCGCCTCAACCTCAACCGCAGCGACGCCACCACGGCCGCACGGCTGGCGGCGGCGGTCAACGGCCGCATGGGCGCGGGCACGGCACAGGCAGTCGACCCGATGACGGTCGCGGTGCGGGCACCGGAAAGTGTGGCCTTGCGCACCGACTATCTCTCCGAACTGGAGAACATCGAGGTCGATCCGGGCGAGGCACCGGCGCGCGTCATCATCAACTCGCGCACCGGCACGGTCGTCATCAGCCAGCGCGTGCAGGTGCGGCCGGCGGCGGTGGCGCATGGGTCGATCAGCGTCACCATCACCGAGCGCACGGCGGTCAGCCAGCCGGGCGCGTTCTCGGACGGGCAGACGGTGGCCGCACCGCTGTCGAACATCGGCATCGAGCAGGGTTCGGGACGGTTGTTCAAGTTCGATGCTGGAGTGTCGCTGGACGAGATCGTGCGGGCGGTCAACCAGGTGGGTGCCGCCCCCGGCGATCTCGTCGCCATCTTGGAAGCATTACGAGAGGCTGGGGCCCTGCGCGCTGAGCTGATCATCATTTAATGAACAATATCGACGCCGGCAATGCGTTGAGCGGTTCGGCCCTCGCCGGACTCCGGCGCGATGCGGCCACAAGTCCGCAGGACGACGCGACCATCCGCAAGGTCGCACAGCAATTTGAGGCCTTGCTGACGCAGCAGGTGCTCAAGTCCAGTCGCGCCACGGCGCTCGGCGATGACTTGATGGGCGGCAGCGGGCTCGACCTCTACAAGGACATGTTCGATCAGCAGATGGCGCAGCAGATCAGCGCCAAGGGCTTGGGTCTGGCCGATGTGCTGGTGCAGCAGTTACGGGGTTCAAAGGTGCCCAGCGCTCCGACGCTCGATACCAAAGTGCCTTCTGCAATAACGCATATGTCTGCCGCAGCGGCGACGCCTGTCAGCACACTGCCGATCACCGACCGCATCACCAGCTTCGTCAAGAACATCTGGCAGCAGGCCGAGACCGCCGCCAATGCGCTGGGTCTGCCGACCGAGGCCGTGGTGGGCCACGCTGCACTCGAAACCGGCTGGGGCGCGCACCAGCCGGGTGGCGGCAGCAACAACCTGTTTGGCATCAAGGCAGACAGCCGCTGGCAGGGTGACAAGGTCACTGCCAAGACCACCGAGATGGATGGCGGCACGACCCGCACCGAGCAGGCGCAGTTCCGTGCCTATGACAGCAGCGCCGACGGCTTTGCCGATTACGTGCGCTTCCTCAAGGGCAACCCGCGCTACGCCGAGGCCATCAAGGCCGGCGGCAGCGTGCAGCAGTTTGCGCAGGGTCTGCAAAAGGCCGGTTATGCGACAGACCCGCAGTACGCGGAAAAACTCACGGCAGCCGTGGCACGCGTGGCGAAAAGCCGCGATGCCGCGAGCGTTTCATCCCGCAACACCTTTTGAGCGCGCTCACATGTCCGCTCATCGGTCTTGCGCCAAATCGCCTCAAGAAACTATGCGGCAGTTCGTTAACCGGCTTGTAGCAGCGGCGCGTCATCCACGAACCGCTGGTAGCCCAAAGCCGGAATGTCCGGATTACCACAGTCAAGGAGTATCGCCATGTCCGCAGTCATTAATACCAACGTCGCTTCCCTCAATGCTCAGCGCAACCTGAGCGCCTCCCAGAACGACCTCAACACTTCCCTGCAGCGCTTGTCTTCAGGCCTGCGCATCAACAGCGCCAAGGACGACGCCGCCGGCCTCGCCATCGCATCGCGCTTCACCAGCCAGATCAAGGGCCTCGACGTCGCCTCGCGCAATGCCAACGACGGCATCTCGCTGGCGCAGACCGCTGAAGGCGCACTGGGCGAAGTCACCAACAACCTGCAACGTATTCGTGAACTGGCCGTGCAGAGCCGCAACGCCACCAACAGCGACTCCGACCGCGCCTCGCTCAACACCGAAGCGCAGCAGCTCAAAGCGGAAATTGACCGTGTGGCTTCCACGACCAGCTTCAACGGCAAGAAATTGCTGGATGGCTCGTTCACCAACCAGGCCTTTCAGGTTGGCGCCAACGCCGGTGAGACCATCAACGTCTCCGCGATCGTCGATGCCAGCTCGGCCAACCTCGGCACCTACAACCGTGCTGAAGTGACAGGTGTGGCCGCAACCACCTTCACGGCGATTGCCGATGGCGGCGTGACGATCAACGGCACCAGCGTCGGTGCGATTGCCGTCGCCACTTCGGCCAGCGAGCGTGCAGGCGGCTTCCGCGATGCAGTGAACTCGGTGAGCGACACCACCGGCGTCTACGCCATCAACGAAACCGCTACCACGACCACACTGGTTTCGACCGGCAACATCGTGCTGGCAGGTGCTTCGGCAACGGCAGCACTGGTGGGTATCGCAGCAGGCACAACGACCTCCACGGCTTCCACCGGTTTTGCCTCGCTGGATCTCTCGACCACGGGCGGTGCAGACACCGCACTCAGCTCCATCGACGCGGCACTGTCGGCCGTCAACACCACGCGTGCCAACCTGGGTGCCATCCAGAACCGCTTCAGCTCGGTGGTGGCCAACATCGCGACGCAGTCCGAGAACCTCTCGGCTTCACGCAGCCGCATCCAGGACGCCGACTTCGCCAAGGAAACCGCAGCGCTCACCCGCGGCCAGATCCTGCAACAGGCCGGCACGGCGATGCTGAGCCAAGCCAACTCCGCACCCCAGGGTGTGCTGGCTCTGCTCCGTGGGTAAGGGCGGCCTAAGCGAGCACCGCTCGCGCGCCCTTACGCTCGGCCAGGGATGGCCGGGCCGGGGTTAGTTCAAGGGGCAGCCGTCACGCCATGGATGGCTGCCCCATTTTTGTTGAGGAGGGCTATTGCCATGTCCACCGAACTTTCAAGCATCACCCCCAATACCTATGCCACGGCAGCTGTAAAGCCGGCCGTGGTCTTGCCACTGCCGCTGGCTGCCAAGGCGGCGGCAGCAGAACCCGAACCCGAACCCGATGAGAGTGCCGGGCTGGGCAAGGCGATTGAAGAACTCAACCGCTATGTGGCCGGCAGCCGCACCGACTTGCGCTTCGCGGTGGACCGCGACGCGGGCCAGCTGGTGGTGTCGATCATCGACGCCGAAAGCGGCCAGGTGCTGCGGCAGATGCCCTCTCTGGAGGCACTGCGCATCGCGCGTTATCTCGAACACGACCGCCTCGGCCTGATCCGCCAGCGGGCCTAGGAGAAAAGACATGGCCGCCATCACCTCCGCCGGTCTGGGCTCGGGCCTGGACGTTGCCAGCCTGGTCTCGCAGCTGGTCGCCGCCGAGCGCGCGGCGCCGGATACCCGCATCGCCAAGGCGCAGAGCAAAGCGCAAACCACGCTCTCTGCCGTGGGTGGGTTTCGTTCCGCACTCGCGGGGTTTCAGGATGCCGCCAAGGCCCTGCGCGACGGTGCCGCCACCAAGCTCGCCGCCACTTCGGCCAACACCACCTTGCTGACGGCGACTGCAACCACCACGGCGGCTGCCGGCAGCTACAGCGTCGAGGTGGTGCAGCTCGCCAAGGCCCACAAGCTGGCCAGCGCGCCCTATGGCAGCAGCAGCGCCACCGTGGGCAGCGGCAAGCTCAGCATCTCGGTCGGCGGCAAGGCCTTCGAAGTGACGGTGAGTGCAGACGACCCCTCGCTGGGTGCGATCCGCGACGCCATCAACAACGCCAGCGACAACAAGGGCGTGCGCGCCTCGCTGCTCAACACCGCCGCCGGCGTGCGGCTCACGCTGAGCAGCAATGCCACCGGCGAAGACGGCGCGATCACCGTCACCGCCACTGATCTTTCTGATCAGCCCATCGTGCCCACGGGTACCGGGCTGGATGCGCTGAGCTTCAACAGCGGCAATTCGCAGCTGGACGAGATCGACCCGGCGCAGAACGCCAAGATCACCATCGACAGCTACGACTTCGAGAGCAGCACCAATGTCTTCGCCGATGCCGTGCAGGGCGTGAGCTTTGCCGCCACCAAGGCGGAGCCCGGCACCCAGTTCAACGTCGCAGTGGCGGTGGACATCACGGCAGCCACGAATGCGGCGCAGAACTTCGTCACCCGCTACAACGTCTTGAACGCGACCATCGCCACCTATTCGCGCTACGACGCGACGACGCAGACCGGTGGCCCGCTGCTGGGTGACTCGACGGTGCGCAGCCTGGCCCAGCAGGCGAGGTCGGTGATGGCCTCGTCGGTGGGCAGTGGCAGCGTGCAGAACCTGTCGCAGATCGGCATCACCGGCAGCACCGATGGCTCCTTCAAGCTCGATGCCGACAAGTTCGCGACGGTGCTGGCCGCCGACCCCGCCAGCATCACGAATCTGTTCGGTGCCGATGGCTATGGCGGCAAGATCTTCACGATTGCCGAGGACTACCTCAAGTCCGACGGCCGCATCAAGACCAAGCAGGACAATCTCAATGCCCAGCTCAAGGACATCACCAAGCAGCAGGATGCGCTCGACAATCGCATGAGCAGGGTCGAGAGCCGCTACCGCGCGCAGTTCACCGCGCTCGACACCATCATCAGCCAGCTCAGGACCACCAGTAACTACCTCACGCAGCAGCTCGCCAATCTGCCGGGTTACACCAACAACTCGTAGCGCTTGCGGTGCAAGCAGCCGGCCTTCGGGCCGGCTTTTTTGTGGGGCCGCAGACGGCAGAAAAATAGGGTTCCAGTGGCTCAAGTTGCGGCACTTGCCGCCGATGCAGGGAGTAAGCGCACACCCACACAGGACCCGGCCATGCAATCGAACAATCCCTTTCTCCGCAGCTACCAGCAAACCCGTGCCGCCGAAGTGTTCACCGCCAGCCCGCACAAGCTGATCGAGATCTGCCTGGCCGGTGCGCTGGAGCGCGTCGCCATCGCCAAGGGTGCGATGCAGCGCGGCGCACTGGCCGAAAAGGCCGGCCGCATCTCGGCAGCCGTCGCCATCGTCGAGCACCTGAAGATGTCGCTCGACACCAAGGTCGGCGGCGAGCTGGCGACGAATCTGGATCGCCTCTACGACTATGTGATGCGTCGCTTGGCACAGGCCAATGTCGGCAACGACGTGGAGATGCTGGACGAGGTTTCCGGCCTGCTCGGGCAGATCAAGGCGGGCTGGGATGGCCTGGCCGCCAACGAGATTCGCGCGGTCACCACTGCCCATCTGGGAGTGGCGGCGTGAGCGCCGGTGCAGCCACTGGTTTCACCGCCAGAGACCTCAGGCATGCGATGGAACCCCTGCCACGCGATCGCGTGCTGACGCTGCGCACACTGCTGCGGCTCACCGACGAGTTGCGTGCACATGTGCTGGGCGGTCGGCTGCAGGAAGCCGCCACGGCGCAGGCGCGCCGTGATGCGCTGCTGCACAGCTTCTTCGAGCAGTCGGTGCTGCCGAGCGAGCGCACGGCGATGATCGAAGCTTGCTGCGCCATGCTCGATATGGACCAGGCCGTGCTGTCCTGCCTCGAAATCAATCGCTCGCAGACGGCGGCAGAGCTCAATGCGCTGGGTCGCCAGAAGACGCCGCACTGGCATGTCGGCCCCACCGGCGAAGGGCCATGAACGCGGAACAGCTTTCGGTGCCTCTCTGCGTGCCACTCGCTTGGCAGACAGGTGAAGGTCTCAAGAGTGCGGAGGCCGGTACTGCCGCCGTGCGTGCGCTGGCCACTGCGGTATCGCTGGCCGAGCGCCCGCCGCTGGTCAACGAGGAGGCGCTGGGTCTGGAACTCGAAGTGGCGCGTCTGCACCAGAAAACCCAATTGCTGATCGAGCTGCTGGCGCTGGCACTGGGCCGCGACGGCTCACGGCCTGCGGCCATCGAGCTGCAACTGAGCGGCACCGCGTGCAGCTGGCACAGCGCCCATCCGCCCGCATTGGGCAGCAGTGGTGCGGTCGCACTCTGGCTGCACCCCGCCGCACCCGAGCCCATGTGCTGGCCGGCCGAGATCGCCGAGGTCACCGCGCAAGGGGACGGCCGCAGCTGCGTGCAAGCCCGTCTGCTGCCGCTGGGTGAGGCTGCACAAGCGGTGCTGGATCGCCATATCTTCCAGCTGCACCGGCGCGCCATTGCCGAGGCCAGGTCGCAACGTTCGTAGTGCTTACGATTGGGGCCGGGGCGTGAACCGGTTAACGTGCGCGGATGAGCAAACCGAATGTGATGCGCGTGGTGCTGGGCGATGAACTGACACTGGTGCGCGCCGGCGTGCGGTTGCTGTTGGAGGCGATCACCGAGCCGAAGATCGAACTGGTGGCGGAATCCGGCGACGGCCAGGCGCTGCTGGAGCTGGTGTCGCGCACGCGGCCCGATCTGGTGATTGTCGAACACGTGCTGACCAGCATGGGCGGGCAGGAAGTCACGCTGCAAATTCGCCGCCACTATCCCGAGGTGAAAGTGCTGTTTCTCACTGCCCGCACCGAGCCCAACCATGTGCGCAACGCCATGCAGGCCGGGGCCATCGGTTATGTGGTGAAAGAGGCCGAGCCGATGGAGCTTGCGCTCGCGCTCAAGGCCATCGCCAAAGGCCAGAACTATCTCTCGCCCAAGGTCTCTGCCGCGGCGTTCGACCGTCGCATCCGCGGCCGTGACGAACGGGAAGGCGTGTTGACCGCTCGTCAGCGGCAAGTGTTGCGATTGATGGCGCGCGGCAAGTCCACCAAGGAAATTGCCGCGCTGATGGGCGTCTCGGTCAAGACCGTCGAGACCCATCGTGCCCGACTGGCAGGCGTGCTCGGGCTATACGGCGTCAACGCTTTGATGCGGTTTGCGATCAAGGCCGGCATGGACAACGGCGAGATTTAGCACTTGTGATCGAGTGCGTAATCGGATGACGGACTTCCGTCGCGTGTAAGGCGAGGCCTTACAGGCTGTCAGAAACGTTCCTATGTCTGGCGGGGCTGCGGCTCTTCAATCTGTTCTGCGTCAGCCGGGACTTGGGCTGGCGCGAAACAGTCGGGAGCACTCGATGAACCCCAACCTCAAACTTCACGTCAGCCAGCAAGCCAGCATGTCGCCGCAGCTGGTGGCGTCGATCCGCCTGCTGCAACTTTCCTCGCTCGAACTGGAGCAGGAAGTCGTCAACGCGCTGGAGAGCAATCCCTTGCTCGAAGCCGAGACGACCGAAGCCGCACCGGCGAGCGAGGCCGAGCTGAGCTTCGCCAGCGTGGTGGGCGAGGGCGTGACCCAGGCGATGGATGCGCCGCCGAGCGCCGAACACGCCAGCGAACAACCCGCTGCGACAGGCAGCGGTGATATCGACATCGACGACAGCTTTGCGGTGAGCGAGGCCTGGAGCGCCGCCGCTGGCGACAGCGACGACGAAGACGACAACCCCATGCGCCGTGCCGCCGCGCCCACCACCGGCCTGCGCGCCACGCTCGAAGCCGAGCTGGCCGCCGAGATCGAGGACGCGGAAACCCAGCGCGCCGTGCTGGCGCTGCTGGAGTCGATTGACGATGCCGGTTACCTGCGCGCCGATCTGGCCCAGCTCTGCGCCGCCGCGCAGGCCGAGCCCGCCGTGGTGCGTCGTGCGCTGGTGCTGATCCGTCGCTTGGCCCCGAGTGGCTTCGCCGCCCGCGATTTGCGCGAATGCCTGCTGCTGCAACTGGCCGAGGTGCGCGCCGGTACGCCGGGCAAGACCCTGGCCGAACAGCTGGTGATGGATCACCTGAGCGCTCTCGGTGCCCGCAATCGCGAGGCGCTGCGGGTGCAGCTGGGCGTGAGCCCCGAGCGTTTCGCCGCCGCGATGATGCTGATCCGCACCTTGAACCCCAAACCGGGGCAGGAGCCCAACGACGATGCCGCCCGCGCCATCGTGCCGGACGTACTGGTCACCGGCGCGCCGGGTGCCTGGAAGCTCGAACTCAACCCGGCGACGCTGCCGCGCGTGCGTCTCAACCGGCTCTACGAGCAGGTGCTCAACGACGCCCCGCAGGGCCGTGGCCTGAAAGAGAAACTCAACGAAGCCCGCTGGCTGCTGCGCGGACTTGAGATGCGCCACGACACCCTGCTGAAAACCACCAAGGCGATATTCGAGCGGCAGAACAGCTTCCTGACCCAGGGCGAAGTCGCCATGAAGCCGCTGACGCTGCGCGAAGTGGCGGTGGCCATCGAAATGCACGAATCCACCATCTCGCGGGTCACCACCAACAAATATGTCTCCACGCCCTGGGGCGTGTTCGAGCTCAAGCACTTCTTCAGCGTTTCCTTGAATGCTGGCGAGGCGGAATCTTCGGGTGTGGCGGTGCGGGCGATGATTCGTCAGCTTATTGACGCCGAAAATCCGGCGAAGCCCCTTTGCGACGGGGCCATCAGCGCAATCTTGCTGCGTAAAGGTGTGCGGGTGGCGCGGCGCACGGTGGCGAAATATCGCGAGGGCATGAAGATCGTGAGCGCACCGGAACGCAAGGTGGAACCTGTAATGGCAATGGCGGTTTAGGCGGTTGGTGGCAACCCGGCAAGGAGCACAGCAATGAGCGCAGAGAAGAGGACCTTCAGAACGCTGTTAATCGACGACAACGAGGCATTCCTGACCCTCGCCATGCACCTGCTCAAGGCTAATCCACGGCTGGAGATCGTCGGTCGCGGCTACACAGGTTTCGATGCGGTGCGCATGTCCGAAGTCCTGAAGCCCGACCTGATCCTGATGGATCTCTCCATGCCCGGCATGGGCGGCCTGCAAGCCACGCGGCTCATCAAGGCGCAGGATGCGCCGCCGATCATCTTCATCGCCAGCCACCACAACGATGCCGAGCATCGCGAGCATTCCGCGCGTGCCGGCGCCGACGGCTTTCTCAGCAAGCAGGATTTCGACACCACCATCGACGCCCTGCTGAACGAGATCAACACGGAGATGGCACATGGCTGAGTCCCGCGTACTGGTGATCGATGCCGATGAAGAACGCGCACAGAGCCTGCGCAGCCTGTTGCAGTTCATCGACTACGCTCCGGTGGTGCAGGACCGCTGCGGCCATCTCGCCAACAGCGGTGCCAAGCCGGCGGACTGGGTGGCGGTGATCGTCGGCAAGGTGCTCGACGAGAGCGCTCTGAATGGCTTTGTCGACTGGCTCAAGCGCGACCATCTGCACCCGCCGTTGCTGGTGCTCTCCGAGCAGCTCGGCAACGCCGCGGCGCGCTTCGACCTGCACGAATCGGCCTGCATCAATCTCGACCTGCCGCTCAAATATTCCCAGCTCAACGAGCTGCTGAAACGCGCCGGACTCACCCGCATGGAGCGCGAAGTGCTCGACACTGTCGCCAGCAAAGGCCCCACCGGCAACAGCAACGCCGTGCGCCGCGTACGCCGCATGGTGGAGCAGGTGGCGAGCTTCGATACCACCGTGCTCATCACAGGTGAAAGTGGCACTGGCAAGGAGGTGGTGGCCCGCGCCATCCACGCCCAGTCGCGCCGCAAGGACAAACCCTTCGTCGCGGTCAACTGCGGGGCGATCCCCAGCGAGTTGCTCGAAAGCGAGCTGTTCGGCCACGAGAAGGGCGCTTTCACCGGCGCAATAACCGCTCGCAAAGGCAGATTCGAACTGGCCGATGGCGGCACGCTGTTCCTGGACGAGATCGGCGACATG
>JAUSQI010000117.1 GCA_030652575.1 Stagnimonas sp. | reverse complement strand
CTGAGGCAGGCTGTTGAGCAAATCCTCAACACGTGTCGTGCCCTGAAACTTAATCTCAGCGCTGTTCACCGTGGTGATCGGGCTGGAACTCGTCAAATTAGGGGACTTAATGCGAGAACCCGTGACTTGAACCTTGTCAAGCTTTACAGACTTCGAATCAGTCGCGGCTGGCTCGGGCTCAACGGGGGTGGTCGTATCGACAGCCGGCGGTGCTGCAACGGTAGCTTCTTGAGCAACGACAGCAGACGTCGCGCTCATCATGCCGATCGCAAGAGCAAAGGCCGAAAGACGGCCAATGCCTCTTTCTTCATTTTGTTTCATTTACTTCTCCCATACGTAGTTAGCTTAGGTACCTTCACTGGTGCCGCACGTGTGGCTTAGCAATTGCCGGACCATCTGCAAAGCTTAATTTGCCTGTCATCAAACTTAAGCGTCCATTCACACGAGGTCAAGGCAATTCGGGCGTGTTTATGCTGAATGCGCAGAACTTTTTGAGAGCGATGCAGTCTGGGCGCGATGAGCAATCAATCAGGTTGTGCTTGCCCGCACCATTGTGTTGTTGCACAAGCGTGTGCCACACCCCTTGTGCCCAATACAGTGCACTGACTTGACTGGAGCGCGTTGACAATTAGCGCATTCATTTGATGCAAGCGGCGATGGTAATGAAGGCGTTGAAGGTGTGTTGGAGTTGTTCGTATCGGGTTGCGATTCGCCGGAAGGACTTCAGGTGCAGGAAGAATCGCTCCACGAGGTTTCTGGCGCGGTAGCGCCATTGGTCATAGCTTCGGGGTGTTTTGCGATGACAGCGTGGTGGGATGACGACGCCAATGTGTCGCTGTCGCAGCCATTCGACCAGTGAATCGGCGTCGTAGCCCTTGTCGGCAATGACTGTCTGGGCCGGAAGATTGTCCAGCAGCGTTGGGGCGTGCGTGATGTCGGCTTCATGGCCCGCGCTCAGATGCCAGCGCAGTGGATTTGCCCAAAGCATCCACGGCGGCGTGAATCTTGGTGGTTAGCCCCTCCGCGAGAGCGGCCCTTCGTGCAGTCTTTTTTTAGCACTGGCCGCGTGCTGATGCACCCGCACCAGCGTGGAATCGATCAGCACGTCCTCGAAGTCAGGGTCTTGGGACAGGTGCTCAAAAACCTGTTGCCACACCCCCGGAACGGCTCCAGCGCGCAAACCGCTGATAGACCGAGTTCCACGGCCCGCAGTCCGACGGCAGATCGCGCCACGGCGCGCCGGTGCAGGCAATCCACAGCACAGCCTCCACAAACAGCCGGTTGTCCGCCGCCGTTACCCCGCGATCCGTCGCCTTGCCAGGCAGCAAGTGCTCAATCCGCTTCCACTGGGCATTCGTCAACGTCTTGCGCATCGTCAGGCTCGCCAAAGGTCCGACAAGCTATGTACTCAATACCGCGCCTCCGTACAAGAGACAATTGTCAACGCTCCCTAGAGACTATCTTCAGCCGGTGCGACCGTGCCCCACTGCTTGCAACTTGGGCAGCGCCAAAACAACAACGAGGGTGTGAAGCCACAGTGTGCGCACAGGTAATGCGGACGGCGTTGCAGAAGCTTCGTCAATGCATCTCGAAAAGACTGCACGGGCGCTGAAAGCACGCCTGCTTCTTGTGCGGGTGGCAAGCTCAAGAATTGGATCAGCCCACGCCATGAAGGCTTTTGAGCAAGCTTGTCTGCCAAATACTTTGCTTGCGCGTTGCCATCGCCGATCAATTGCGCACGGGCAAGCCAGACAGCGGAGTCCAGGCCGTGGTGTTCTTCCAGATGATCGAGAAAATCATGCAGGGCCTGTGGCTGTTGGTTGGCGATGCAGACCCGCTCGACAGCAGGAATCACTTCCGAAAGAAAGCGTGCGTCCTGCGCAGGCACGCGGGCATAGGCGGCGAGCGATTCCTCCCAAGACTGGGTGGATTCGTACACATGGCCCAGAAAAAGATTGGCACGCACGCAGTGCGCATCAGTATCCAGCGCACGCAAGGCGAGTTTGATGGCTTGCACGGCATCGTCACGTTGGCGGCACTCGTCGGCCAGCTCCAGCAGATAGTGCGCACGAACCGTGGCATAGCTCTGGCCTTTCAAAGACTCCAGCCGTTCGGCCACTTGGGTGGCTTGCTGCCAATCGCCGATCTGCTCGTGAATCGGCAGTAACTGCTCGTAGGCAAGGGCATCAAAAGCAGGATGCTGTGCCGCCTTCTTCAGCACTTCCTCCGCGCGATCCAGCAGACCCGCCTTGACGCAGTCCTGCCCGAGCTCATAGAGCGCCAGCGCACGCGTATCGGGTTTGAGCTCGGGCTGCGCAAGCACGTTTTCATGCAGGCGCAAGGCACGATCGATTTCACCGCGCTTGCGGAACAAAGCGCCGAGCGTGAGGTTGAGCTCCGCTGCGGCAGGATCGCGTTCAATCGCTTTGGTCAGCGCTGCGATGGCACGGTCGGGGTTGTCCTGTGCCAGCGTAAGGCCAGCCAGCATTTCAGAATCGCTCAGCACGCTGCGCGGGTTGCGACCCAATGCGATGCCCAGTGCGATACCCAGTGGCAGCAAGAGCCACAGCGCGAGACTTTCAAGCACTTACTGATCCCTCACTGATCTTTCAGGGGCAGGTTGCGCAGGCTTTGCAGCTCAGCTTGCGCATCCTTGAGTTGACGGCGAATGCGACGAATTTCGCCCTTCAAGCCAAAGATGCGCGCCCAGCAGAGCAATGCCGTGGAGGCGGCAACAATGAAAAACTCGGCGAGCACCAGCACGATCAGCGGGACGTAAATAACCCCAGCGATGTAATTGAATGCGACCGGCTGCGAGTTGGAGAGGCAGATGGCCACGCCCAGCGCGAACGCCAAAAAAACCGTGACGATGATGAGGATGCGGATCATGCAAGGCTCCTGGCCGCAGCGGCTTCAGCTTCTTCCTGCGCTACGGCATTGACCCGCTCGCGCATTTCCTTGCCCGGCTTGAAATGAGGAACATGCTTGGCAGGGATTTCCACGGGTGTGCCTGACTTGGGGTTGCGGCCCACGCGCGCAGGGCGGTGATGCAAGGCAAAGCTGCCAAACCCTCTGATCTCAACCCGCGCTTGGCGCGCCAGCGCGTTGCTGATCTGGTCGAGCACCAGCTTTACGGCCAGTTCGACATCCTTCTGCATGAGGTGCGTCTGCTTGAAGGCCAGCACTTCGACGAGTTCGGATTTCGTCATGGGATTCAGATAGTTATTAGAGGTTGTTAAGCCACCATAGACAAAAAAAAAGGGCTGCGCAAGCTTACGCGCTGCGCTTCTGCGAGCACTGCTCGCAGCGGCCACGACGCCCGTCACGGCCGGAGGCCGTGACGGAGCCCCAACAAGAAAGGCCGCGCAAGCGCGGCCTTTCTTGTTTTCAACTACTCGCGGTGCAAATTAGCCGAGCTGATCTTTGAGCAGATCGCCGAGCGAGGTCTTGCCAGTCGAAGCATTGCGGCTGTATTCGGCCACCACTTCCTGCTCTTCCTGGATTTCCTTCTCGCGAACCGAAAGGGTCACGACGCGTGTCTTGCGGTCGATGCCGATGAAGCGGGCTTCGAGCGTGCCGCCCACCTGCAACACCTTGGTGGCGTCTTCAACGCGGTCGCGCGACAGATCGCCCGCCTTGATGTAGCCCTCGACGCCGTAAGGCAGTTCGATGTCAGCGCCCTTCACGTCCACAGCCTTGACGGTGCCCTTGATCATCACACCCTTGGGGTATTCGGCCAGGAACTGCGTCAGCGGATCCTGCTGGATCTGCTTCACGCCCAGGCTGATGCGCTCGCGCGCGCCGTCGATGGCGAGCACCACGGCCTCAACTTCCTGACCCTTCGAGAAGCGGCGCACGGCGGTTTCGCCGGCTTCGTTCCAGTCCAGATCGGAGAGATGCACGAGGCCGTCGATACCACCCGGCAGGCCGATGAAGATGCCGAAGTCGGTGATCGACTTGATGGCACCCGACACCTTGTCGCCCTTCTGGTGGTTCTGGGCAAACTCTTCCCAGGGGTTCTGGCGGCACTGCTTCATGCCCAGCGAGATGCGGCGGCGTTCGCCGTCGATGTCGAGGATCATGACTTCGGTCTCGTCGCCCAGCATCACAGCCTTGCCGGGGTTGACGTTCTTGTTGGTCCAGTCCATCTCGCTGACGTGGACGAGGCCTTCAACACCCGGCTCGACTTCAACGAAGCAGCCGTAGTCGGTGATGTTGGTGACCTTGCCGAACAGGCGGGTGTTGACCGGGTAGCGGCGAGCGATGTCGGCCCACGGATCAGCGCCCAGCTGCTTGAGGCCAAGCGACACGCGGCGACGCTCGCGGTCGTACTTGAGGACCTTGACTTCGATTTCCTGGCCGGCGGTGACGACTTCGGCCGGATCCTTGATGCGCTTCCAGGTCATGTCCGTAATGTGGAGCAGGCCGTCGATGCCGCCCAGGTCCACGAACGCACCGTATTCGGTGATGTTCTTGACCAC
>JAUSQI010000115.1 GCA_030652575.1 Stagnimonas sp. | reverse complement strand
CGGCCATCTGCGGCACCCACTTGGGGCTGACAAAACTGGTGGCTTCGATCTCTTTCAGTCCAGCCGCCGCGAGCCGTTCGATCAGCGCGATCTTGGTCGCCGTCGGCACCCGCTGCTTTTCGTTTTGCAGGCCGTCGCGGGGACCGACTTCGACGATCTTGATGTGTTCTTTCATACGCTTATCATGCGGGTCGGCGCGACCAGAACCAAGCCAGGGCACCACCTGAAATGAGGTGCCACACACCCCACCAGCCGAGCACCAGCATCATGCTGGTCTGGCTGGGCAGAAACGTGAACACCAGCATCAGTCCGAGCGCCGTGTTGTGAATGCCCGTCTCGAACGTGATGGCCCGGCGCGCGCCCTCGCCGACCTTGAACAAGGTGCCAAAGCTGAAACCGCAAGCCAGCGCCAAGGCGTTGTGCACGGCCACCAGGCCGAATACCGAGGCCAGCACAGTGAGGAAAAGTTTGCCGTTGGCCGCCAGGGCCAAGGCCACGAAACCGGTGAACACCACCAGCCCGAAACGGCGCAGCGGTTTTTGCAGCTTCCTTGCCAATGCGGGTTTCGTCTGCGCCAGCGTCATGCCGGCCAGCAGCGGCAGCACCAGCGCAATGCCAATCGTGAACACCAGTTCGAGCGCCGGCACTTTCACGCTCGCCAGGGCGCTCTGCGTGGCCGGATGCAGGCCGCCCAACAGCGCGAACGTCAGTGGCGTGGTGAGCGGCGAGATGAGACTTGAAATGGTCGTCGCCGACATCGAAACCTCGGTGCGGCCACCGCTCCAGTGGGTCAGCACATTGCTCATGTTTCCACCCGGGCAGGCGGCGGTCATCATCAGGCCGAGTGCGATGCCGGGCGCGGGATCAGCAGCCCAGATCAGCGCCCAGGTGAGCAGCGGCAGCGCGATGAGCTGCGACAGCAGTGCCGCGAACACCGGCCGGGGTGCGGCGAGCAGACGGCGGAAATCGCTGAAGGAAAGCTCCAGCGACACACCGAAAATCACCAGCGCCAGAATCGCCTGCAAGGCCAGCGCAGCGGCTGGACTGAATTGCAGCGCGGGTGCGGTGTCCGTCACACGCCGGTCCAGGCCACCAGCACCTCGCGCGGGCCCGTGAACGGCAGGCGCCCGTGGCCCGTGCTGCGGTTGTCGATCGCCAGCACATCGCCCACTTGCCAGGGTTCGATCACCAGATGCCGCCAGATGGCGTCGACCAGGGTTTTCACATGCGCCGGATCAATCTCGCCGCCATCGCCGTGGGTGGCGTGCATGGGCTGGTCGACGGCGGCCTTGCGGCGCTTCTTGAGCGCTGTGAGCGCGGCGGTGAGTGCATCGAAAAAGATCGCGCGCAGGGTTTTCTGCTGCTGGCGGATGCGGTGGTATTCGAGTGCCGCGGCCGCCACATGGAACACCTGCGTGTGGTTGAACCACACGGTCTCGCCCGTGACCGGATGCACCCGCGTGGCGGGGCGCTCGTTCACCAAGCGCAGGCGGCCTTGCGGCAACCACTCGCAGCGCAGGCCCTGCTCGACGGCTTTCTGCTCGGCCACGGCGGGATCGGTGGTGGAGAACATTTCGTCCCAGCGTTTCAGCTGCCAGAGATCGCGGCTCTTCGGGCTGGTGGGGCCGTCGTAGTTGCGGATGTAGCGCACACCGCGGGCGGCAAACGTCTCGCGCATGGCTTGCGGCAGATCGCGCCAGACGGCACGCCAGTCCACCGTCGGCGTCTCGCCCCGACGCTGCGGTGCGACGGTGCAATGGAAGAACAGCTTGCGCGGCGCGCTCGGCAAAAAACTCATCTCTGAATGCTGTGCGATGGGGAAATACGGCGGCAGCTCGCTGGCAGAGAACACGTACTGGCTGCGGGCGTTGCGCGGCGAGGTGCCGAGATAGTCGTTCTTCAAGTCGGGTTCGAGTGCCGCCGCCACCTGCTCGAAAGCCTGTGGCCCCAGCACCTCGAAGCCACGGAAGCGCAGCGCGCCGTAGCGCACCCATTCGGCCTCCAGCGGTGCGCGGTGTTCGGCAACCCAGCTTTTCAGCACTTCGAGCGACGCACCCTGCCCTTCGATCACGCAGATGGCTTTGCCGTTAACGGATTGCGCCTCGGCCATGTGTATTTGGCTCATTTTTTCTCCTCTCTGCGCGACTTGTAGCGCAGGAGGGCCACTGACGCTAGCCGAGGGCGTGGCGATTCTTGACGCGCACATAGTGCGCCGCCGAGTAGCGCAGCTGCTCCAGCTCTTGCTCGGTCAGCGGCCGGGCCTTGGTCGCTGGCGCGCCGCGATAGAGATGACCGGACTCCAGCCGCTTGCCCGGCGGCACCAGCGACCCGGCGGCAAGCAGCACGTCGTCTTCGACGATCACCTGATCCATCACCAGGCTGCCCATGCCGATCATCACCCGGTTGCCGATGGTGCAGGCATGCAGGATCACGCTGTGGCCGATGGTCACATCGTCGCCGATCACCAGCCCCACACCGCCCGGCGAGTAAGGACCGTCGTGGGTGACGTGCAGACAGGAGTTGTCCTGCACGTTGCTGCGCGCGCCGATGCGGATGGCGTTGACATCGCCGCGAATGGTGACCAGCGGCCAGACGCTGCTGTCGGCGCCCAGCACCACGTCGCCGATCACTTGCGCGGATTCATCCACCCAAGCCCCTGGACCCAGGATGGGAGCGATACCCTCGAATCTGCGGATCATCCGGCGTTACGGCGGCAGTGTTGCAGGGGTGGGTTCGACATCCGGCTTGAGGCCGGATTTACGCAACACGAAATCCTTGGTGTAGCGCATCACGTCGGACTGCTTCTGCAAGGTCGTCGAAAGCGTGGCGACGATCCAGCTGTGACTGAGCTTGGGGTAGAACACCGTTTCGACCGGCCCGCCCGCCGCCTTGATCTTGTTGGCGAGGTTGCGGGTGTTCTTGGGGAATACCGAAACATCGTCTTCGCCGTGCATGAGCAACATCGGCGGATTGGTGCCGTCGACGTGATTGATGGGCTGGGTCGAGGCGTAGCGCTCGGGCGGGCCGAACATGTCCTTGATGTCGTCATCGGTGAACGGCAAAAAATCGTACGGCCCGGCGAGGCCGATCATGCCCTTGAGCCACTGGCGCGAACCGCCCACGGCTTTCAGATACGACTCATCGGTCGCCAGCATCGCGACGTTGTAGGCCCCGGCGCTGTGGCCCATGACGAACAAACGGCCGGCATCGCCGCCATAGCGCGCGGCGTTGTCATGCGCCCAGCGCACCGCCTTGGCGCTGTCTTCGACGAAGACCGGGAACTTGACCTTGGGGTACAGCCGGTAATCCGGCACCACGGCGATGAAGCCCTGCTTGGCCAAGGCGCCGCCCACGAATTCGTAAAGGTCCTTGCTGCCTTCGCTCCAGCGGCCGCCGTAGAAAAACACCACCACCGGCGCATTGGCAGCACCCTTTGGCGTATAGACGTCGGTTTTCAGGCCCGTGGCCTCATCGAAGACGATGTTGCTGGCACGGGTGTAGCCCGTCTCCGGCGTCAGGACGTTCAGCAGTTTTTGTCCCGAGCAGGCAGGCAGCAACCCCGTGAGCAGCGTCAAAACAGTCATTTTCAACCACCGGTTCTGTGTCACATCCATCTCCGTATAAAGCGGACCAATACGCTTACGCAGGCCTTAAGCATTGTCGATGCCATGCCGCAAGCCGGCACATCCAAAAAAAAGCCCCTCGTTGCCGAGGGGCTTAAGCGGAACAGTCCAAACCGTCTGGGGAGACGGTGGGGATAAATGCCTTGGGGAGGGCGTCGAGACTGTTCCGAAGGGAGGTTGTAGTTTAGACCACTTAGCGCTTGCACAAAATGGTTTTCGTCGCTGATTAATCTTGCAGAATGCATTGGTCGATAAAGTTCAACTATTCACTTGCCCGGAGGCATTGAAGATCATGGCTCTGAATAAGGTATGAACCAGCGTTTTGTCGCTTCCACTCCAGCAAGAAAACGCGCAATGCATTGATTCCCATACGCTTGACTGCGCAATCTCCGACCCCGATCTCCGGCGCACAATTTTTTCGATGTTTTAGTTCAAAAATATAGAACAGAAAAGACTTATCACCTTCATAAAAAACGAAGTCTTGCACTTTGTCAGTTACACACCATGCTTGCTCCATTGCTGATTCAATTCGAGTCAAAGACCATCGCCATGCTTGTTTTCCCCGATTATTCGACCCTGAAACCCGACGCCACCCTGGCTGCGCTTGAAGCCGTGCTGGCGGACAACCGCACCCAACTCGACGCTCTGCTCAAGCAGGAAACGCCCGTCTGGGAATCCCTGGTGGAGCCTCTGGACGCCATGAGTGAGGCGGTCAGCCGCAGCTGGGGGCCGGTATCGCACCTGTTCGGGGTATGGAGCACGCCGGAATGGCGGGCTGCCTACAACAGCGCCTTGCCCAAGCTGACCGAATACGGCGTCGAGCTTTCACAAAACGAATCGCTGTTTCGCGCTTACGAAAGCATTGCTGCCAGCCCGGTGTTTGCCACTTTCAGCACCAGTCGCCAGAAAGTGATTCAGGATGCGCTGCGCGACTTTCGCCTCTCTGGCATCGCCTTGCCGGCCGACCAGAAGGCCCGCTTCAAGACCGTGTCGCTGAGACTGTCGGAGCTGCAAGCCAAGTTCGAAGAAAACGTGATGGACGGGGCGCAGGCCTATGGTCATCTCGTCACCGATGCGGCCGAACTGGTCGGCATGACGGCCAGCGCCCTCGAAGCGGCGCGTGAAAAAGCCCAAGCCAAAAAACAGGAGGGCTGGCTGCTGACGCTGGACTTCCCCAGCTACGACGCGGTCATCAGCCGCGCGGACAACCGTGCGCTGCGTGAGCGGCTCTATACCGCCTATGCCACCCGTGCCAGCGATCAGGGGCCGCATGACAAGACGCATGACAACACTGCCTTGATGGCTGAAATACTCGGCCTGCGTCACGAGCAGGCGCAACTGCTGGGCCTGTCGAACTTTGCCGAGTTGTCGCTTGCCACCAAGATGGCCGAATCGCCGGCGGCGGTTGAAACCTTCCTGCTGGAGCTTGCAGAACGCGCCAAATCACGCGCACTGACCGAGCTGGACGAGCTGCGCGCGATGGCCGCCGCCGATGGCATCACCGATCTACAGCCTTGGGATATGGCCTATTACAGCGAGCGCCTGCGCGAGCAGACGCTGGGGCTCACCGATGAGGCCTTGCGCCCTTACTTCCCGTATCCGCAGGTGTTGCAGGGTTTGTTCGATTTGGTGCACAGCCTGTTTGGCGTGCGCATCGAGCCCCTGCAAGGCGTGGCCACCTGGCACCCGGATGTCTCGGTGTATGCCTTGAAGGATGCCGAGGGACGCAGCACCGGTGCGTTCTATCTTGACCCTTATTCGCGCCCCGAAACCAAGCGCGGCGGAGCCTGGATGGACGAGTGCACGAGCCGCCGCAAGCTGGCGGACGGCATTCAGCATCCCGTGGCGTACCTGGTCTGCAATTTCACCCCGCCTGCGCCCGGTCAACCGGCCCTGCTCACGCACGATGAAGTGCTGACCCTGTTCCATGAGTTTGGCCACGGACTGCACCACCTGCTTACGCAAGTCGATGAGGGCGCGCTGGCCGGCATCCGCGGCGTGGAGTGGGACGCAGTAGAGCTGCCCAGCCAGTTCATGGAGAACTGGTGCTACGAGCCGACGACGCTCAAATTATTCGCGCGCCACTGGCAAACGGGCGCACCGATGCCGGACGCCATGATTGAACAACTGCGGCAGGACCGGCAGTTCCAGTCCGGTCTTGCCACGCTCAGACAGGTTGAGTTCTCTTTGTTCGACTTGCGCCTTCACCGGGATTTCGACGCTGCCCAAGGCGCGCAGGTGTTGGAGACTCTGAACAAGGTGCGGGATGAAGTCGCCGTCTTGCGCCCCCCTAGTTTCAACCGCATGCCCTGGAGTTTCGGCCACATATTCGCGGGCGGATATTCAGCCGGCTATTACAGCTACAAATGGGCGGAGGTGCTGTCTTCCGATGCTTTCGCCGCCTTTGAAGAATCCGGTTTCAAGCCTGAAACAGGGACGCATTTCCGGGACTCGATATTGGCGGCAGGCGGTTCACGCCCGGCAATGGAAAGTTTCATCGAGTTCCGACAGCGCAAACCAGAGATTGACGCTCTATTGCGGCACTCGGGTTTGAGCTCTACTCAAACTGCATCAACAGCAGAAAATCACGTTGCAATTTGATTTATGAATAAAACAAGGCAGAATGACTCAGCCAATGAAGGCTCCCTTTGATTGATTCAATAATAAAATGACGGAACTCGCCAAACTCTCGCTTGATGAACTGCTTTCACTCCAACACCGTGCCGCCGCTGAAGTCGAAACACGCCAATCGGCTGAAAAAGACAAGGCCAAGCAAGAAATCCTTGCCATTGCCAGCAAATACGGCATCGAGGTGAAGTTTGGCGGTGGCACTGCCACCGCCGCACCTAAATCTGTCAAGGCCAAGCGTGGCACCGTGGCTGCAAAGTATCGTCATCCGCAAAACAGCGCTCTCACCTGGACCGGACGTGGTCGTTCGCCACTCTGGGTTTCCGAATGGAAGACCGCGCATGGCTCGCTGGATGGCATCGTCATCAAATAAGTCTTGCCGCAAATAAAAAACCGCGCCTTCAGCGCGGTTTTTTATTTGCCCAGAAAAGATCAATCGAAGATCAATTCCGCTTCATTGAATCGAAGAAATCACCATTGGTTTTGGTATGGCGCAGACGATCAAATAACAGTTCCATCGCCGCCAGTTCGTCCATTGAATGCAGCAGCTTGCGCAGAATCCAGACTTTATTGAGCTCCGCCGCCGGCACCATCAATTCTTCTTTGCGGGTGCCGGAGCGGTTGATATTGATCGCCGGGAACACGCGCTTTTCGGCAATGCGGCGCTCCAGGTGAATCTCCATATTGCCGGTGCCCTTGAACTCCTCG
>JAUSQI010000109.1 GCA_030652575.1 Stagnimonas sp. | reverse complement strand
CACCGCCTCGTCGGTCGGCGGCACCGCCCAACCAAGAAGGATCGTGCGGGGGGTGGACGCCTGCCCACCGGCGCTGCTGGCAGGCGTCTGGCTCCCGGCGACGCGCGGCCGGCCGATCTTGTCAGAAGAGTGTCA
The DNA here is from genome assembly GCA_030652575.1 of Stagnimonas sp. Lineage (GTDB taxonomy): Bacteria > Pseudomonadota > Gammaproteobacteria > Nevskiales > Nevskiaceae > Stagnimonas. The sequence goes on along the minus strand of JAUSQI010000109.1, from coordinate 2,776 downwards.
AGATTCGACTTTCGGGGCGCGCGATCTGGCGACAGAATGACAGCAGGCGAAGTAGGAGCGCACATGGATCCAGCCGCCGCAGGCCTCACGACTACGGACAGCGCCCCGCCGCGCGCTCGGATCCTCGTGGTCGAGGATCACCCGCTCACGGGGCCGGCCATCCAGCAGGCGCTCGCGATGGACGGGTTCGAGGTGGAACTGGCCGGGACACTCGCACGGGCGCGGGCCCGCTTTGAGGCGGGGACACCCGACATCGTGATCCTGGACGTTCACCTACCGGACGGGTCCGGGCTGAGCCTCTGCTCCCACTTCCGGCAGACGACGAGCGTCCCGATCATCGTGGTCTCCGGCGCCGACACGGTAGAGGACCGGATCGCCGGCTTCGATGCGGGTGCCGATGACTACGTGGTGAAGCCGATCCACATCGCCGAGCTCTCACGCCGCGTGGACGCGGTGCTGCGGCGCGCGGGCGTCCGGCCCGCCGAGGCGGTGCTGTACGGGTCTGGCGGCATGGAGCTCCACCTGGACAGCGGTGAGGCCCGCCGCGGCGGCGCCTCGGTGCGGATCACGCGGTCAGAAGTGGGCATCCTGCGGGCCCTGCTCATTCGCAACGGCGTTCCGGTGCAGCCTGATGACCTGTGCCGCGAGGTGTGGGGCTACAGCGCGCTGGCGGACGCGAACTTTATCCAGCAGCACGTCTCGCGCCTCCGACGGAAGTTGCACAAGATCGATGCCGGTGACCTGATCCAGACGGCGTACGGGGTGGGCTACGTCATCCCAGCGCGTACGTCTTCGTCCTGACCGCCGGGTGCGTGCGGTGGGCGGGCGCGTCTCATCCCTCGACGATCTCCCGACTCCGTGCCGCGCCACGTTGCCTGCGGCCGCTTCCTCGCGCCCGTCGATATTCGTTGAGATCGTTTGTCGAGTATTGACTTGATTTTATTCGAAACTCTGGCGTCGGTACCCTGCGCGCGGCGCCGGCTCGTGCGCGCCCACCATCCGCCAGGAGTCGGTGCCCATGGATGACCACCAGGAACACGTCAGCAGCCTCGCCGACGAACTCGACGCGACGCAACGACTCGGCGGTGTCGGGACGTGGTACCTGGACCTGCGCACGCAGACGAACACGTGGTCTCAGGAGCTGTACCGGATCGCCGGTCAGCCAGACACCTTCGAGCCGACGACGGAACACCGGTGGCTCATGTGTCACCCGGACGACCGGCAGCTCCTGACGACCGCTGCGGAAGCCATCAACGACGGGCGTCCCTTTCGACTCCAGTACCGCATCGTCCGACCGGACGGGCAGGTCCGCTGCATCGTGAACAACGCGGCGCCGGTCCAGGACGCCGCGGGCCAGGTGGTCGCGTACCGAGGCGCCGTCCGCGACATCACGGCAGAGGCGGAGTACCACGAGTCGCTCGAGCGCGAACGTCGCCGGCTCATGGAGGCACAGGCGGTCGCGCGCGTGGGCTCATGGGACTGGGACGTTTCCACCGGCAGGATCGACTGGTCGGATGAGACGTTCCGCATCTTCGGGACCTCGCGGGACACATTCGAGGTCACCTTCAGGAACTTCCTGGAGATGATCCCGGCGGCGGACCGACAGATGGTGACAGGCGGCGTTGAGGCGGCGCTGGCCGGGACCGCCACCTACCGAGTTCGCCATCGCGTGCTTCGTCCGGACGGCAGCGTGGCGGTGGTTCAGGAACGCGGGGAAGTGGTCCGCGATCCGCTGGGGACTCCCGTCCGGATGATCGGGACTGTCCAGGACGTGACCGAGCAGGCGCGCGCCGAGACCGGACTGCTCGATCGGGAGCGCCGACTGCGCCGCGCACAGGAGATCGGCCAGATCGGCGACTGGGTGTGGAGCACCGAAACCGGTTTCGTGGCATGGTCGGAGCAGATGTTCCGCCTGTATGGCGTTGACCCGTCGCTGGGACAGCCGTCGGCGGCCGAGGTGGCCGCTCTCTTTCATCCGGATGACCGTGACTGGGTGGTCGCTGCTCAACGGCGCGCCGTAGTTGGGGACGCATCGTCCTACGAGATGCAGCATCGGATTGTCCGTCCCAGCGGCGAGATCCGGTGGGTCCAGACCAGGGCGCTGTTGACCCGCGACCAGTCTGGCAGGGTGATCGAGATCCAGGGGACGAACCTGGATATCACCGATCGGATGCACGCAGAGGACGACCTTCGTCGGCTGAGCGACAGTCTGAACCACGGTGAGCGCCTGGCCCTGCTGGGTTCATACGAGTGGGAGCGTGGCGGCGACAGGCTCTGGTGGTCCGATCAGCTGTACGACCTGTACGGGTACGAGCGCGGTAGCGTGACGCCCACGCTCGCGCTGGCGCTGAGCCACATGCCGCCAGACGAACAGGAGCCCCACCGCGACCTGGTGCACCGCCAGGTGGAATCCGGCACCGGCTGGGATGTCGAGTACCGCATTCGCTCCGCGAGCGGGGTAGAACGGATCGTCCGCGACCGGGCGGAGATCGCGCGGAACGCGGACGGCCAGTCGGAGCGGGTACACGGCACGATCCAGGACATCACGGCGCGCGCTCTGACCGAGGCGAGACTGCGCCGCTTGTCGGAAAGCCTCGCGCGCGGCGAGCAGATGGCTCACGTCGGGACGTACGAATGGGAGGCGGCCACCGACACGCTCTGGTGGTCGGACGAGCTGTACCGGATCTTCGGCCTGGAGCCGAACTCGCTCACCCCCTCGCACCGGTTCGTCCTGTCACGCGCACACCCGGACGATCACCTGATCCTGCGCGAGCGC
>JAUSQI010000095.1 GCA_030652575.1 Stagnimonas sp. | reverse complement strand
TCTTGCGGATGAAGCGGCCGACGCGGGTGATGCGGTCGTCGTCCTTGGTGGCCTGGCGCGTGCCGGCATCGGGGGCGTCCATCTTCATGGAGCGGAACTTGTAGACCCAGAAGCGCTTGCCGTTGAGGCCGTAGCGCTTCTGCTTGAACAAGGCCGGGCCCGGCGATGAGAGCTTGACCGCGATGGCCACACCAATCAAAACCGGCGAGATGGCAATGACGGCGAAGAACGCAAACACGAAATCGAACAGCTGCTTCAACAGACCATCGACGCCATAGAACGGCGATTCGGCCACCTGCAGCACCGGCACGCTTTCGATCTCGCCCACCTGCGCCTTCAGCAGCGAGAACATGAAGAAATCCGGCACGTAATAGAGCGAGGCGGTGGTGTTGCCGAGGTCGTCGATCACCGCAATGGCGCGGCGGGCACCGGAGTCCGGCAGCACGACGAACACCACTTCCACCTCATGGTCGCGCACGTACTGCGCGGCGTTGCGCGCCTTGCCCAGCAGAGTCAAACCGGGGATGCCGCCGCCGGTGCGGTCTTCTTCCCGGTCGTCGAAATAGCCTTGCAGGTCGTAGCGGTTGGAGTGGCGCAGTTTCTCACCGAGCATGCGCGCCGAATCGTTGGCGAAGACGATCACCGCGCTGCGCTTCACCGCCATCTGCGGCAGCACGCGGCGCAGGCCGTAGCGGGCGATCACATGGGCCAGCAGAAACAAAAACGGCACCGCGATGAACCAGAGCACCAGCACCCGGCGGGCAAAGGCATCGGCAAACTGGCTGAGCAGGCCCAGCAACAGCAGGCCGGTGATCATCCATACCCAGTGCACCAGCACCTGCGTTCCCATCGCGCCTGCGCGGCCCGGCTGCCAGCTTTCGGCCAGATCGAAGCGGCGGAACACGAAATACGCCAACAGGCCCGAGAGCAGCGCCAGTATCTGGTAGGTGGTGTAGACCTGCTCGCCGCACAGGCGCGCGATGGCCAGCAGGCTCAGGCCGACAATCAGCGCATAGACCGTGCCCTGGATGGTGAGCGCCCGCGAATTCTGTTTTTGGAGCACGGCGATGAGGGGTGGTCAGTCGACAGGCAGGATTATGCCTTGCCACCCTTCAGCGGAGCGGGCGGTGCTGCATATTCGCCATAGCGCGCGCCCCAGAAGGCGGAGAGCTTGCCGATGTTTGCCGCCGCCTTCACCAGCCAGGGCATCGCCCGGTGCAGGCCCAGGGGCAGCAGCAGCACGCCCAGCAGCAGGGCCAGCAGCCACTGCGCAAAAGCACGCAGGACGAACACCGGCACATCCAGCATCTGCACCGGCTGGTAGTGGCCGCTGCGCCAATGCCGGGCGTAGTCCTGCCCGCCGCGCAGGGCGCGCAGCAGCAGCCAGCGGGCCTTGAGTCGCGAGGGCTCGACCGGCTCGCTCAGCAGCGCCTCCTCACACCACACCAGCTTGCCGCCGGCGTTGACGAAGCGGCAATACAGATCGCCATCCTCCCCGCCCGACAGCCCCAGCGACTCGTCGTAGGGACCTTCCAGCGCCTTGACCCGGCTGGCGCGCAGCAGCGCATTGCCCTTGCTGATGCGGTCGAGCGGAAACGTCTGGCCGGTGGGGTGGTGGCGGGTGGCGTAGAAATCGCCACGGCGGATCCAGGCCGGGGCCTCGGCCGGCACGATGCAGTGCACCGGGCCCAGCACGCCGTCGGCGTCGGCGGCCTGTGTCGTGGCCAGCAGTTCGGCCAGCCAGTGCGGCGGCGCCCGTTCGTCGTCGTCGATGATCGCCAGCCAGTCGCCCCTTGCCAGCGCCACCGTGCGGTTGCGGGTGCGCGAGATGTTCTGCACCGGCTGCACTTCGTATTGGATGGGGAACGGCATGACGGCACGGCATCGATTTATGGTCGCCTCGGCGCTGCCAGCGGCGTCGTTGTCGACGACCACCACTTCGTCAGGCGGGCGGGTTTGTGCGGCCAGGTCCGCCAACAGCAGGGCCAGCTGGTCGTTGCGGTGGTAGGTGGCCAGGCAGACGCTCACCGTGCCCCTGCCATCACCCGCCACGGCCAAGCTCACGCCCGCTCGGCAGCCAGATCGGCACGCACCTGTCGCACCGTCAGCACCGCCGTGCCGATGAGGTTGAGCAACTCGCCGGCGACCAGCCCCATCACCGCGCCGACCATGCCGTAGTGATCCATCGCCCACCAGCTGAAGCTGAGCGAGAACACCGCCGAACCCGCCGCCACCCAGGCCAGGCTCTTGAAGCGCTCGCGGATCAGCAGCACGGTCTGCAACTGGTCACGCACCACGGCGATGAAGAACACCAGAATCCACAGGCCGATGAGCGCATCGCGGTCGGCGATGTTCTTTTTGAGAACCACGTCGATCACCCAATCCCGCAGCACCCACAGCAGGCCGTCGTAGAGGCCCATCAGCACCAGCAGACCGAAGGTGAAAAACAGCATGCGCCGCACCAGCTCGCGCATGCCCAGCTCGTTGTACCAAGTGGCCGCAGTGGGCATCAGCAGCGATTTCACGCCGGCCGTGAGCAGGTTGACGGGCATCAGCAGCAGGCGTGTGGCGGCGATGGCGGCCACGGTGGCGACATCAAGTTTCATCGCCGTCACATAGTTGTAGCCGTAGTTGCAGATCCAGTAGATGACCGAGCCAACCGCCGCCCAATAGCCCAGCACCAGGATTTCCTTCAGCGCCGTCGGCGCGTCTTCGCTCGCCCAGCCCGGTGAGCGCCCGAACGAGCGACGCGCCGCCCACGAGCCCGCTACCGACGCCAGCGCGATCGCGCCGATGGTGGCCGGTGCGGCGGGCTTGACCAGCAGCACGGCCGCGAACGCGCCGACCAGCAGCACGGCGGAATAGACCGCATCCACCGCCAGCACCGCCTGCGGCCGCGAATACAGCATTAGCGAAGATCGCAGGTATTCGCGCTCGATGGCCGTGTGGGTGGTGATGACGAAGGCCGCACCCAGCAGGGCGTATTCCCAGTTCAGCGGCACGGCGACCGTTGCCACGGCCAATAGCGCAAGCACCACCGGCGTGAGGCGGTTGCTGAACTGCCGCAGGCGTCGGTGCAGGCTGGCGACCATCACTCGTTTGGCCTCGGCATCGCGCTTCGGGGCCAGCACCGCCAGCGGCCCCCCGATCAGCGAGCCCTGGAAACTGGTGACCAGCAAAAGCGTGCTGAAGGCCAGCACGTAATGGCCGTAATCCTGGTCGCTGGCATTGCGGATGAGCAGCAGGCCGACGATGAAGTTGGTCGCCGACAGCATGGCCTGGTCGATCACGGCACTGCTGAACAAGCGCAGCATCCTGCTGCCGGCCAGCGCTCGAATCATCTTGATGGGTTTCCGTCTGCGGGTGCTGGAAAGATGCTAGCGGAATCAGCGCGCTTTTAACGCGCTTCTTCGATAGCGCGAGGCGACAAAAACAACGATACGAACGCTCGCCGGGTTTGGATCACCCCTGTGCGGCGGTCTTTGCAGCCGGTTTGTATTCAGCACCCCATATCCACTCCTCGACCAGGGCGCAGATGGCGTGGCCGATGAGGATGTGATTCTCCTGGATGCGCGGCGTGTGGGTGGAGGGGATGCAGAGCGCGTGATCGCAAAGCGTCTTCAGCGTGCCGCCCGCGCCGCACAGCGCCACCGTATGGATGCCACGCTTCCTGGCGGCGGCAACGGCCGCAACCACGTTCCTGGAATTACCGGATGTGGAAATGCCGATGAACACATCGCCCTCGCGCCCCAACGCCTCGATCTGCCGGGCAAACAGATAGTCGTAGCCGTAATCGTTGCCGATGGCGGTCATCAGCGAGGTATCGGTAGTGAGCGAAATGGCCGCAAGGCCGGGGCGGTCGAACTCGAAGCGGGCGACGAACTCCGCCGCGATGTGCTGGCTGTCCGCCGCGCTGCCGCCATTGCCGGCCAGCATCACCTTGTTGCCGGCACGCAGCGCCGACTCCACCAGCCTGGCGACCAGCACGGTCGTCGCCAGCAGCTTTTCATCCTGCAGAACCTGTTGCTTGGCCTGAAGGGAGTCGACGATCATGCTTTTGACGGCTTCGATGCTCATGTTTTTGATCCGGAAGAACGAGGCTACGCAGGCGGCGGCAGTGGATTTTTCAGGCCTGCGAATTGCGGGCTGAAAGAATATCCGACGATTGTCGGCAGCGAGCGTACACCTGCTCGCTGAACGCACGTTCGATGTTGTCGAAGATTCGGCATCTGCATCAGGCATACCGGCAGGGCGTACAGGTATGGTTTGTGCGGTGTGCTGATCTGCAAGATGCCGCTCCGTGCAAACCTCACCCGCGTCACGCCTTTCCACATCTCATTGCCCCAACGCCCTCATGAGCATTGCTGTCATCACCGGTTCCGCCGGCCTTATCGGTTCTGAAGCCTCCCGCCACTTCGCCAAGCTCGGCATGGATGTGGTCGGCATCGACAACGACATGCGCGCCCGTTTCTTCGGCGCGGAGGCCTCGACCCAATGGAACCGGGAAGCTCTGCAAGCGGAGCTCAAGAACTACACGCACGTCGAGATCGACATCCGCGACTTCGATGCCATCGAGGCCTTGTTCAAGAAATATGCGGGCGATATCGGCGTGATCATCCACACCGCCGCCCAGCCCAGCCACGACTGGGCCGCGCGCGACCCGCACATGGATTTCTCGGTCAACGCCAACGGCACGCTGAACCTGCTGGAAGCGACCCGCCGCCATAGTCCGAAGACGCCTTTCATCTTCACCTCGACCAACAAGGTCTACGGCGACACACCCAACCGACTGCCGCTGATCGAGCTGGAAGACCGCTGGGAGATCGACCCCAGCCACACCTACGCCACCGGCATCCGCGAGGACATGTCAATCGACCAGACCATGCACTCGCTGTTCGGTGCCTCGAAGGTCGCCGCCGACGTGCTGGTGCAGGAATACGGCCGTTATTTCGACATGCCCACCGCCTGCTTCCGTGGCGGCTGCCTCACCGGGCCCGGCCACTCGGGCACGGCGCTGCATGGGTTTCTCGCCTACCTGATGAAATGCGCTGCGACCGACACCGCGTATACGGTCAATGGCTACAAGGGCAAGCAGGTGCGCGACAACATTCATAGTCACGATCTCATCACCGCCTTCGATGCCTTCCGCAAGGCGCCGCGCATCGCCGAGGTCTACAACATCGGTGGCGGCCGCTATAGCAACTGCTCGATGAAGGAAGCCATCGCCATCTGCGAGCAGCTCACCGGCAGGCCGATGAACGCGACCTACAACGAGAACAACCGCATGGGCGACCACATCTGGTGGGTAGGCGATCTGGCGCGCTTCCAGGGCCATTACCCGGACTGGAAGCTGCAATACAACGTGCCGGCGATCCTGAAGGAAATCTACGAGTTCAACCGCGAGCGCTGGGCAGCCTGAGTGCCTGCTATTTGTTGCGCTCGGTGCGCACCCATTCGGTGGGCTTGCTGCCTTTCTTGAACAGCAGCGCGAGCTTCCAGATTAGGTACAGCGGCGCGCGCAGCAGGTCACGCAGACCTTGCAGGCCGGTGCCGCTGAGCTGCCAGCCGCGAAAGACGTAGATCACCAGCGCGACCAGCGCCGTCGTGGTGAGCACCAAGGGCACCGCACTGCCGCCCAGAAGCGCGAGCACCAGCGCCGCCGCAAAGGCAACCGCCGTCAGGGCACCCAGCTGGGCGAGCGGCAACACCAGCAGATCCAGTGCGAGATCAAGTGCCAGCTTGTTGCCGCGCAAGCCCTGACCCACGAGCCGCAGTGCATGCTGCCGTCGCATCTGGCTGCGCCCGCCTTCCCAACGCTGGCGCTGGGTGCCAGAGGCCGCCGTATCGGTGACCATCTCGCCATACACCGCGGCGGCATCGGTGTAGGCGACGCGCACGCCGACGTCGGCGAGCTGGATGCCGTACTCGAGGTCTTCCATCACCGAGAACGAGCGGTGCGGGGCCTTGCGCAGCACCGCCACCGCGAAGCACATGCCGTTGCCGCGCAAGCCGCAGGACACGCCCAGCCGCTCGCGGCCGCGCGAGCGTACGCGGATGAACAATTCGTAGGCGATGTGCATCAGCCGCGTGCGCCAGGAGGCATCGGGATTGAGCACGCCGTAATGCGCCTGCAGCGCTCCTTCACCGCTTTCGAGCTGTGCGGCGAAGACGGCCAGCAGCTCAGGTGCCGCTTCACTATCGGCATCGACCACCACCACCGCATCGGCCCAGCCCTCGGTCAGCACCTGTTCGTAGGCATGGCGCAGCGCATAGCCCTTGCCGCGCTCGACGGCGTCGTGGCGCACCCGCACGCTGGCCCCGGCGGCGGCGGCAAGTGCGGCGGTGTCGTCCGTGCAGTTGTCGGCAATCACCTGCACCTGGAACTGCTCGGCCGGCCAGTGCAGCGCCTTGAGACTGTTCACCGTGCGCTCGATCACCTGTGCCTCGTTGTGCGCCGGCACGACGACCGCGAAGCGCCAGGGCTTGGTGGCTGCGGGCAACGTCGGCAGGCGCGCGGACAGCACCGTCAGCAGCAGCAGATACAGCGCCGACAACAGCAGCGGCATCGCCGCGACAATCAGCAGCCAGTCGAACACGGAGAGCACGGCGTTCACTTGTATTCCAGGTAGGTGGAACCCCACAGCAGCGACAGCTTGCCGTAATTGCCATAGGCCTTGCGTAGCCAGTTAACCGCATGGTGTCGGCCCAGCGGCAGGGTCAGCACGGAAAGCAGCAGGCCCGCCGACGACTGTGCAGCCGCACGCAGAAAGTAGCTCGCGCGTGCAGCCAGGCCGTTCGGCCCCAGGCGACCGTTGAGAAAATGCCGTGCGTTGTCCTGCCCGCCACGCAGGCTGCGCCGCATCAGCCATTGCAGCGACAGGCGGTTGGGCTCGACCGGTTCGGTCGCCAGCGCCTCGTCGCACCAGATCAGCCGGGCCTGATGGCGGTTGACGAGGCGGAACAGGAGATCAGCGTCTTCACCGCCGCTCAGTCCGAAGGCTGGGTCGAACGGCCCCTGCCCGTCCGCCATCTCGCGGCGCAGCAGGCTGGCGCGCAGCAGCGCGTTGCCGATACCGATGCGGTTGAGCGGTGCGACCTCACCGGTGCCGAAGCGCGGCAAGGCATAGAACGCGCCGGCGCGAATCCAGCCCGGTGCGCTGTCCGGCACCTGGCAGACCACCGGCCCGAGCACGCCATCGGCGTCGTGCGCGGCCTGGGTCGCCAGCAGGCGCTCCAGCCATTCGGGGATCACCTGCTCGTCGTCGTCGAGCAAGCCCAGCCACTCGCCGGAGGCGAGCGCGATGGTGCGATTGCGGGTGAGCGAGATGTTCTTGACCGGCTGGATGTCGTAGCGCACCGGGAACGGTGCCTGCGCAGCAGCTTGTTCGACCGTGGCGCGGGCGCTGCCTTCGGCATCGTTGTCGACCACCACGACTTCCTGCGGCAAGCGGGTCTGCGCGGCGAGCGAGGCGAGCAGGATGCCGAGACGCTCCGGGCGGCGGTAGGTGCAGATGCAGACTGAAACCTGTGCCGTCGTCATGGCTTGCTCTTGGCGACGGCCTGGTGGCGACGCGGCACCGACAGCAGGAAACCGATGCCATCGATCAGGTAGCGGCGGAACATGCGCTTGGGCTCGATCAGGATGCGCCAGGCCCATTCCAGATGCAGCTTCTGCATCAGCACCGGCGCGCGTTGCAGGCGGCCCGAGGTCCAGTCGAACAAGGCACCGACGCCCAGCAACATCGTGGGTTGCAAGGCCGCGCGATGGGTCGCGATCCATTTTTCCTGGATGGGCGCGCCCATGCCGACAATCAGCACGTTCGCACCCGAGGCGTTGATGTCCGCAACCACCGCATCGTGATCCTTGATGTAGCCGGTGTGCGTGCCGCAAATCTGCACGTCGGGGAACAGCGAGCGGAATTTTTCCGCGGCGGCTTCGGCAACGCCGTCCTGCGAGCCGGCCAGATACAGCTTGAGCCCCGCCGCACCCGAGCCCTGGATGAACTCGGTGAACAGCGAGGTGACCTCCCAGTGCTCGCGCTTGTGCTGGCCGATCAGGCGGGTGGCGATGCGGATGCCGATGCCGTCAGGCATCACGAAATCGGCGTCTTGCAGCAAGGCCTTGTAGTCGGGGCGCAGCTGCGAAAGCCGCAGGCAATCGAGATTGAGATAGGTGGCGAATGTCGGCGTGCGCTCCACGGCGCGCGTCAGCAGCACATCGACGGCCTCTGCCTTGGTGAGGTCGTCGTAGTGAATATCGAGTATCTGCATCTGTGAAGTCCCTGCTTTCATCGTCGCGTATATCGGTGTCGTTGCGGAGGGCATCGCCGTTTTCGATGCCCATTTCTGCTTGAGGATCAGCCAGAAGAACGGCAGGTCCTCGATCAGATAACGTCGCCACAATCGGCGCGGCTCCTGCCCCAGCCGCCAGGCCCATTCCAGGCCGTTGCGGCTCATCCACACCGGCGCCCGCGGCACGATGCCGGCCTCGAAATCGACCGCTGCGCCGACGCCCATGAACACCCGCACCTCGGGCAGTAGGTCACGGTTGGCGATGATCCAGCGCTCCTGTTTCGGTGCGCCCAGTGCGACTGCCACGGTGCCGGCACCGCTGGCACGGATGCGCTGGCGGATCGCCTCGCATTCGGCAGCATCGTTCTCGAAGCCCAGCGGCGGCGAGTAGCAGCCGATCACGAACGGCGCGCCGAGCTTGGCGTTGATGTTGGCCTGCGCCAGTTCGGCCACGCCGGGCGCGGCACCCAGCAGAAACATGCGGTAGTCGGGATCGTGGCGATGGTATTGGCAGAACTCGAACAGGAAATCCGAGCCGGAGATTTTCTCTTTCAGCGGCGTGCCGAGAAAGCGCGCGGCCAGCATCAATATCGCGCTGTCGCAGATGCGGAATTCGGCCTTGTGGAACAGCGCGCGGAACGCCGGGTCGTGCACCTGCTTCATCACGATGTCGACGTTGGGCGTGAACACCGAACCGCGCGTGAGGGCAGCGAGCAAGGTGGCGCGATCGACGTTGTGCAGCTCCGTCTGCAACAGGCGCACGGTGGGCAGCCGGGGCGTCGGGCTATCGCTCACGGGCCGCGCCTTGCGATGCCGCCAACCACTGGTAGTGCAAGACAGCGCGCGCAGTCATGATGACCACCACCCACTCCACCAGCGAGGGCGCGAAGGTCGGCCGCAGGAAGTTGGATTCGCTGATGTTCAACATCAGGTCATAGACCATGTAGGCGATGCCGAGTGTGGCCACGCTGCGGTCCACCCGATAGAGCCGCTTGAGCTGCCAGAACTGGTAGCCCAGGAATCCGAACAGCAGGCCGAGGCCGATGATGCCCAGCTCGTTGAGGATTTCCAGATAACCGTTGTGCGCCTGCAAGGGCGCGAACTTGATGGTGCGGATGACGTCCGCAGAAGGGCTGCTGAGATCCTGCGAAATCCAGAAGGCGTTGTAGCCGGTGCCCAGCCAGGGGTGTTTGGTGACTTCGTCCAGCACCGCGCCCCAGATCAGATCGCGGCCGGTCAGGCCGGCATCCTTGCCGACGCCGCCGGCGGCGGCAGCCAGGGCCTCAGAGACGGTCGGCACGCCGGTGAACACGAACAGCAGGCAGAGCAAGGCGGCCAAGAGGGCCACGATCGACAGCAGGAAACCGGCCGAGCGGGTGAACGGCGGCATGCGCAGCAGATACACCACCACGCCCGCCGAGAGAAACGAGGTCACCATGCCGGTGGTGCTCTTGCAGCCGACGAGGCAGACGACGATCGCCATCAGCACCGGCAGGCAGTAGCGCAGCGGCAGGTCGCGCGTCGCCCAGGCATGCACCCAGGTCATCGTCGCCATCGCGCACAGGATGCCCAGCGCATTCTTGTGGGTAGTGATGCCACGCCAGGCGCCTTTGAGGCCTGGCTCGGCAAAGCCCTGGTGGATGCCGTACTGCGGCTGCACGACCACGAACACGATCGAGGCTACGATGAGCAGTGCACAGGTGTTGCGCCAGACGCGGATCGCGCCCATCGGCGACCAGTTGAACAGGAAGAACCCGAACACCACCATGCCCATGCCGAGGATCTTGATGGCACGCCGCAGGCTGATGCCGGGGTCGAAGCTCCATAGCGTGCTGGCGAAGATCCAGACCACGGCCAGGATGAGAAAAGGGTTCATCTTGCCGAGCAGCGCCCAGGCCAGACGCCAGCGCATCAGGCACAGCAGAAAGCCGATGCCGAACAGCGGAAACCACTGCACGCGGGCGACAAAGCCGTAGCTCTCGCCGGTCATGGTGCCGACCCGGTCGAGCGTGGAGTAGTCCAGCGCGTCCGGCGTGAAGGTCATCACCAGGCAGAGGCCCAGGATGAAATTGAGCCAGCGGCCGTAGTGCACATCGCTGACCCAACCGGCGGGAGCAGCAGGTGTGACCATCCCGGCGGCGAGGCTGCTGCTCAAGGGGTCAGAACTCCAGCAGCACCGCGCCCAGCTGCCGCGCCGGGGCGGCACGCAGCCTTTCGAGCAGCGTCTTCAATGCAGGCATCGAGCTGTGGTGGCGACGCGCCAGCGGCAGCACGGCGTCGATGCGCCCCGCCAGCGTCAGGGCATCGGCGTTGTCGGCGGCAGCGGAGGTGTCGAGCACGATGTGCCGATAGCCCGCCGCCCAGTGCCGCAGCCAGTGCGCCATGCGGGGGCCGCCCAGCAAGTCCTGCGGGCTGGCCAATGACGGGCCGGCGGTGAGCACGGCCAGTTGCGGCAGGCCTTCCACCGCCTGCAGGCAAGGTGGCTCACCTGCGGCGAGGCTACCGAGTCCGCGACGGTTGTCGGCATTGAACAGATGGTGCTGAGAGGGGCGGCGCAGGTCGGCGTCCACCAGCAGCGTCGGTTCGTCGAGCTGGGCAAAGGCGATGGCCAGTTCGGCGGCGAGCACGCTGCGGCCCTCGCCCGCCCCTGCACTCACCACCGCCAGCGTCTGCGAGGTGGCCGGGCCACTGCGCAGTAAAAGTTCAGTACGCAGCGCACGGATGCGCTCGCTGTGCGGGTGGAAGGCATCGTGCCCAACCTTCAGCAGCAGCGAAGGCCGCGCGAGCTGAATCGTCTGCGCATCGCCCTCGGCGGACACGGCGGCATCGACCATCGCCCGTGTGGCAAGGCCGAGATCGAACACCGCCTCGCTGAAGCGCATCTCGCCCTTGCGCTGGCGTTCGACCACTAGCGACAAATCTGCGGTGCTGACACCGGCGAAGCGTTGCAGGAAACCCGCAATACGCAGCGCGTCTTCCGCCTGAGGGGCCACCAAGCCGGGGATGAGACTCATGACAGGCGACCAACCGTGGCGAGGATGGGTAAGCCCAGCTCCGCTTCCATATCTTCTTCGCAGCGCACGCGGCGATGTGTGAGTTCCCAGAACAGGGCGACCAGGCAGGCCAGCAGACCGCCGCCAACCAAACCCAGAAGAACATTGGTGCGTGTCACTGGCTTGGTCGGCTTGATCGCGGGTGTTCCGGGGCTGATGAGGGTGATGTTGCTGAAACTGGTTTCACTCGGCGTGACCACCTTGTCGTAGAGATCCAGCGCGCGTTCGTAGACTTTCTTGGCGGCCTCGACATCGCGCACCAGCGTCGCGCCCTCGTCCTGCTGCTCGCGCACGTCGAGCAGGCGCTGGCGCTGTTCGGTCACTGACTTTTCGATGGCGGATTCGCTGCTGCCGGCGCTGCGGGCGACATTGCGGATCGACACCGCGTAACGGCCTTCTTCCTGTGCCAGCGAGGCGCGGGCAGCGTCGAGCTGTTTCTGCGCGGCGATGTAGTCCGGGTGGCGCGGGCCCAGCTCGCGCGACACCAGCGTGAAGTTGTTCTGCAGTTCCAGCACGCGGCCCTTGAGAGTCTGGATCAGCATCGAGCCCAGCACTTCCGGGTCTTGCGACAGACCACCGACGGTGGCGCGTGCCTCGGCGCTGCGGCGCACCACTTCCAGCTCCGACAGCCGGGCATTGAGCGAGGCCAGACGCTCGGCCTCGATGCCGCCGCCGGTATCGAACTCCAGAAGGCCGGTCTTGCTGCGGAAGGCTGCCAGCTTGCCCTGGGCCTCGACCACCTTCGTGCGCAGTTCTTCGAGCTGGCTGAAGTACTGGGTGGCGCGGCCCTTGGCGCTGCCGCCTGCGGAGGCCTGCTGGGTCTCGATGTAGACCTGTGCCACGGTGTTGACCACACGCGCCGCCTCGGCCGCATTCTTGTGCTTGTAGCCGATGTAGATCAGGCGGGTGTCCTTGAAGGTCTTGATGGTGATGTTCTTGGCAATCACCTTTTGCAGAATCCAGTCCCGCAAGCCCTCGCGCCCGCCGGTCGCACCCTTGGTGTATTCGGTGTCGTTCAGCCAGCCAAGCTTGTCGACCACCGGGCCCATCACGCGCGGGCTCTCGATGATGGCCTGCTGCGTGGACATGTAGCTGGCCGCCAGCTGCGAGGGAAACTCGCGGCCGCTGACCGGATCGTTGACGTCGAAGTCGATCAGCACCGCCGCCTCGGAGTAATAGCTTTTCGGCAACACGAACTTGGACAGCACGCCAGCGATGAAGGCCAAGCTGAAAGCCGCAATCAGGATCGGTTTGCGCTGCGCCCACAACATGGCAAACAGCTGTCGTGGCGACAGGCTGCGACCGGCAAATTGGGCAGGCAACACGGGCGTGGTTTGCGTATTCAAAACAGGCGCTCCCGCACGTAGATCACGTCATCGACCATCAGGCGGTCGTTGAGCGAGGCCGCCATCGAATCCAGCCGGCCCTCGGGCGATTTGCGGCGGATGTCGATGCGCCGGTCGCTGCCCTTGTCGGTGAGGCCACCCGCCAGCGACAGGGCCTGGATCACCGTCATGCCGGGCTTGATCTTGTAGGAATTGGGGCTCTTCACTTCGCCATAGATGTAGAACACCTCGGCCTTGGGCACCACCAGGATGTCGCCCGACAGCAGCTCGAAATACTGCTGGCCCGCACCGGACTGGATCAGCGCATCGAGATCGACCTCGTAGCGGGTGACGACGCTGTCTTCCGGCCGCAAGAGGTAGGCGAGGCTCGAACCCTGTTCGGTGATGCCGCCGGCGAGCGCCAGGCCATCCAGCACCGACAGCCGAGTACGCATGGGGAAGCGCCCCGGCGCGCGCACCTCGCCCATGACGGTGAGCTGCTGGCTCAGGTACTCGACCATCGTCACCGTCACCTGCGGCGCGACCAGATACTGGCCGTCCTTGTAGGCGCGGCCGATGCGCTCGGCCGCCTGCACGGGCGAAAGACCGGCGATGTTCACCGGCCCGATGAGTGCGGCGGTGACACGGCCATCGCCGGAGACATTGCCGCGGGCGGAAAGCTCTGTGCGGCCGAGCACGTCGATCTGCACGGTATCGCCCGCGCCGATGGTGAAGCCCTGGGCGGCGGCCGGCGGCGGCACGCGCCCCACGGCGGCGGCATTGCTGCCGGCCGGCACTTCGGCACGACGCCAGGCGGGGTTGGGGGCAAAGTCGAGCGACAGCGCCGGCCCCGGCTGGGCTTGCAACACCTGCGGCGAGTTGGCAGCGGGCGCGGGTGCGAGCTCCGGCACCGAGGGCGCGTAATAGATCGACGGGGCGCTGGGCAGCCGTTGCGGCTCGGCAGCGCGAGGTGCGTAGCTCTGCGGTGTGGACGGCGGCAGCGCCGACATATCGAGCCGCTTCAACGTCGGCGGCGGCATCGGCACGGGACGCATGGACTCCAGCGCCGGTTCCGCCGGCGGGCTGCTCCGCCGCACCGTGGATGGGCCCGCGACGGGCATCGTCTCTGTAGTTGCCATCCCGGGTGGTGGCGGCACCGATGCCGAGGGCATGAGCACACAGCCGGAAAGGACTAAGGCCGCCGCAGCCATTGCCCAAGTTTTGTAGTGGTCAGTTCCCATCACGCGGCGCATACAAAACCTGGCTATCTTTCATTGAAGATTATCACGCAGCAACCGATATTCAGGGTCGATATTTTGACCCTGGTCCCAGCTTGCAGCGGGGCTGCAGCGGCTTGAATGCGCACTGTGCAGACCCATATCGACTGTATCGTTTCCTTATGCCTACACCCGCAGGATTCCCCATGCGCATGGATAAACTGACCAGTCGTTTCCAGCAGGCCTTGAGCGAGGCCCAGAGCCTCGCCGTTGGTCGCGACCACACCGCCATCGAGCCGGTGCATCTGGCCCTTGCCCTGCTCGATCAGGAAGGTGGCATGAAGCCGCTGTTGCAACAGGCCGGCATCAATGCCGATCTGCTGCGCAGCAAGCTCGGCAGCGCACTCGAACGCCTGCCCAAAGTCGGCCAGCCGGACGGCAACATCACTGTCTCGGCCGATCTCAACCGACTGCTCAACCTCACCGACAAGGCCGCCCAGACCCGTGGCGACCAGTTCATCTCCAGCGAGCTGTTCTTTGTCGCCGCCCTCGACGACAAGGGCGCGCTCGGCGAGGCGCTGAAAGCTGCCGGTGCCCGCAAGGAGCTGCTGGAGAAAGCCATCACCGCCGTGCGCGGCGGCGCCAAGATGGACAACGCCAGCGCTGAAGAAAACCGCCAGGCCTTGGAGAAATACACCACCGATCTCACCGACCGCGCCAAGAGCGGCAAGCTCGACCCGGTCATCGGCCGCGACGAGGAAATCCGCCGCGCCATCCAGATTCTCGCCCGCCGCACCAAGAACAACCCGGTGCTGATCGGCGAACCCGGTGTGGGCAAGACCGCGATTGTCGAGGGCCTGGCCCAGCGCATCATCAACGGCGAAGTGCCGGAAACGCTCAAGGACAAACGCCTGCTCTCGCTCGACCTCGCTTCTCTGATCGCGGGCGCGAAGTTCCGGGGCGAGTTCGAGGAGCGGCTGAAAGCCGTGCTGAACGACCTCGGCAAGACCAACGGTCAGGTGATCCTTTTCATCGACGAAATCCACATGCTGGTCGGTGCCGGCAAGGCCGATGGCGCGATGGACGCCGGCAACATGCTCAAACCCGCGCTGGCACGCGGCGAACTGCATCTGATTGGCGCGACCACGCTCGACGAGTATCGCAAATATGTCGAGAAGGACGCCGCGCTGGAACGCCGCTTCCAGAAGGTGCTGGTCGACGAACCCAGCGTCGAATCGACCGTCGCCATTCTGCGCGGCCTGCAGGAGCGTTACGAGCTGCACCACGGCGTGAACATCACCGACCCCGCGATCGTCGCGGCGGCCGAGCTCAGCCATCGCTACATCACCGACCGC
>JAUSQI010000099.1 GCA_030652575.1 Stagnimonas sp. | reverse complement strand
GATGTTGGGGTAGTGCACATCGACGATCTTCTGCAGGGTCGCGCGATCGGGGAAGGCGATGTAGTGGAAGAAGCAGCGACGCAGGAAGGCGTCCGGCAGTTCCTTCTCGTTGTTGCTGGTGATGAGGATGATGGGCCGGTGTGTGGCACGCACGGTTTCGCGGGTCTCGTGCACGTAGAACTCCATCTGGTCGATCTCGCGCAGCAGGTCGTTGGGGAACTCGATGTCGGCCTTGTCGATCTCGTCGATCAGCAGCACCGGCCGCACCGGCGAATCAAAGCATTCCCACAGCTTGCCCTTGACGATGTAGTTGCCGATGGCGCGGCTTTTTTCTTCACCGAGTTGCGCATCGCGCAGGCGCGCGACGGCGTCGTATTCATAGAGGCCGTGCTGCGCCTTGGTGGTGGACTTGATACCCCACTCCATGAACGGCGCGCCTAGGGCGGTGGCGATCTCGCGCGCGAGCTGGGTCTTGCCGGTGCCGGGCTCGCCCTTGACGAGAAGAGGACGCTGCAAAGTCACCGCCGCATTCACCGCGAGCATGAGGTCGTCGGTCGCAACGTAATTTTCAGAGCCGGTAAAACGCACGGGGACACTCCTGCAGGGTGGAGTGGTGAGTCTACCGAAGCGACGGTGGTATCGTGCTTGTCCACCCTTCGTGCGAACCCGCCATGCTTCGTTCCGTCCGCGTTGCCTGCTTCACTCTTCTGGCCCTGCCTGCCTTTGCATTTGCACAGGTGGATGACACCGCCATAGCCGCATCCACCTGCATCAAGCCCAGTGTACCGGCCGCCACGGTCACGCTGGACAAGGCAGCAGCCGAAAAACTCAATGCTGAAAGCCGCGCCTACGCGGGCTGCGGCGATGCCTACATGAAGGCACGCCGCGCAACCGCCGAGAAATATCAGCAGATCGCCAATGCGCAAGTCTCTGCTGCCAATGCTTTCGCCGCGGATTACAACGCTTTCGCAGCGGCACTGGGCGAATTCAGCAAGGCGCAGGCCGCCAAAGCCGCGCAAGAAAAAAAGTAGCCCGATACAACGCAAAACGGCGACCTTGAGGTCGCCGTTTTTATTGCTGCCGCTCGCTCAGCCTTTGGCGCGCGATTCCAGCATCGCCACCGCAGGCAGTTTCTTGCCTTCCAGGAACTCCAGGAACGCACCGCCGCCAGTGGAGACGTAGCTCAGCTTGTCGAACACGCCGAACTTGTCCATTGCCGCCAGCGTGTCGCCACCACCGGCGAGCGAAAACGCAGGGCTTTCGGCAATGGCATGCGCCAGCACCTTGGTGCCGTTGGCGAAGCTGTTGAACTCGAACACGCCGACGGGGCCGTTCCAGACAATCGTGCCGCAGCTCTTGAGTTTTTCGGCCAGCATGGCGGCCGTCTTGGGGCCGATGTCGAGGATCATTTCGTCATCCTCCACATCTTCGACCTTGCGGGTTTCAGCGTGTGCTTCGGCAGAGAACTCGGGTGCTACCACTACATCAATCGGCATGGGGATGTCGCCACCACGGGCCTGGATCTTGGCGAGGATTTCGCGGGCGGTATCGAGCATGTCTTTCTCGTACAGCGACTTGCCGACCGGCTTGCCCATCGCCGCAAGAAACGTGTTGGCAATGCCACCGCCAACGATGAGTTGATCGGCGACATCGGCGAGGCTCTTCAGCAGATCGAGCTTGGTGGAAACCTTGCTGCCGCCAACAATCACCGCCAGCGGCCGCTTGGGTGTGGCGAGCGCGCTGGCGAGCGCGTCGAGTTCGGCCGCCAGCAGCGGGCCTGCGCAAGCCACGGGTGCGAACAGGCCTGCGCCGTGCGTCGAACACTCGGCGCGGTGTGCGGTGCCGAAGGCATCCATCACATAGATGTCGCACAGCGCCGCCATTTTTTTGGACAAGGCCTCATCGTCTTCTTTTTCACCCTTCAGAAAGCGCGTGTTCTCGCCGAGCACGATCTGGCCGGGTTCGAGGTCGATGCCATCGATCCAGTTGGTGACCATCGGCACCGTGCGGCCCAGATGCTCCGACAGCCAGCCGGCAACCGGTGTGAGGGAGTGCGCCGGGTCGAACTTGCCCGCCTTGGGGCGGCCCAGATGGCTGATAACGATGACCGATGCACCACGCTCCAGCGCCAGCTTCAGCGTCGGCAGCGAGGCGCGCAGGCGGGCATCGCTGCTGATCTTGCCGTGCGCGATCGGCACGTTGAGGTCTTGCCGGATCAGCAGGCGCTTGCCGGCGAGATCAAGGTCGGTCATTCGGAGGACGGTCATGGCATTGTTTCCTGTGAGTTCCAGAAATTGAAAAGCCCCGCGTCAACGGGGCTTTTCGGATTTTGCGCTGCGATTACTTTGCGGCGACCACACGTACCATTTCCAGGCACTTGTTGGAGTAGCCCCACTCGTTGTCGTACCAGCTGACCAGCTTCACGAAAGTGCCGTCGAGCGCGATGCTGGCATCGGCATCGAAGATCGAGGTGCGGGCATCGCCGCGGAAGTCGGTGGCGACCACCTTGTCCTCGGTGTAACCGAGAATGCCCTTCAGGGCGCCCTCGCTCTGGGCCTTGATCTCGGCCTTGATCTCTTCGAAGGTGGCGGACTTTTCCAGCTCGGCCGTGAGATCGACCACCGAAACGTCGGAGGTCGGCACGCGGAACGACATGCCGGTGAGCTTCTTGTTGAGCGCCGGGATCACCACGCCGACGGCCTTGGCCGCACCGGTCGAAGACGGGATGATGTTCTCGAGAATGCCGCGGCCGCCGCGCCAGTCCTTCTGGCTCGGGCCGTCGACGGTCTTCTGCGTTGCCGTGGTCGCATGCACGGTTGTCATCAGGCCGCGCTTGATGCCCCACTTGTCGTGGAGGACCTTGGCGAGCGGCGCCTGGCAATTGGTG
>JAUSQI010000092.1 GCA_030652575.1 Stagnimonas sp. | reverse complement strand
TTGGTGATCCACATCTTGCTGCCGTTGATGATGTAGTCGTCGCCATCTTTGACCGCCGTGGTCTTGATGCCGGCGACGTCGCTGCCCGCGCTGGCCTCCGACACCGCAATCGAGCAGATCATGTCGCCCGCCACCACCGGCGCCAGAAACTCCGCCTTCAGCGCCTTGCTGCCGAAGCGGGCGAGGGCGGGCGTGGCCATGTCGGTGATCACGCCGATCGCCATCGGCAGGCTGCCGCACAGCGCATTGCCCATCGCCTGCGCGAACATCACCTCGTAGCTGTAGTCGAGGCCTAAGCCACCGACATCCTCCGGCTTGTTGATGCCGAGGTAGCCCAGCGCACCCATTTTTTTGCAGACCTCGCGTGCCGGCCAGATGCCGTCTTTCTCCCACTCCAGCACGTGGGGATTGAGCTCGTTGACGACGAATTTCTTGACGCCGTCGTAAATCTCGCGGTGCTCTTGGGTAATTATCATTTCTCAATCTCCATTCAGAAATAGAACGCTTGCATGCTATTGATAATATGGATTCAGTGCAAGAAACGCCGAAAGATAGGCTTCCCAAAAGCGGGCCAGAAGAAGAAATGCGGAAATAGTAATTTCTCAACCAATGGGTCGCCACTACTCGGTGAATCAGTCATCCGCTTAGAGGACGTTGACATGCTGTTTGGCCCGTGTCGTGCATCATCGGGGCAGCGCCCGCCTTGAGACATCTCATGAATTCCCTTCGCCTTAGCCTGCTGCTTGCCGCCGTACTGTCACTGCCTGCCTGTTCGCCCAAGCCTGCCGCCCCTGCAACCGAAGCAGCGCCGGCCGCGGCCAAGGCCGATGCAAGCAGCGAATGGCCGGTGTTCCTGAAGCGGTTTCAGGAAGACAGCTTCATCGCCAATCCCGCCTTTGCGGTGACGCAGGGCCGGCATGAGTTCGACGGCCAGCTGCCGGACTGGACGGCCGCCGGCATCGAGAAGGAAATCAACCGCCTCACCGCCGCGCGCGCGACAGCCGCAGCGTTTGCCGATGCGGCACTCATGCCAGAGCAGCGTTACGAGCGCGAATACCTGCTGGCGGTGATCGACGGCAACCTGTTCTGGATGCGCGATGTCGGCATGCCGTTCCGCAATCCGGCCTACTACAGCGGCACGCTGGACCCGAGCGTGTATCTCACCCGCCCGTATGCACCGGTCGATGTGCGGCTGAAGGCGTTCATTGCCTATCTCAAGGCGGTGCCGGCGGCGACCGCGAACATCCGCGCCAACCTCAAGATGCCGCTGCCGAAGACCTTCGTCACGCTGGGTGTGAATGGCTTTGGCGGCTACCCGGATTTCTTCCGCAAGGACGTGCCGGCGATCTTTGCCGAGGTGAAGGACGAGGCGTTGAAGACCGAACTCAAGGCCGCCATCGAACCTGCCGCCAAGGCCATGCAGGAGGTTGCCAGCTGGCTCAAGAGCGGTGAAGCGAAAGCCACCGACGACTTCGCCCTCGGCCCCGACAAGTTCACCGCCATGCTCAAGGCCACCGAGCGTGTGACCACACCGTTGGCCGAACTCGAAGCCATCGGCAAGGCCGATCTTGCGCGCAATCTCGCCGCGCTGAAAAAGGCCTGCGATGTCTTCGCACCCAAGCAGAGCCTGAAGGCCTGCATGGCGAAAGAGTCCGCCGACAAGGCCAAGGGTGGGGCGGTCGAAGGCGCGCGCGCGCAGCTCGCCGGCCTGCGCCAGTTCCTGCTCGACAAGAACCTCGTCACCATCCCCGGCGAGGAGCAGGCGCTGGTCGCCGAAGCGCCGCCCTACCAGCGTTGGAACTTTGCCTACATCGACATCGCCGGCCCCTACGACAAGGGCATGCCCTCGGTCTACAACATCGCCCCGCCGGACCCGAAGTGGAGCAAGAAGGAGCAGGCCGATTACACGCCGGGCAAGAACGCGCTGCTGTTCACCTCGGCGCACGAGGTCTGGCCGGGGCACTTCCTGCAATTTCTGCACGCCAACCGCTCGCCGTTCGAGTTCGGCCGCATCTTCGTCGGCTACGCCTTTGCCGAGGGCTGGGCGCACTACACCGAAGAGATGATGTGGGATGCAGGGTTAGGCGACGGCGCGCCCGAGACCCACATCGGCCAGTTGCAGGAGGCGCTGCTGCGCAACGTGCGCTTCGTCTGCGCCATCGGCCTGCACACCCAGGGCATGACGGTGCAGCAGTGCGAAACGATGTTCCGCGACGAAGGCTTTCAGGATGCCGGCAATGCGCGCCAGCAGGCCGCGCGCGGCACCTATGACCCGGCGTATCTCAACTACACGATGGGCAAGCTGATGATCATGAAGCTCAAGGCGGACTGGCTGGCCAAGCATCCGGGTGCCGACAATGTGAAGGCCTTCCACGATCAGTTTCTGTCCTATGGCGGCCCGCCGATCCCTCTGGTGCGCGAGCAGATGCTGGGCACTGCGGAAGGCCCGCTATTTTGAGAGCAGCTTGATCTCGTAGATCGTCGGCCAGTATTTGCCGGTGACCAGCAGGTGGCGCTTGTCGGCGCGCCAGGCGATGCCGTTCAGCACCGCGCCGCGCGCTTCGTCTGCTGCGGTGATGCCTGCCTTCTGCTTCAGCGCCGCGAGATCGAGCCAGCCGGTGACGGCGCCACTGGCGGGGGCGATGCGGGCGATGCGGTCGGTCATCCAGACATTGGCGTAGACCGATCCCTCGATCCATTCGAGTTCGTTGAGTCGCGGCACCGGCATGTCGCCATCGCGCACATCCACCTTGCGCAGCACGCTGGGGCCGGCAGGATCAACCCATGTCAGCGTCGCCGAGCCATTGCTGACGATGAGTGCCGCGCCGTCGCTGGTGATGCCCCAGCCTTCGCCGCCGTAGCGCAGGCTGCCGGTCTGTTGCAGCGTCAGGTCGTAGCGGTGCAGCACGCCCTCGCGCCAGGTGAGCTGCCACAGCGCGCCCGCGTGCAGCGCCAAGCCTTCACCAAACTCGCTGGCGGGCAGCGGCGTCGCACGCAGGGTTTTACCGGTGGCCAATTCCTTTTCGGCGACTTGCGAAGCGCCATATTGGCCATCGCTCTCGAACAAACGCCCCTGATGCCAGAGCAGACCCTGTGTGAAGCCGCTGGCGTCGTGCGGGTATTCCGCAACGATCTTCCAGCGCAGCGTCGGTGCGGTTTGTGGTGCTTTGGCGTCAACGCTCGCAAAAGTGCAGAGCAGGCCCGCCGCTACAATGCGCGCCGACCAACGAGCGAGAGATGTGATGAGTGCAGGCATGGTGAGAAGTATGACGGGCTTCGCGCGCGTGGAGCGCATCGCCCCCGGTGCGAAACTCGCGTGGGAACTGCGCGCGGTCAACAGCCGCTTTCTCGACCTCACGCTGAAGCTGCCGGAAGAGTTTCGCGTGCTCGAAAGCGAGTTGCGCCAGCGCACGCAGGCCAAGGTCTCGCGCGGCAAGCTGGAAGTGAGCCTGCGCTATACGCTGGATGGTGCCGCGCAAAGCGCCTTGCATGTCGACCTCACACGGCTGGCGGCCTTGAACACCGCGCTGGACCAGGTCAACGCCGCACTCGGTGCCACCGCCACGCCCGACCCGGTGCGGGTATTGAGCTTCCCCGGCGTATTGCAGCAGCAGGCCTTCGACTTTGCCGCCCTGCATGCCGAGGCGCTGAGCGCCTTCGACGCGGCGCTGGTGGAGTTCAACAAGGCGCGCGAACGCGAAGGCCAGCGCACCGGCGAATACCTGTTGGAGCGCGCCGCCAGCCTCGAAGGATTTGCCGCACAAGTGAAGGCGCGCGCGCCGCTGGTGCGCGACGCCTGGATGGACAAGCTGCGCGCCAAGGTCGCCGATCTCGGTATCGAGGTGGAGCCGCAGCGTCTGGCGCAGGAAGCCGCGATGGCGGCACAGCGCCTGGATGTGGACGAGGAGCTCTCGCGTCTGGCCAGCCATCTGGTGGAGCTGCGCAAGGCGCTCGCTGGCAAGGAGTCCGTCGGTCGCCGGCTGGACTTCCTCATGCAAGAGTTCAACCGCGAAGTGAATACCACCGGCAGCAAGAGCCAGGATGCCGAGATGACCAACTACGTGGTCGAGATGAAGGTGCTGATCGAGCAGATGCGCGAGCAGATTGCCAATCTCGAATAAAGCCAAGGCGATCCGCTACAACAAAAAAGCCCCGCATCGGCGGGGCTTTTTTGTGGACGGCGCGGGCTTAGGGCGCGAGCGCTGGCGCGGTGGCCAGCGCCGCAGTGGGCTCTGCGAGTGCAGCGCCCAGATGGTTATCCCCGGCATTGACGGGGAAGGCGGTGCCGAAACTCTCGGTGCCGCCCTGCTCGGCGATGGTGGAGACATACCACCACTCGCCGACGGTGCGCTCGGGCGTGACGTCGAACACCATGTAGCCCTTCTGCGCCAGGTCGATGTACTTCATGTGCGGGTTGTTGATGCGGAGTGCATCCTGCACCGGCGCCAGCTGGTCGAGGCCGGGCGAGGTCACCGACGTGCAGACGTATTCCACACCCAGCGAGCCCGCACCGGTGAGCGGGTTGTAGGTGAGCAGGTTGTTGGGGTCAGGCGACAGATCCATCGCCCAGCTGGTGTGGATATCGCCGGTCAGCACCACGGTGTTGGTGATGCTGTTGGCTGACAGGTAATTGAAGATGTCGCTGCGCTCGGCCTGGTAGCCATCCCACTGGTCGCTGTTGAGGTACTGGCCGCCTTGCCCGGCGATGGGGATGAGAGAGAGCGGCGAGCCCAGGACCGGCAGCTGGCCCAGATCGGGCAGCCCGACCACCTTGAGCTGGCCGAACATCACCTGCTGGCCGATGAACTTCCAGGTCGCCGTGGTGCTGCTCAGCCGGTCGAACAGGAACTGCTTCTGCTCGGGGCCGATCAGCGTGCGCGTGGGGTCCGCCGGGTTGTCCGGCGGCAGCGGCGGCGTGCCGAGTTGCAGGGTGCGGTCGTAGAGTCGCGTGTCGAGCATCACGAACTCGATGAGATTGCCGTAGCCGAAGTTGCGCCAGATCTTGTTGGCGTCGCCCGGTGTCGGCAGGCGGATCGGCATCCACTCGTCATAGGCGCGCTGGCCGAAACCCTTGCGCTCGGTCCATACCCCCTCGACACCTTCGGTGTGGTTGTTGGCACCCTCGGTGTAGCTGTTGTCGGTCGTCTCGTGGTCGTCCCAGATGGTGATGAAGGGCGTTTGCCGGTGTACTTCCTGCAGGTCGGTATCGGTGCGCTTGTACTGGTTGTGGCGGGCGCGGTAGTCGGCCAGCGTGGTGATCTCGTTGGCGGGTTCGTAGGCGCGTGCGGTGCCGTATTCGCCGGTGCCGTACTCGTAGATGTAGTCGCCCAGATGCAGGATCACATCGAGGTCCGCCCGCTCGGCGAGCTTGCGGTAGGCATTGAAGAAACCGTGCGCCAGCGATGAGCAGCTGACCACGCCGAAGCGCATGCGCGACACCGCCGCGCCTGCGGCCGGCGCGGTCTTGGTGCGGCCGATCACGCTCTTGAAGCCGAGTGCCTCGAACTGGAAGTAATAGGTGGTCGCCGTCGCGAGGCCGGTGAAGTCGATCTTGATCGTCCAGTCGCGCGCGCTGGTGGCCATCTGGCTGACGCTGCCGACCAGCTGGGTCAGCGCCGTGTCGCGATAGACCTTGACCGTCACGGGAATCGCCTCGGTGGCCACGGGAGTGGCGCGCGTCCACAAGATCACCGCATTCGGCAGCGGGTCGCCCGAGGCCACGCCGTGCTTGAAGGGCGAGACCGTCGCGCCCGAGCCTGGCGGCGGCGTTGCCGAACCGGCATCCGCCAGCGGGCTGTCGCCGCAGCTGCTCAACAGGGGGGCGGCCACCGCCAACCCGGCGGCGCTGCCGATGCGCTTCAGGAAATCACGGCGCGAGAATCCCGAAAACCGGCTGGGACGACCAATGCGCAGGCGGCTGCGCAGACGACGGGGACCACTCATTGACAAGACCTCGCAAAGAAAAAGCTGGGACGCCGCCGCGACACTGGCATGCAGCACGCGGATGGCAATCGCGCATGCTGCGCGCCGTCTCTTGCAGAAACATGACGGTGGTTCGGCGTGCCCACTGCCGGAGCGGGCGCTGCGATTAAACTTCACGCTCCCCACCTTTCAGGATGCACGCCAATGGATGTCCGCGCCGCCGTCGCCTTTGCCGCAGGCCAGCCCCTTTCGATCGAAACCGTGCAGCTGGACGGCCCGCGCGAAGGCGAGGTGCTGGTCGAGATCAAGGCCAC
>JAUSQI010000029.1 GCA_030652575.1 Stagnimonas sp. | reverse complement strand
CTGTCATTCCCGCGAAGGCGGGAATCCAGGGTCTGTTGACGTTGCGACGGCGTGGGCGATTCGCGCAGGCTGGATTCCCGCCCTCGCGGGAATGACGATCACCCTTTGCTGGCCGCTTTAGGTTTGATGGTCGGTGCTTTCGTCTTGCTCGTCGTCGCAGGTTTCTTTGCCGCCGCTGCGGCATCGGGCGTCATCAGCTTCATCAGCATCCAGGTAAACAATTCGTTCGACGACTTGCGGCTGATCTCGCCATCGTGCACCAACTGGTGCGCACCCCAGAACGACATGTGCAGCATCCACACCAGGGTGCGCGCCTGTGCCTCACCAAGACCAAACTGCTGCATCACCATCGGCGTCCAAAGCTTGGTCAGCAGGTGGCGCAGCCGCGTGCCCATGCGACTGGTTTCGGCGTTGTCGGAATAGGTCGCGGTGATCATCTGCCACAGCGCCCGCACCCGCGCCGGGTTGTCGCCAAAAGTCTGCTGCTCAACCAGACGCATCAGGCCCGTGAGATCGCTGCTGTTTTCGCCGATACCGCTACGGATGTTTTCGTAACGGCTGCGGAACAGATGCGACATGGTGTCCGCCATCAGCTCGTCCACCGAAGTGAAGTGCTGATACACCAGCTGGCGGCTGACCTTGGCGGTCTCTGCCACCGAGATCATCGACAACGCCGGCCAGCCCTGCTGCTCTACCACCGTCGCTGCCACATCCAGCAGCGCCAGACGGCGGTCGTCGCGGGCAAGGTATGCGCGTTTCTCAATCGGCTTTTTGCGGGTCATGGGCAGATTGTAAAGTTCTAGGGTGCAGACAAGCGCTGAATAATTTCTTCCTCGATCAGCCAGATTCGATCCTGGCCCCACACCGTGAACTCGGGGTTGTCCCCATCGGCCGTCAGCCGCAATGTCGGAACGCCCCAGGAGCCAGCCGCGATCATGTCCTGCACATTGGTCTCCATCTCGGCTTCCCAGTCGGTGTTGTCGAGACGTTTCAGCGCCTCAGCCCAGTTCAGCCCGGCGCGCTCCACGATGCCGCGCAGGCCTTGCAGCGATTGGGCATCCACCCGCTCGCCCCACACCGCCTGACTGTAGACATGCAGATACTCGAAGCCACGACCCTGATCGCGCGCCCAGGGGAACAGCGAGTACGCGCGCAAGATCGGCTTGCCGAAGGGGTCCCAGATATTGCCGAAAGCGATGCCCAGCCGCTCCGCTTCGCGCTGCGTGTCCCTGAGGATGTACACACCTTTGCGGCGATCGGCCTTCACGCCGCGCATCATCATCGGCAGCACCGGGCGCAGCACCAGATCCACCGGATAGCGCTCGCAGAGTGCCTTCACTCGCGCATACGAGAGATGCGTGTAGGGACTGCGCAACGAGGGGAAGAACTCCAGCTTCAGGCGGCGACTGGTGTTGAGCGTCGATGGCGTGCTGCGTGTGAGCTTCACACTGCCGTCCGTGGGCGCGCTGGTGCGGCGCGCGCCCAAAGCATCCAACCGTTCTTCGAGGTAATGCAGACGGTCGATGCCCCAGTACCACTCGCCCTCGTAATAGAACATGCCGCCGAGATAGTGGCCGAGCCGATGCCGCAGATCGAAGTGTTGCGCAAGCGTTTTTTCAGCTTCGGATTCGCTGGGCAGCGAGAAGCCAACAGCGAGTGCGGCCAGCGCCGCGCGTTCGCCTGAATGCAGCGCCGCGCTCACGCCCTGTGCCTGCTGCGCAAACACTCGCACGTCGCTGGTGGCGAGCAGAATGCGGCGCGCCAAGGCGAGGTCTGCGCCCACGGCGGGCGGATCAAACCTGAGGCCATAGAACGGCGCCATCGCCGCACACTCGCGCGCCGCCCATTGATTCCACAAGGCCTGCTCGTGAATGGCAATCGGCGTGGGCCTGGCGACGACCTTGGGCAGCAGCTGAATGTCGTAGCGATCCAACAGCGGCAGCAGCGCCTGAGCGGCGAGCTGGCTATACGGATCATCCACCTGATGGAAATACAGCACCTGATGCGGGCGGCCCTGTCGCTGTCGTGCGGCCTCGGCACGCACACGCTGCTGCGTGCGCCGCGCCGGGTCGGCGAAGCGGCGCATCATGGCGCTGCGGATGGTGCGAACCAGATCCATGCGGGGATTCCTCGAAAGCGGTGACGGCAGAACGCGCATGCTGCATTTCTATTTACATGGTGTAAAGTTTATTGCAGAGCAGGCACGCGCGCCGTGACCGCCAGCGCACCATTCGAGGAGCCGCACCATGTGGAAAAAGATCGGCATTGCCGCCATCGCGTTCGCGGTGATCGTCATCGTACTCAACCGCACCGTTGGCGATACCTTGGTGCTGCATTACATGCAGAAGCAGGTCGTCAAGAATCTTTCCGGCGAGCGCTTCGCCGAATTTCCAGATGGCCTCAACATCGTGCTCTGCGGCGCGGGCTCGCCAATACCCGACTCGACCCGCGCCGGCCCCTGCGTGGCCGTGATTGCCGGCCCGCAGATCGTCGTCGTCGATGCCGGTTCCGGCTCGGTGCGCAACCTGCCGCTGTCGGGCATACCGGTCGGTAAGGTGGCGGCGGTGTTTCTCACCCACTTCCACTCCGACCACATCGACGACCTCGGTGATCTGATGATGCAGCGCTGGGGCAATGCCGCCCATACCACGCCGCTGCCGGTGTATGGCCCGCCCGGTGTCGAGCAGGTGGTTGCCGGTTTCAACATGGCCTATGGCCTGGATGACA
Organism: Stagnimonas sp.; assembly: GCA_030652575.1. Classification (GTDB taxonomy): domain Bacteria; phylum Pseudomonadota; class Gammaproteobacteria; order Nevskiales; family Nevskiaceae; genus Stagnimonas. Next base: position 2,471 of record JAUSQI010000029.1, on the reverse strand, counting down.
GCTATCGCGTCGCCCATCATGGCCCCACCATCATCCCGCCCGGCGGCGCGGGTGGTGTCGCCAAAACCTTTGCCACGCCGAAGCCCGGCGAAGGACTAGTGGTCTACGAGCAGGACGGCCTCAAGGTGACCAGCTTTGTGGTCGATCACGGCCCCGTCGCACCGGCCGTCGGGTATCGCTTCGACTACAAGGGCCGCAGTGCCGTGCTTTCGGGCGACACGAAGAAGTCCGCCAATCTTGAACAATTTGCCAAGGGTGCAGACCTGTTGGTGCACGAGGCGATCAGCCCCGCGCTGGTGAGCGTGCTCACCGCCGGCGCGAAGGAGGCCGGTGTGGCCAACATCGAGCAGATCACCATCGACATCCTCAACTACCACACCACGCCGGTGGAGGCCGCCGAGATCGCCGAGGCCGCTGGCGTGAAGCACTTGCTTTACTACCACCTCGTGCCCGCGCTGCCGCTGCAGCGGCTGGATTCGATTTTTCTGCGCGGTGTTTCCGACGTCTATAAAGGTCGCGTCACCGTTGGCAAGGATCGCAGCTGGGTCGCCCTGCCCGCCAACAGCGACAAGGTCATCGTCGGGCGCCGCCGTTCGCCGTGAGCCGCGCGCAGGACTGGCTGATCTGGGGCTCCGAGCTCTCGCCCTACTCCCTGAAGCTCGCGCTCTGTTGCCGCCATGCGAGGCTGCCGCATCGCCTGCTGCCCACACAGGGGTCGTGGGCTGAAAACATCCGCATCAACTTGCGGGTGGAGCGCCTCAAGCGCGGCGGGCTGCCGCTCACCTGGCCACAGCGTACGCAAGACGACGAGTATCCGCTGGTGCCCTATCTGTTCGGGCCACAGGGCGAAAACCTGTACGACTCCAGCGCCATCGCCGAATGGCTGGATCAGCGCCTGCCAGACGCGGAGAAGCTGATCCCCAGCGAGCCGCTCGCGGGCTTCGTCGCCCGCCTCATCGACGACTACGCCGACGAGTTTCTGCTCTACGTCGTGCATCACCAGCGCTGGGTCGTCTCGGCCACCGACAACGATGCAGGCCAGCGCCTCGCGCACGAGTTTCGCAGTCTGGTCGGGCCACTAAGGCCGCTGATGGCGCGGCACTTCAGTGCCCGGCAAACGCGGCGATTGCCCTATCTCTTCAGCGTCGCACCTGCTGGCTTTCAGATCGCAGGCTTGCACCCAAATCGCCAGCCGCCAGAGCGCAAAGGGTTCCCACCCACCCATGCGCTGCTGGAGAGAGCGCACACGCGCCTGGTGGACTTGCTTGACGTCTTGCTCGCCACCCGCCCCTATGTGCTGGGCGATCGCTTCACCCTCGCCGACGCGGCGCTCTACGGCCAGCTCGGCATGAACCTCGCCGACCCCAGCACCGCCAAAGCCCTGCAAGCGCGCAGCCCACGCCTGCATCAGTGGCTTCTCGCATTGCACAGCGGCATCCCGCGCGTAGTGGCCGACGGGGCGCTGCGCATCGACGACGCACTGAAACCCCTGCTCGCAGAGATCGCCCGCATCCACCTGCCGCTGATGCAACAGAACGCAGCAGCGCACGCGCGCTTTCAGCAACAAGGCCAGCGACGCTTCAACGAAGCCGCCTTCAACGCCGGGCAGGCGCTATACGACAGCGTGCTCGACGGCGTGCCCTACTGCAGCGTGGCCAAGAGCTTTCAGGCCCGCAGTTGGCGGGATTGCCGCACGCGCTGGCAGCAACTTCCGTCATCGACGCGGGATCAGGTAGCCGCGCTGATGCCAGGCAGCGACGCGCTCAGTTGACGGCGAAGATTCCGCGCTTGGCGGGCACCCACCAGATCAGGCCGAACAGCAGCGTGCAGGCGATCACGCGCAGAGGCTGCGCGTTGCGGCCCTTGAGCATCACGAAAGCCAGAGGCACTTCCAGCACATGCAGGCCGAGGATGATGGCGGCAACCAGCACCGAACGATGGCCGCTGTCGCCCTGCAGAAAGTGCATGGCGGCCCAGGCGTAAAAGGCGGTGAGGCCCACCATCTGCACAATCCAGAATCCCTTGGTGTTGGTCATGTGTTCTCCCGAACGGTGTGGTGACAATCGCTGCGGCTGTGATGCCGCCATACGGACTTTACATCATGTAAAATAGTCTTCAAGCTGCGGCACCCGCAAAAGTATCGGCAATATCCCGGAGGATTCATGATCGAGCTCTACACCGCCCCCACGCCCAACGGTCACAAGGTTTCGATTGCGTTGGAGGAGCTCGCACTGCCCTACACCGTGCATGCGCTCAACATCATGGGCGGCGACCAGAAGAAGCCGGAATATCTCAAGATCAATCCCAATGGCCGCATCCCGGCGATTGTCGATACCGAGGCCGACAACTTCGCGGTGTTCGAGTCGGGCGCGATCCTGATTTACCTGGCGGAAAAAACCGGCAAGCTGATGCCGAGCGATTTCAAGGGCCGCTCGCGCGTCATCCAGTGGCTGATGTTCCAGATGGGCGGC
>JAUSQI010000025.1 GCA_030652575.1 Stagnimonas sp. | reverse complement strand
TGGAAACCGGCTACCAGCGCGGCAAGATCCAGGAAGAGTCGATGCACTACGAGCACATGAAGCACGATGGCTCGATGCCGATCATCGGTGTGAACACCTTCCGCAATCCAAAGGGCGAGGAGGCCAACGCACCCATCGAGCTGGCGCGTTCCACCACCGACGAAAAAGACTCGCAGCTGGTGCGTCTCAAAGCCTTCCACGCTACACATGCGAGCGCTTCCGGCCCGATGCTGGAGCGCCTGCGCGATGCGGTGGTGGCCGACGACAACGTGTTCGCGGTGCTGATCGACGCCGTGCAGGTCTGCTCGCTCGGGCAGATTTCGCAGACGCTGTTTGAAGTCGGTGGCCGCTACCGTCGCAACATGTAAATTTTCGGCTTAGGTCGCGCTCAAGGCTCTGCGACTGGCTTTCTGCTCGGCCAGCTCCAGCGCCTGATCGAGCGCCTCCATGAAGGTGTTGACGTTGATCGGCTTGGTCAGATAGCGGAAAAACCCGGCGTCCAGGCCTTTGCGAATGTCGCTGGGCGTGGCGTTGGCGCTGATAGCCATCACCGGGATCTGCGCGGTCACCGGGTCGTCCCTGAGAATGTGCAGCGCCTGAAAGCCATTGATGCCCGGCAGGTTGATGTCCATCAGGATCAGGTCGGGCCGGTAGCCCCGCGCCAGCTCGACGCCGAGGCCGCCAGTCACGGCACTCAACAGCCGCACATTGGGCCGGCGCGCAACCAGTTGCTGCACCAGCTTGAGATTGGCCGGATTGTCTTCGACATACAGCAGCGTCCGTTGCGGTGCGCCGGACGGGGTTTGGGTCTGTGGCGTGGTCATCGCCAGCGCCGCGTCGTTGACGAACTGCGGCTCCGCGACCGCGCGCAGGTCGAACCAGAACACACTGCCCGCACCCACCTTGCTCTCCACGCCCAGCTGCCCGCCCATCAGCTCGACCAGACGCTTGCTCATCACCAAGCCGATGCCGGTGCCTTCTTCGGCGCTGTTCTCCTGCCCCAGACGGTTGAAGGGCTGGAACAACTGGCTGAGTTTTTCGGGCGGCAGGCCCTCGCCGGTGTCGCGCACGCTGATGCGCGTGGGCTTGAGCGCGCTGGCGTGAATCTCGACCCGCACCGTGCCGCCGGTGCGGTTGTACTTGATGGCGTTGGAGAGCAGGTTGATGAGCACCTGCTTCAGGCGGGTGCGGTCTGCCACCACGAAACAGGCGCTATCAAACTGCGGAAACTTCAGCGTGATGCCGCGCTTGAGACCCTGCGGCTCGATCATCGAATGGCATTCGAGCATCACTTCGGCAAGCGAAACCGGCTCTTCCGACAACATCAGCTTGCCGGACTCGATCACGGCGAGATCAAGCACCTCGTTGATGAGGTCGAGCAGATACCAGCCGGCCTGCAGGATCTGCTCGATGCTGCTTTTCTGCGCGGCGGTCGGCGGCGGGATGTCGGAGTCCAGCACCTGTGCAAAGCCCAGGATGGCGTTGAGCGGCGTGCGCAGCTCGTGGCTCATGCTGGAGAGGAAATCCGACTTGGCGAAGCTGGCTTTTTCAGCCACCACCTTCGCACCTTCCAGCTCGACGTTCTTGGCCTGCAGCACCTGGTCGAGCCTTGTCCGTTCCGCTTCGATCTGCTTGCGCGCGGTGTTGTCGGTGCCGATCAGCAGGTAGCCGATGATCGCGTCCTGATCGTCGCGCAGTGCCGTCACCGACACCACGGCGGGCAGGCGGCTGCCGCTCTTGGTGAGGTAGGTCAGCTCGTAGATGTCTTCGATGCCGCGCGAGGCCTTGAACACCAGCGCCTCGAACCCCGGCGTGATTGCCGTGCCGAGTTCCAGGCTGAGTGCCTCGGCACGGACGATGACTTCCTGCGGGTCGGAGATATCGGCGGGCGTGATCTTGTTGAGCACCTCGGCGGCGGTGTAGCCCAGCATGCGCTCCGCGCCGACATTGAAGATCTGGATGACGCCTTTTTCGTCAGTGGCGATGCTGGAGAAATTGGCGCTGTTGATGATCGCGCTCTGCAGGGCGCCGGTTTTCAGCAAGGCCTTCTGGCGTCCGGCCTCGGTGATGATCTCGGTACTGCCGAAGTTGATTTCCCGCGCCGCGCTCAGCGCGCCGAGGGTGTTCACGCCGCACCTGCGCAAGGCAGATCGGCGGCGGCTCGCGGGAGCCGCAGTGACAAGGGGAGATTGCGCATCGGGGAGTCCGGGTGGACGGTGCTCCTGACCGTGCGCCAGTGCCGATTGCACGTGACGGGGGCGACTGAACCGATGGAGCAACGCATCTAGCCCTGCATGTCTACACGCATTTCGCCGCGGCGTCTGTTTGGCCGCCGACATAATTTTTTGCAGCACCGACCCGCGCCGACAACATCGCTCGAGCACAGAGCGGCCGATCACGGCACGAATGCCTCGTCGGCACCGCCACCTGGTTCCGACGCATCTCATCGCGCTCGACCTGTTGCTGCTGATGGTCGCGTTCACGGTCGCAGGCCTGTGGATCTTGTCGCAGCCAGTGCGCGCGGCGCCCTGAACAGGCGGATGCTGCCTGCCTCTGAAACCGGCTGAATCGGGTGCCGCAGATGACAGTTGTGCTAAACAAGGTTTCAATAGGCCACAAAGAGAACGCATCCGTCATTGCGGCCCAAGCGAGAGAGGAGTGTTTTGCAAAAGAGCCCTGCCATAGCGCCATCCATCGACGAACTGGTCGATCACTGCATCGCGCGCCTGTATCGCTCGGTGGTCTCGGTACCGCCGGAAAAGTTTCGCCGCTGGGCGCTCGACAGCCTGAAGACGGTGATCCCCTTCGACAGCGCGCTGTGGGGCAGCGGCAAGTGGGAAGAGCGTCGCTTCCACGCGATGACGCTGAGCAACCTGCCGGATCATTTCGTGCAGGTGCTCGAAGCCTCGGCAGACCAGAACCCGCTGATCGAGCGGCTCATCCACAGCGAGCCGGATACGCCCACCACCATGGAAAGCGTGTTCCCGGACGCCACGTTCTACAAGTCAGACCTCTACCGCAACACCTTCGGTCCGCATGGCGTCGAGCGACTGCTGTCGACGCTGCATGTCGATCGCCGCAGCGGCTTGTATTCGCTGGTTTCGCTCTACCGCAGCGACCGCAATGCGGCGTTCACGGCAGAGGAAAAAGCCGTGCAGCGGCGGCTGACCTATCACCTGTTCAATGCGCTGTCGCATTCGTTCTTCATCCATCTCGTACGCACGCACCGCGATCGTCCGTCGGGTGCCGCCACGGCCATCGTCGACCAGCGCGGCGCGTATCACGAGGCGCAGCCGCGGTTTCTCGACGCGATGGAAAAATACTGGCCGGGCCATACCGCCAACCAGCTGCCGTTCGCGGTGCCGGAATCCGGCGAGATGCGGCTGATGGACGGCCTCTGCATCAAAAGCGAGCCGATGGGCGAGATGACGATGGTGCATTGCTGGCCGATGGGCCCGCTCGACCGCCTCACCGCGCGCGAACGCGAGATCGTGATCGCGGTGGCACATGGGCTGTCGTTCAAGCAGGCGGCGCGCAAGATCGGCGTCGCCCCTTCGACGGTGGCCAACCACCTGTACCGCATCTACCGCAAGCTCGGCGTCAACAGCCGCACCGCGCTGGCAGACCTCATCCACGCGGCCCCGGGCGCCGAGTGATCGGACGGCGCTGATCTTCATCGCGCTTTCGTCATACAACCTTTTGGCAGAATGCAGCGTCCAACTGCCCGAACGCCATGCAAACCATTTCTGCCACCACCCTCAAAACCCTGCTCGATGAAGGCACCGTGCATCTCCTGGACGTGCGCACGTCCGAAGAGCTGGACGAGGCCGCCATCGCCGGGGCGCTGCACATCCCGCTGCACGAGCTGCCGGCCCGTCATGCCGAGCTGCCGCGCGACAAGCCCATTGCTGTGCTCTGCCACCACGGCGTGCGCAGCGAGACGGCCGCCCGGTTTCTCGACAAGGCGGGCTTCGCCGATGCGATGAGCGTGATGGGCGGCATCGATGCCTACGCGCTTGATGTCGACCCTGCCCTGCCCCGTTACTGATCTCTCTCACGCCGACCTGCCCATGCCTTTCACGACGCTCCGCCGCACCGCTTTCGCACTGGTGCTCGGCACCGCCAGCTCCGCCCACGCGGGCGCATTGCTCGACCTCTACGGCCAGGCCCAGGCCAATGACAAGACCTTGCAGGCCGCAGGCTTTCAGCGCGATGCGCTGCGCGAGGCACGCCCACAGGCACTGGCCGCCTTGCTGCCGCAGATCAACGGCCAGGGCAGCTACACGATCAACGAGAACAACACCTCGTATTCCACCGCCCGCTTCGGCTCGCCGACGCCGATGACGGTGACGCAGAAGACGGAAACCGAGGAGCGCGGGCTGTCGCTCTCGTTGTCGCAGGCGGTGTTCGACTGGGCCGCGTTCACCCGCCTGAAGCAATCCGACAGCCAGATCGCGCTGGCCGAAACCGGCTATCTGGCCGCGCAGCAGGATCTGATCCTGCGCACGGCGCAGGTCTACTTCAACGTGCTCACTGCTTCCGAAACCCTGCGCGCCGCCCAGGGCCAGAACGCGGCGATCGGCCGCCAGCTGGAGCAATCCAAGCAGCGCTTCGAAGTGGGCCTCTCGGCCATCACCGACGTGCAGGATGCGCAGGCGCGGTTCGACCTCGCCGTCGCGCAGGAATTGCAGGCCGAGTCGGCGCTGTTTTCGGCACGACGGGCGCTGTCGCAGATCACCGGCCAAGTCGAAAACAAGGTGGTCGCCGTGCGCGACGACCTGCCGCTGACCGGCCCCAATCCGCCCACGCCCGCGAGCTGGATCGACGCTGCCAAACAGAACAATCTCGCCGCACTGGCAGCACAGCTCACCAAGACCGTCGCCGATGCCGATGTGCGCATCGCGCGCTCGCGCCACCTGCCGACGCTCGGCATCCAGGCCGGATATACCGATACCGACGGCGACACCAAGACCGACGGGCTGAAGTCGCCGACCAAAAGCGATGGCTCGCAGGTGCAGGCGATCCTCACCATCCCGATCTACGCCGGTGGTGCGGTGCAGTCCGGCGTGCGTTCGGCAGTGGCCACTCAGGGTCAGCGCCTGGCGGAATACGACAACGCGGTGCGCACGGCCGAACGCAATGCCGGCGATGCGTATCAGGGCGTGCTGACCGGCATTGCAACCGTCAATGCGTTCAAAGCGGCGGTGATCTCCAACCGCACGGCGGTGGAGGCCAGCGAAGTCGGCTTGCAGGTGGGCACCCGCACCGCCGTCGATGTACTCAACGCGCAGCAGCTTCTGTTTGCGGCCGAGAGCAATTACGCCCAGTCGCGCTACGACTATCTCTACGCCGTGCTGCAACTCAAGGCGGCCGCCGGGCGACTGAAAGAAACTGATCTGGCGGAAATTGACAGCCTCTTGATCGGCAACTGACGCGAGGTGGCACCTGCGCCGCCGCACGTCGCTCTTCAGGCTGGACAAGGGCTGGGGAACAGGCGAGCCTCCACGCCTGTCATAGCCCCACGCCCCGCAGGAATGCCCCCATGACCCGCCGTCATCTCGCCGCTGCTTGCCTGCTTTTGCAGGCCGGCCTCATCAGCGCTGCACAGGCTGCCGCCCCCGCTTCCGGCCTGGTGACAACGGCCGCCGCGCTGGCGCAGCTGCCAGAAGCGCGTCTGCCGGTCGCCGAGGTGCGCAGCCGCGTCACCGCACTCAAACAGGAGCCGCTGCGCTTTGCTGTGCCAGCTGCCCTCAATCTTGACCAGCGCAATGGCAGCTGGGATACCGCCAGCCCCGGCGTCGCACGCTGGCGTCTACGTGTGACGTCAGAAAAGGCAAGTTCTCTGTCGCTGCTGCTGACGCAACTGACACTGCCGACCGGCGCCGAGCTGTGGTTCTACGACAGCGCTGGCCGAGACGTGCAGGGTCCGTTCACGCGTGACAGCGCCGGCCTGCACGACGGCGAGCTGCTGCTGCCGCTGGTGCGCGGCGGCAGCGCGGTGCTGGAAGTAACACTTCCCGCCGAGAAGACCGGCGAACTCGCTTTCAGGATTCCGCGTGCGAGCCACGGCTACCGGGACATCACCGAGGGCGATGCCAAGACCGGCCCCGCCGGCTCGGAGTCAGGCAGCTGCAACATTGATGTGGTCTGCACCGAGGGCAACAACTGGCGCGATCAGATTCGCTCCACAGTGCTGCTGACCATCGACGGCCAGTCCTTCTGCACGGGGTCGCTGGTCAACAACACCAGACAGGACGACCGTCCGCTCGTTCTCACCGCCAACCACTGCAACATTCGCAGTACCAATATCGATCGGATAACGGCCTACTTCAACGTCCAATCCAGCAGCTGTGGCGGCAACCAAAGCGGTCGCCTGGACCAGAACATCGCCGCCTCGACCTTCCTCGCGCGCGACGAGAACTCCGACTTCACGCTGTTCACCCTGGCCAACCCACCGCTCGCCGCCTTCAATGCCTTTTACGCGGGCTGGGATGCGCGCATTGGGGTTGCACCGCAATCGGGTGTCACCCTTCATCACCCCGCTGGCGATGAAAAAAAGATTGCTGTTTACAGCACGCCGGGCGTAGCGGCGGAAGATGTCGCGTTTCGTGATGAGCGTGGCAATGTGCTGTTTACCGTCGACGCCTGGCGCATCACGTATTCCCGCGGCACCACCGAGCAGGGTTCATCAGGCAGCGGCTTGTGGAACCAGAACAAGCAGCTGGTCGGTGTGCTTTCTGGCGGTGAGGCATCCTGCGCTTCGCAGACCTCGCCGGATTTCTATGGCCGCATGGATCGCGGCTGGCAGGCCAACAGCGCCAGCAGCGGCCAGCTGAAGGCACACCTCGACCCGATCAACACAGGTTGCCTTCAACTCAACAGCAAGAACCCCGGCACGGCGTCACCAATCGCCGCCTGCGCCCCGACGGGTGGTGGCGGCGGCACACCCAGCGAGAACGGCAGCGGCAGCACTTCGCTGACGGCCCTGCTGGTGTTGCTGATGGGCGTGGCGGCCAGACGCCGCCGCAGCGCTTCAGCGTAGGCCGTTCATGCCACGCCGCAGCAGCGGCGTGAGCAGCAGATAGAGCACACCGGCACCGATACCGATAGCGCCGGAAAACTCGAACAGACCGGCGTACTTGTCGGCCGCGGCGGCAAAGTCGAGGGTGGTGCCTTCGGGGATGTCGAGCGAGGCCAGCTTGGCGAGCTGTGCCGCGATCACCTCGGAGTAGGCCGTGGCGAGCCAGAAGGCGCCCATCATCACGCCGACGACCTTGGCGATGGAGAGCTGGGTCACCGCCGACAGGCCGATGGGTGACAGGCACATCTCGCCGATCTCCAGAATGAAATAGGCGAGCACCAGCCACCAGACGCTGGCCATCTCGCCGCCCGCCGCACTCTTGGCGGCAAGCACCAGCGGGAAGAACGACAACCCGGCGACCAGCAGGCCAATCGCCATCTTGGCGGGCTTGCTGGGGTTGAGGCCGCGGCGTTCGAGCCAGGGCCAGAGCCACGAAAACACCGGGGCGAGCACGACGATGAAGAACGCGCCGAGAAAGGTCAGCGAGCCGGCGCTCTGCGGCACCATCACCACATCGTGGGCGATGGCGATGGCCAGACCGATGCCGAGCAGCACGATGAAGCCGACTGCCAGCGGCTTGTTGCCGCGGTCGGCGGCCATCAGTGCGGCCACCATCAGCGGCGGGCTCAAGCCCAGCGAGTACACGGCCCAGGGCAGGCTCGGCTTGGTGGCTTCGCTCGCCAACCCGAATAGATCCTTGGTGAGCAGACGATCAGTGAAGGTCACCCAGCTGCCGTAGGTCTGCTCGTAGAGCGCGAAGAAAATCAGCACGCCGATGATGAGCACCACCAGCGTCACCATCTGCTGCCGCTCGACCTTGCTGCAATGGCGCACCAGATACCAGACGAACCAGCCGAGAAAGGCGATGGCGATGAGGTGCATCGCGCCGTGCACGGTCCAGGTGCGCTGGATCAGCTGCCAGACCAGCACTACGCCGGCCGCACCGGCGGCGTAGATCAGCCATTCGCGGGGCAGGCCATAACGCTTTTCCTGCAATGCCGCCGGGTTGGGTGGCTCGGCATGGCCCATCAGGTACTTCTGGCCCCAGAGGAACAAGGCCAGCCCGGCCGTCATGCCGATGCCGGCAGCGCCGAAGCCATACTTCCAGCCATAGGTTTCGCCCAGGAAGCCGCAGATGAGGCTGGCGAACAGCGCGCCGACATTGATGCCCGCATAAAACAGCGTGAAGCCGGAGTCGCGACGCGGATCGTTGGGCGGATAGAGCTTGCCGACGATGATGGAGATGTTGGGCTTCAGGAACCCCACGCCCATGATGATGAGCGCCAGCGAGAGATAGAACACCTGCAAGGCGACTTCGTCGCGCACCACCACGCCGTCGACACGCTGCGCAGCAACGCCCTCGTAGGCCATGCCGAGATGCCCCAGCACCAGCAGCACGCCGCCGAAGATCACCGCCTTGCGCATGCCCAGGTAGCGATCGGCCACCAGCCCGCCGATCACCGGCACCGCATACACCAGGCCACCGTAGGCACCCAGCAGGTCGTAACCGGCGTCGTCCCCGAACAGGTGGTACTTGAGCACGTAGAGCAGCAGCAGCGTCTTCATGCCGTAGAAGCTGAAGCGCTCCCACATCTCGGTGAAGAAACAGACGTAGAGGCCCTTGGGATGGCCGAGAAAATCGCCGCGGTCGGCAGGGAGGACTGGGGTCATGGCAGGCGGCGGAGTGATTTGCTGGAAGTGTAGTGCCCAAAGGACACGAAACCGCAACGAGCCGCTACCATCTCGTCATTCGAGTCCGCCGAAACCTCCCCATGAAACGTGTTCTTCTCGCCGCCGTGCTCGCGGCCTCGCCCTTTCTCGCCAACGCCGCCAAATCCGTGGACGCCAAACCTTTCAGCTACAACGAGCTGGTGCGCTTCGAGCGCGTCAGCGACCCCGCCGCTTCGGTCGACGGCAAGCTCATCGCCTACACCCTGCGCGAAACCGACTACGAGGCCAACAAGGCCAAGCGCAGTCTCTGGATCGTGCCCGCCGACGGCAGCGCACCGACGCGGCGTGTGACCGGCAGCGGCAACGCCAGCGACGGCCGTTGGGGCAGCGATGGCGCGCTGTATTTCCTCAGCAGCCGCAGCGGCAGCTCGCAGGTCTGGCGCTTGAGCCTGGTCGGCGGCGAAGCCATGCAGGTCACCAGCCTGCCGCTGGATGTCGGCGCGTTCGTGCTTTCGCCCACCGGCGACCGCATCGCGGTGGCACTCGAAGTCTTCCCGGAGCTTGCAACGCTCGAAGACGCCAAGACCCGCCTCGATGCGCTCGACAAGAAACCCAGCGCCGGCAAGCTCTACGACAAGCTGTTCGTGCGCCACTGGGACACCTGGAAAAACGGCAGCCGCAACCAGCTGTTCACCCTGACGATGCAGGACGGCATCGCCACCGGCTCGCCGGTGTGGATAACAAAAGGACTCGACGGCGACGCGCCGAGCAAGCCCTTCGGCGGCGCGGAAGAGTTCACTTTTTCGCCAGATGGCCAGAAGCTGTATTTCGGCCTGCGCGAGGCCGGCCGCACCGAGGCCTGGAGCACCAATCTCGACCTCTGGCAGGTGCCCGCCGATGGCTCGGCCAAGCCGGTCAATCTCACTGCCGACAACGACGCCACCGACACCGGCCCGGCCGTGTCGCCCGATGGCAAGACACTGGCCTATCGGGCCATGAAGCGCCCCGGCTTCGAGGCCGACCGCTACGCCGTGCTGCTGCGCGACCTCGCCACCGGCAAGACCCGCGAGCTTGCCGCCGACTGGGACCGTTCCGCCGAAACGCTGGTGTGGTCCGCCGACGGCAAGACGCTGTACACCAAGGCCGACGACCTCGGCCAGAACCGCGTGTTCTCGATCGACGTCAGCAGCGGCAAGGTCAAGGCGCTGACCGACGAAGGCACGGTGGAAGGCTTCGCGCTCGGCAACAAGGGCCTGGTGGTGGCCCACAACAATCTCGGCAGGCCGACTGACCTCTATCGCGTCGAACGCACGGGCCTCAAGGCGCTCACCCGCCACAACGGCGAGGCGCTGGCCACACTCAAGTTCGGCGCCTACGAGCAGTTCAAGTTCAAAGGCTGGAACGACGAGACGGTCTACGGCTACGTCGCCAAGCCCGCCAATTATGAGAAGGGCAAGAAATACCCCGTCGCCTTCATCGTCCACGGCGGCCCGCAGGGCAGCATGGGCAACCACTTCCACTATCGCTGGAACCCGCAGACCTACGCGGGCGCGGGCTATGCGGTGGTGTTCATCGACTTTCACGGTTCCACCGGCTACGGCCAGGCCTTCACGGACTCGATCAGCGGCGACTGGGGCGGCAAGCCGCTCGAAGACTTGCAGAAAGGCTACGCCCACGCGCTCAAGACCTATGACTTCCTCGACAGCACCAAGGCTGCTGCCCTGGGTGCGAGCTACGGCGGCTACATGATGAACTGGATCGCCGGTAACTGGGCCGAGCCGTTCAAGGCCATCGTCAACCACGATGGCATCTTCGACAACCGCAGCATGGGCTACACCACCGAGGAACTCTGGTTCGACGAGTGGGAACTGGGCGGCACGCCCTACGAGCAGCCCGCCGCCTACGAGAAACACAACCCGATCAACCACGTCACGAAATGGAAGACGCCGATGCTGGTGATCCAGGGCGAGAAGGACTTCCGCGTGCCCACCGAGCAGGGTCTGGCCACGTTCACCGCCCTGCAGCGGCGCGGCATCCCCTCGCAGCTGCTGGTGTTCCCGGACGAGAACCACTGGGTGCTCAAGCCACAGAACTCGGTGCAGTGGCACGAGACCGTCGAGGCCTGGCTGGCTCGCTGGCTGAAGTGATGCAACGCTCTTCAACGGACCCAACATGCGCCTGAATCACCTCGCCCTCTGCTGCGTTGTTGCCCTCGCGGGCTGTGCCAGCACGGCTGTTGTCAAAAATCCGCCGCCGGTGGTCGATCCCTCCATCGCGCAGCAGGCTGCCAAGGCGGAGGCGGAGCGATCGGAGGCGGCACAGCAGATCACTGCCGCGGGCTTGCTCAAGAACATCAACGTGCTGGCGAGCGATGCCTTCGAGGGCCGCAAGCCGGGCACGGGCGGTGAAGACGCTACGGTCAATTATCTCGTCGGCCAGTTCAAGGCGCTCGGGCTGCTGCCCGGCTCGCAGCAGGGCAGCTACACCCAGCCGGTGGATCTGATGGGCATCACCAGCGAGTCGACGCTGAAGATCAATGTCAAAGGCAAGGCGCTGCCATTGCAGCAGGGCAACGACTACGTGGCCGCCAGCGTGCGGTTTCTGCCCGATGTGGATGTGAAGAACGCGCCACTGGTGTTTGTCGGCTACGGCGTGCAGGCGCCCGAATACGACTGGGACGACTACAAGGGCCTGGATGTGCACGGCAAGACGCTGGTGATGCTCATCAATGACCCGCCGGTGGCCGACCCCGACCGCCCACCGGCGGTCAATACCAATGCCCCGGCGCAGCTCGACCCCAAGATGTTCAAGGGCAAGGGCATGACCTATTACGGGCGCTGGACCTACAAGTACGACATCGCAAGCCAACTGGGGGCGGCGGCGGTGCTCATCGTCCACGAAACCGTGCCGGCAGCCTACCCCTGGGCCGTGGTGCAGAACTCCTGGGGCGGCACCGAGCGCTTCGAGCTGGATGCCGATCACCGCAACCTCAAGCGCGTGCCGGTGCAGGGCTGGTTGACGCTGGACAAGGCCAAAGAGCTGTTTGCTGCCGCCGGCCAGGACTTCGATGCGCTCAAGGCCGCCGCCGTGCGACGCGACTTCACGCCCGTGGCACTCGACGCCAGCGCCACCGTGCACATCCGCAACACCCTGCGCTCGGTGGAGTCGCGCAACGTCGCGGCCCGCATTGCCGGCAGTGATCCGGTGGTGGGCGACCAGCACATCATCTACACCGCGCACTGGGATCACTTGGGCCGAGACACCACGCTGCAAGGCGACCAGATCTTCAACGGTGCCGTCGACAACGCCAGCGGCGTCGCGGGCCTGCTCGAAATCGCCAAGGCCTACCAGGCACTGGGCACGCCACCGAAGCGCTCGGTGCTGTTCCTGGCCGTCACCGCCGAAGAGCAGGGTTTGCTGGGCTCACGCGCCTATGCGGCCAAACCGCTGTATCCCATCGTCGACACGCTGGCCGACATCAACATGGATGCCCTCAACCCCTGGGGGCCGACGCAGGACATCCAGGTGGTGGGCTTCGGCCAGAACACGCTCGAAGACGTGCTGATCGAATCCGCCAAGACCCAGAACCGCATCGTCGTTGCCGACAAGACCCCCGAGCGCGGCGGCTTCTACCGCTCGGACCAGTTCGAGTTCGCCAAGGTCGGCGTGCCGGGGCTGTACGCGACTTCGGGCGAGATGTTCATCGGCAAATCGCAGGAATGGGGGCAGTCCAGACGCGCGGAATACACCGCCAGGGACTACCACAAGCCCTCGGACGAAGTGCGGCCGGACTGGGACCTCTCGGGTGCGGCACTCGACCTGCAACTGTTGTTCGATGTCGGCGCGCGGCTTTCAGGCGACGGTGCCTGGCCGGCATGGAAGACAGGATCGGAGTTCAAGTCGGTGCGCGAAACCCAGGCCGGCGGACCCTAAAGCCGCGCATTCACTGCGCGGGCTTGCTCTTCCACTGCGCGGCACCAAGAAAGATCAACATCAGCTGCTTCTGTGCAAGCTGGTGGATGCGCGCGAGCTCGGCGGCATCGTTGATGTCGGCATCGAGAATGAGTTCGGTCGCCCCCATCATGGCGTTGACCACCAGTCCCGCCATCATGCGCAGGTCGTCGCCATTGAAGCCCTTGAGCTTGGGGAACGGCGCCAGATCGGTCGCCAGTTCGCTCGTCCACAGCCGCAATTCCTTGCGGATGGCGAGCCGCACCGAAGACGAGCCGCTGACGCGCTCCTTGGCGATGAACTGAAAGTGCAGGCGATGCGCCTGCGCATACAGTAGAAAGGTTTCGACCGAACGCGCGACGAGATTGGCCGGCGGCAAGGGTGCCGAGCGTGCGCCGCGCATCATTTGGTGCAGGGTGTGAAAGCTGTCGTCCACCAGCGACATGCCCAGTTCGTCCATGCCGGTGAAATGCCGGTAGAACGCCGCCGGCACCACGCCCGCCACCTTCGCCACCTCCCGCAGCGAAAGTGAAGAGAAGCTGCGCTCGCCATCCAGCAGGATCAGGGCCGCATCAAGCAGGGCCTTGCGGGTGCGCTGCTTGCGCTCGTCGCGCACACCGGCGGGGGCTGATTCAGGGGTTTCGGCAGAGGCGGTTCGCTTCAATCGCATGGCGCATTGTAACCGCAGGCTTTTGAGCACAAAAAACAGCGTGGTCGCTTTTCTGTATTTTTACTGAACGACTTAAGCACTGATAACACTCATATTTTCATTATTCAGTAAACGTTTGTTGACTTGTTCTGCGTTCTGTCTAATAGTGCACACATGTTCACTATCAACCGAAGCCGAGCCATGAACACCGCCAACTCGCTGACCCGCTTTGCCGCCAAGCTGACCACACCCTTCATCCCGGACGACTTCATCAGTCTGGTGAATCCGTTGTGGACGCGCGACACGCTGCACGCACGTGTTGAAGCGGTGACGGCGGAAACCGCCGACAGCGCGACGATCACGCTGCAACCGGGCGTGCGTTGGGCGGGCCACCGCGCTGGCCAGTACATTCGCATCGGTGTGGCCATCGACGGCGTGCGCCACACGCGCTGCTACAGCATTTCTTCGGCGCCGGAAGCTGGCGATGGGCGCATCTGCATCACCGTGAAGGCCGTCGACGATGGCCGCGTGTCGCGCTTTCTCGTGCGCGAGCTGACGGTGGGCACGGTGATCGACATCGCCGCCGCCGATGGTGACTTCACCATGCCGTATGCGATGAACGACGCTGCATTGTTCATCGCCGCCGGCAGCGGCATTACGCCGGTGATGAGCCTGCTGCGCAGCGCCGCCGCACGCGACGCGATGCCGCAGGCCACCCTGCTCTATTACACGCCTTCGCCCGCCGACACGATCTTCCGTGAAGAGTTGCTGGCGCTGAGCAAGACTCACCCGGCGTTGACGGTGCAGTTCGTCCACACCCGCACGGGTTCGGACAACGGCTTGCGCGGCCACTTCAGCGCCGCGCACCTCAAGGCCGCCTGCGCCGACTGGAAGAGCCGTCGCGTCTGGGCTTGCGGCCCGAGCGCGATGCTCGATGCCATCGAAACGCAGTGGTCGGTGCAGGGCTTGGCCGAGCAGCTCACCATCGAGCGCTTCCGCCCCGCTCTGCGCGCAGCAAGCAACGACACCACCGTCGGCACGCTCGACTTCACGGGCAGCAGCAAGCAAGCCACCCGTGAAGGCAGTGAGTCGATTCTCGAAACCGCCGAGCGCGCCGGCCTCACGCCGGCACACGGCTGCCGCATGGGCATCTGCCACGGCTGCACCGCCAAGCTCGTCTGCGGCGAAGTGCGCGACCTGCGGGACGGCCGCGTGTTCGGCGACGAAGGCGACCTCATCCAGATCTGCGTCTGCGCCCCCGTCGGCGCCGTGCAGATCGACCTCTAATTCTCTCAACGAACAGGAGCATCACCATGACTGCTACCCGCACGAGCCTCAAGAATCTCAAGGGCGACAACGCCAAGATCTACGCCGACGCCAAGAAGGCGATGCCGAAAGCCCCGCGCCTCACCCGCGAGCAGGCCGATGCCTTCGGCCGCGAACTCGATGCCCTGCGTGAAGGCGTGCTCGCCTCGCGGGGTGCAAAAGACGCCGCCTACATCCGCAAGATGATCGCTCTGCAGCGCAAGATGGAAGTGGCCGGTCGCGCCACCATCTACGCCGGTATCGTGTTCCCGCCCGCCTTCGTCGCCGGCGCCCTGACGCTGGGTGCCGCGAAGATCCTCGACAACATGGAAGTCGGCCACAACATCATGCACGGCCAGTGGGACTGGATGCG
>JAUSQI010000085.1 GCA_030652575.1 Stagnimonas sp. | reverse complement strand
GTCGGTCATGATGATGATGCGGTGGTAGCGCAGCTTGTCGGGGTTGTAGTCATCCTTGCCGATGCTGGTGCCGAGCGCGGTGATCAGCGTGGCGATTTCCTGGCTGCCGATGACCTTGTCGAAGCGCGCACGCTCGACGTTGAGGATCTTGCCTTTCAGCGGCAGGATCGCCTGGAACTTGCGGTCGCGGCCCTGCTTGGCGGAGCCGCCGGCGGAATCGCCCTCGACCAGATAGATTTCGCACAGCGCGGGGTCTTTTTCCTGGCAGTCGGCGAGCTTGCCGGGCAGGCCTAGGCCGTCCATCACGCCCTTGCGGCGGGTGATTTCTCGCGCTTTGCGTGCAGCCTCGCGGGCGCGCGCGGCGTCGACGATCTTGGCGCACAGCAGCTTGGCGTCGTTGGGGTTTTCGAGCAGGAATTCGGTGAGCTTCTGGCCGACGACTTCCTGCACCACCGGCTGCACTTCGCTTGAGACCAGCTTGTCCTTGGTCTGGCTGGAAAACTTGGGCTCGGGCACTTTCACCGACAGCACGCAGGTGAGGCCTTCGCGCATGTCGTCGCCGGTGGTTTCGACCTTGGCCTTCTTGGCCACTTCGTTTTCCTCGATGTACTTGTTCAGCACGCGGGTCATCGCCATCCGCAGGCCGGTGAGGTGGGAACCGCCGTCGCGCTGCGGGATGTTGTTGGTGTAGCAGAACACGCGCTCGTCGTAGGTGCTGTTCCATTGCAGCGCCACTTCCACCGTGGTTTTGTCTTGCAGGCTGACGAAATGGATGATGGTGGGATGGACGGGGGTTTTGTCCTTGTTGAGGTGGTCGACGAAGGCACTGATGCCGCCGGTGAACTCGAAGATGTCTTCTCGCGCGGTGGTCTCTTCAAACAGGCGGATGCGCACGCCGGAGTTGAGGAATGACAGCTCGCGCAGGCGCTTGGCCAGCACGTCGTAATGGAACTCGGTGAGTTTGAAGATGCTGGCATCGGGCCAGAAGCGCATCTCGGTGCCGCGACGAGTACTGTCGCCGAGCACGGCGAGCGGTGCCTGGGCCATGCCACGCGCATATTCCTGCTGGTGGTGCTTGCCGTCGCGCCAGATAGTGAGCACCAGCTTGTCCGAGAGCGCATTAACGGCCTTCACGCCGACGCCGTGCAGACCGCCGGAAACCTTGTAGCTGTTCTGGTCGAACTTACCGCCGGCATGCAGATTGGTCATGATGACCTCGGCAGCGGACATACCGAACTCGGTGTGGTTGTCCACCGGGATGCCGCGACCGTTGTCGGCGACCGACACGCTGCCGTCGCTGTGAATCACCACGTCGATCTGCGAGCAGTGACCGGCGAGGGCTTCATCCACCGAGTTATCCACAACCTCGAACACCAGGTGATGCAGGCCGGAGCCGTCATCCGTGTTACCGATATACATGCCGGGCCGCTTGCGCACGTTTTCCGGAAATTGCAGGTGCTGGATGCTGGAGGCGTCGTAGGTATCGTCTTGAGACATTGCGTTATTCCTTGAGGGTGCCGGGCATACTTGGCACCACATGACCGTGTTCTACGTGGAACACGGTGTATTCGTTTGCACTGGTGCCGGATGGCAGAAGCGAATCACGCCATTCTAGCGACGTGACCAGGCTTTGTCCGGGGTATTGCAGCAGGGCTTTCAACAGACGCTGCTGCCATTCGGTGGCGAGTTCGGCTTCGAGATCATCGAGCAGGATGATGGGGGCTTGGCCGGTGATTTCGGCGACCAATTGCGCCTGGGCGAGGGCCATCGCTACCGCCAGCAACTTCTGCTGGCCACGGCTGACGAAGGCGCGCGCTTCGCGCTGCTCGAAGCGCACGCGCAACTCGGCGCGGTGCGGGCCGGCATGGGTGAAGCCCATCTTGCGGTCGCCCTCGTAGCCTTCGGCCAGTGCGCCTTCCAAGCCCAGCTGCTCATTCCAGCCCGACGAGAGCGCGAAACTGAAGTGCTCGTTTTGCAGCAGCTCCGCGACCCAGCGCCGAGCGGACTGCTCCAACACTTTAACGTGCGCCAGGCGCAACTGATGCAGGGCGTTTGCCGTGGCGATGAACTCCGGGTTCCACACCTCGACCTCGGCTTTCGGTGCGCGCTGACGCAGGGCCTGGTTGCGCTGACGCAGTGCGCGTTCGTGTCGACGCCAGAGTGTGAAGAAGGACGGTTCCACGTAGAACAGTCCCCAGTCGAGGTAGCGGCGGCGGTAGACCGGGCCTTCTTCGAACACGCGGTGCAGTTGGCGATCCACCAGCACCACGGGGATGGCCTGCGCCAGTTCGCGGCGGTTGCTAGCTTCGGTCAGACGGCGGATGGTGACTTCGCCATTCTGGATGGCGGTGGTCCATTGTGTGGCTGGGTTCTTCGGATCGTGTGCGATCCAGAGCGAGACACTGGCGGCCTGCTGCTTTTCCAGCACGACCTCATCGAGCCGGCGAGCGCGGAAGCTGGTGGCACGGGCGCCGAAGTAGGCGGCTTCCAACAGGCTGGTCTTGCCGGAGGCATTCGCTCCGTGCAGCACTGTGAGGTGCGGGTGTGGCTCGAAGCCCGCGTGCTCGAACCGCCGGAATGACTCGGCGGTGAGCCGCGTGATCTTCATCAAAACCGCAATGCGCCCTTAGAGGCGCATCGGCATCACGACATACTTGCTGTGCGTGGTTTCGCCCGTCTCGAACAGTAGACCACTGGCATCGGGGCCGCGCAGTTCCATGATGAAGTTGTCGGTGGTCATCGCATCGAGCGCGTCGAGCAGATAGGTGACGTTGAAGCCAATCTCCATCGGCTCGCCTTCGAGGGCGACTTCGACTTCTTCCTCGGCTTCCTCACGTTCGGGGTTCTGGGTCTGGATGCGCAGGGTGCTGCCTTCCAGTTGCAGGCGCACGCCCCGGAATTTTTCATTCGAGAGAATCGCCGCACGTGACAGTGCAGAACGAACGCTGACACGACCACCCTCGACACGACGATCCTGTGATTCCGGCACCACGCGCTCGTAGTCGGGGAAGCGGCCGTCAATGAGCTTGGAGGTGATGCGCAGATTGGTGAGCTGCACCTGGATCTGGCCACCACCAATGCCGAGCGTGACCGGTGCATCGCCGCCATCGAGCAGGCGAGCGAGTTCGAGCACGGCCTTGCGCGGCAGGATCAGCTGCATTTCCTCGGCGATGCCAGTTTCCATCACCAGTTCGGAGAGCGCCAGACGATGGCCGTCGGTAGCGACGGCACGGACGAAGTTGGGGCCGACATGCAGCAGCATGCCGTTGAGGTAATAGCGCACATCCTGCTGCGCCATCGCGAACGACACGCGGTTGATCAGATCGCGCAGTTGCTTGTGGGTGAGCGTCAGCTGGGTTTCGGCCTGCACGCCGCCGAGCGAGGGAAACTCGTCGGCCGAGAGGGTGGCAAGGGCAAAGCGGCTCTTGCCGGACTTGACCGTCATCCGCGATTCGTCGGTGGACTCGAAGCTGATCTCGGCGCCTTCCGGCAGGCCGCGCAAGATGTCGTGCAGCTTGCGCGCCGGCGCGGTGAGTTTGCCGGCTTTGAGGTTTTGCACCGGGATCGACACCTCCATCTCGATCTCGAGATCGGTGGCCCGCACCATCAACTCGGCGTCACGGGCTTCGAGCAGCACATTGCTCAGGATGGGGAGCGTCTGCCGCCGTTCGACCACGCCCACGACGGTGGACAGTGCGCCCAGAAGCTCATTGCGGACATGGATGATATGCATGTAATAAATCCTCTCTTAATAATATTAAGGCGCGTGGTTTTTTGTGGAGGAAACCTAAAGCACCAATTTAATCAAACAGTTAAATCAATAAAACCGACCTTCGATGCCGTGCGTCACGCGACTCAACAGGTCGGGATACACGGTGGATAAGTCTGAGCCGACGATGTGTTGGCAGCTTATCCACAAGCTATACAAAGTGCATCCGGTCACTTGTCCTCAAGTTGTCAGCTTGCGCAAGAGGTTGGCGTAGTCCTCCCGCACACGAACATCAGACTCCCGCAATTCCGCCACTTTGCGGTGGGCGTGCAACACCGTGGTGTGGTCCTTGCCGAAGGAATCGCCGATTTCGGTGAAGCTGTGCTGGGTAAGCTCCTTCGCCAGCGACATCGCGATCTGCCTGGGTCGCGCCAACATGCGGGTGCGGCGCACCGAGTTCAAGTCGGTGAGACGGATGTTGAAATAGCCCGCCACTTCCTTCTTGATGTTGTCCAGCGTGATGGCGCGGTCGTAGACGGCGAACATGTCGCGCAGGCTCTCTGTTGCGAACTCGGGCGTGACTGCCGTGCCCGACAGGCGCGCGCTGGCCACCAGGCGGTTGAGCGCACCTTCCAGCTCCCGCACGTTGGATCGCACGCGGCGTGCGATGAGGAAGGCGACGTCTTCCTTGAGCTTCAAACCCTGCTGTTCGGCCTTGGAGATCAGGATCGCCACCCGGGTTTCCAGATCGGGAGATTCCACCGGCACGGACAGGCCCCAGGCAAAGCGGGTCTTCAGGCGCTCGTCGAGGCCATCCAGCTCTTTCGGGTAGCGATCACAGGTCAGCACGATCTGTTTCTTGCCGTCGATCAGCGCATTGAAGGTATGGAAGAACTCCTCCTGCGTGCGCTCCTTGCCGGCAATGAAGTGGATGTCGTCGATCAGCAGCGCATCCGCCGTGCGGTAATGGTTCTTGAACTCCTCCGCCCGCCCCAGGCGAATCGCCGAGGTGAACTGGTTGAGCCATTGCTCGGCACCGACGTAGACGATGCGTGCCTTCGGGTTGCTGGCGAGGATGGCGTGGCCGACACCGTGCATGAGATGGGTCTTGCCCAGGCCGGAGTCGCCATAAATCAGCAGCGGGTTGTACTGCCCGCCGGGCATGCTGGCCACGTATTGCGAGGCCGCCCGCGCCTGCGAGTTGGATTTGCCCTCGATGAAAGCATCCAGCGTGTAGCGCGGATCAAGGCGACTGCTGGCAAAAGCGCTGCTGCCCGGTACGGTGATTTCCTCCGGCGCATCCGGCGCCACCAGCGGACGATTGGGCGCGCCGACGGTGACATTGAGCGTCAGGTCGTAGCTCAGCAATTCCGACAGCGCCTTGCGGATGGGGCCGACGAAATCACGGCGCACGCGGTCGCAGACGACGCGATTGGGCGCCAGCAGCGTCAGCTGCTCGGTCGACAGCACCGGATGCAGGGGGCGGATGAAGGTATTGAGGTCGGATTCCGGCAACAGGGCTTCGAGCCGGCGCACGCAATCCAACCAGAGGGTTTCGCCAGACATCTCGTGCGCGCCGTTATTCAAACTGATGGAGGGGGAGTCTAGCCCTTCTGGCCGAGACCGCTCAATGAAGATTTGCGGTCGGTGATGCACAAAACTTGCCCAGTCGGGTCGACTTGCTTAGACTTCGCGACCTTTTTTGCACCACCAAGGCGTCTTCCGATGTCCACCAAACGCACTTTTCAACCTTCCAACCTGCGCCGCGCCCGCGTGCATGGTTTCCGCGCTCGCATGGCAACCGTCGGTGGCCGACTCGTGCTGGCCCGCCGCCGCGCCAAGGGCCGCAAAAAACTGATCCCGTAAGCATTTCGCAGCAAGCGTGATGCACACGGCGCGCTTCACCAAGCGCGTCCGGTTGTTGAACGCGGCGCAGTTCGATGCCGTGTTCAAGCAGGGCCGCCGGTTCACCGT
This sequence comes from Stagnimonas sp., assembly GCA_030652575.1. GTDB lineage: Bacteria > Pseudomonadota > Gammaproteobacteria > Nevskiales > Nevskiaceae > Stagnimonas. Next base: position 20,390 of record JAUSQI010000085.1, on the reverse strand, counting down.
TGGTGCTTTTACCGCGGTGATGGCGAGCAATGAACTGGGGTTTCCCCGGATCGGTTTTGCCTTCTCGAAAAAACATGCGCCGCATTCGGTGCAGCGTAATCGCGTACGCCGCATCCTGCGCGAGCGGTTTCGCCTGCAGCAGGCCACGCTGGCCCCGGTGGATCTGGTGCTGATGCTGCGCAGCAAGCTGCCCGCAGATGCGCCAAGCGTCACCGCCGCCGCCAACGACTTCTGGCTGCAACTCGCCCGCCGATGCACCACACCCTGACCCGCCTGCTGATCGGTTTGGTGCGTGGCTATCAGCAGGGCATCAGCCGCTGGTTGCCGGCGCGCTGCCGGTTTTATCCCAGCTGTTCCAACTACGCGATCGAAGCCCTGCAAAAACATGGCGCCGCTCGTGGCAGCTGGCTGGCCACCCGGCGGCTTTGCCGCTGCCACCCTTTGAACCTTGGCGGGTATGATCCCGTGCCCTGATTTCCGCTGGATGCGCCCGCGTCATTGAAAACCGCATCAAGCCCGTCACACTCACCCTCGCCTTCAACCGTTTCTGATCTGCAGTCGCCCCATGGAAAACCGCCGTTTCTTCCTGTTCGCCGTGTTTGGCGCCCTGCTGTTCTTTACCTACCAGACCTGGAAAAAGGACTATCCGGCCAGCTTGATCGCGCCCGTCGCGGCCACGGCCACGCCTGCGCCGATCGCAGCCCCGGGTGAAGATGCCCTGCCCGCTGCCGCTACCGCAGCGCCCACAGGTGCCGTCAGCACCACCGAAACCACGCCGGCTGCTGTTGCCAGCACCGCGCGCATCGAGGTACTGACCGACAAGCTGCAAGTAGAGATTTCTCTGGCCGGCGGCGATCTGCGCCGTGCCGAGTTGCTGGGCTATCCGGTCTCCAAAGACAAGCCCGAGGAAAATCTCGCCCTGCTGGACGACCGCGACCCGCACTACTTCATCCTGCAGAGTGGGCTGGCCAGCACCGACAAGCCGTTGATCTCGGCCAGCACGGTGTTCACCGCACCGGCCAGCCGCTTTGTGCTGGCCGACGGCAGCAACACCCTTGATGTGCCGCTGACTGTGACCGACGCCAATGGCCTGCAACTGACCAAGGTGTATCGCTTCACGCGCGGCAGCTACCAGATCGTGGTGACGCAGCTCGTCAACAACAGTGGCGCCGTCGCCCTGCAAGCCTCGCCCTATGCGCGCCTGCAGCGCACGCCGGTGCGCGCCGGCTACGAGCCGCCGTTTTCGCAGACCTTCATCGGTGAAGGCTTTTACGAGCAGAAAGAGCCGGGCAAGTACCGCTTCAAGAAAATCAGCTTCGACAAGCTCACCAAGGAGCCCTTCGAGACGACGCAGACCGGCGGCTGGCTGGCGATGCTCCAGCACTATTTCGTCGCGGCCATCCTGCCGCCCGCAGGCGAGCAGGCCACGTTCTCCGGCAAGCCCAGCACCATCAAAGGCTATCTCGCGCAGTATCACGGCCCGCTCAAGGTCATCGAGCCGGGCCAGACCGGCACCTACACCACGCAGTTCTACGTCGGCCCCAAGTTGCAGGGCCTGCTCGAGGACGTGGCACCCGGCTTCGAGCTGACCGAGGATTACGGCATCCTGGCACCCATCGCCAAGCCGCTGTTCTGGCTGATGAAGAAGCTGCATCAATACACCGGCAACTGGGGTGTCGCGATCATCCTGCTGACGCTTCTGGTGAAGGGCGCGATGTACAAGCTGAGCGAAGCGCAATACCGCTCGATGGCGCGCATGAAGAAGTTCACGCCGCGCATCGCCGAAATCCGCGAGCGCCACGCGGGCGATCGCGAGAAGCTCAACAAGGCGATGATGGAGCTCTACACCAAGGAGAAGTTCAACCCCTTGGCCGGCTGCTGGCCGATGCTGGTGCAGTTCCCGGTATTCATCGCGCTCTACTGGGTGCTCAACGAATCGGTCGAGCTGCGCCAGGCCGACTTCGCCCTGTGGCTCACCGATCTCTCCTCGCCGGATCCGTTCTACGTGCTGCCGGTGCTGTTCGGCCTGTCGATGTGGTTCCAGCAGAAGCTCGGCGGCCAGATGGCGACGATGGAGCCGATGCAGCAGCGCATGATGCAGTTCATGCCCATTGCGCTCACGGCCTTCTTCGCGTTCTTCCCCGCCGGTCTCGTGCTCTACTGGTTCGTCAGCAACCTCATCAGCATCACCCAGCAGTGGTTCATCACCAAGAAAATCGAGAACGAACCGGCCAAGGTCGTCGCCGCCAAGCGCTAGCCGCAGCGCGCACCGAAACCATTGCGGCGGTCGCCACCGCCGCAGGTCGTGGCGCGCTCGGCATCGTGCGGCTGTCGGGGCCGCAGGCATTCCGCATCGCGCAGGCGGTGGTCGGCACGCTGCCCGCGCCGCGCCAGGCTGGATTGCGGCATTTCCGTGATGCGACGGGTGCGGTGCTCGATCAGGGCCTAGTGCTCTGCTTCGCCGCCCCGGCGTCGTTCACCGGCGAGGATGTGGTGGAGCTGCAAGGCCACGGCGGCCCGGTGGTACTCGCGGCCTTGCTGGCAACGCTGGTTGAACAAGGTGCGCGTATTGCCCAGCCCGGCGAGTTCTCCGAGCGCGCCTTTCTCAATGGCCGCATCGACCTCGTGCAGGCGGAGGCCATTGCCGACCTCATCGACGCCGCCTCGGTGCAGGCGGTGCGCGCCGCCAACAACAGCTTGGATGGCGCGTTCTCCATGCGTGTGCACGCCGCCGCCGCCGCACTCGGCGACCTCCGCGTGTTCGTGGAAGGCGCGCTCGACTTCAGCGACGAAGACATCGACTGGCTGGCCGACGCAAAGCTCGGCGAGCGCCTGCAGGCGCTGCAAGACCTCATCCATCAAACCCAGCGTGAAGCCGCGCAAGGTCGCCGCCTGCGCGAAGGCCTTACCGTGGCCATCGTCGGCCAGCCCAATGTCGGCAAGTCCACCTTGCTGAATGCACTGGCGGGCTTCGATGCCGCCATCGTCTCCGAACACGCGGGCACCACCCGCGATGTGCTGCGCGAGCATCTGGTGCTCGGCGGCATGCCGCTCACGGTCATCGACACCGCCGGCCTGCGCGACACCGAAGACCCGGTGGAGCGCGAAGGCATCCGGCGCGCGCGTCTCGCGCTCGACAAGGCCGAGCTGGCGCTGTTCGTCGTCGACGATCGCGCCGGCATCACCGCGGCCGACGAAGCCTTGTTGCACAGCCTGCCGCCGCTGCCGCGCCTGCTGGTGCGCAACAAATGCGATCTCGCCGAACAGCCACCCTTGGTGTTCGACGACGAGGGCGTGCGCACGGTTCGACTCGCCGCCAAATCCGGCGCCGGCCTGGAGCTGCTGGGTGCCGAGTTGCAGGCGCAAGCCGGATTCACCAGCGGTGGCGAAGGCGCGTTTCTCGCCCGCGCCCGCCATCTTGAAGCGCTCGCGACGGCCGCCACGCATCTGCAAAACGCCCGCCAGCAACTGGCGGCGCGCAACCACGCGGAAATTGCCGCCGAAGAACTGCGACTGGTGCAGCTGGCCCTGGGCCGCATCACGGGTGAGCAGACCAGCGACGCACTGCTGGGCGAGATTTTCCGGCGCTTCTGCATCGGCAAGTGACAGCGCACCGGCCCGCCGCTACCGTGCAGCCATGAAGCCCTACGCCTATTGCCCGCAGTGCGCCACGCCCCTCATCGACGCCCCGCATGGCGACCGCTTGCGCCGCGCCTGCCCCGACGCCGCCTGCGGCTTCGTGCATTGGGACAACCCCGTGCCGGTGGTGGCTGCGGTGGTCGAGCACGAGGGCCAGATCATCCTCGCCCGCAACGTCGCCTGGCCTGCCAGCTTCTATGCGCTCATCACCGGCTTTCTGGAAAAGGGCGAGTCACCCGAAACCGGCGTGCAACGCGAGGTCGAGGAAGAGCTGGGTCTGACGCCGCTGGGTGCCACCTATATCGGCATCTATGACTTCACGCGCCAGAACCAGCTCATCATCGCGTATCACGTTGCTGCCACCGGGACCGTCAAACTCAATGAGGAGCTGGCGGACTGGAAGCATGTGCCGTTCGAGAAAATCCGCTACTGGCCGGCGGGCACCGGCTACGCGCTGCGCGACTGGTTGCGCACGCAGGGCTTCGATCCGCAGCCCATGGACCTGCCGCGTCTCTGATCGCGAACCGGGGGAATCACCGTGACCGGCAACGCGCCCACACCAAAACCAGCTTTTTTCGAATCGAAGCCTCACAACAGGGTAGGCACCTATGAACCCCGCAACATCTCGCCAGCACATGAGAATCCGCAATCAAACCGCCGCCCTTGAAACAGCGCCGCTACAGCTCCGCCTTGCGGCGCGTGAATTGCGGCGCGGCGCGGTCGTCGCTTGCCCCACCGAGGCGGTGTGGGGGTTCAGCTGCGACCCGCTCAACCAGCGGGCGGTGACGAGCCTGCTCGAGCTGAAGGAGCGCCCGGCAGACAAGGGCCTGATTCTGGTCGCGGCCAACCTCGACCAGCTCGCGTATTACATCGAGCCGCCGAGCCGCACCGCACTGCGCCGCGCGCGTGATACCTGGCCGGGGCCGGCGACCTGGGTGTTCCCCGCCTCGCCGTTCACGCCGCCGTGGATTACCGGTGCACACGACACGGTGGCCGTGCGCGTTACGGCGCACCCTGTACTGGCAGCGCTGTGCCTGCGTTTCGGGGGCGCGCTGGTATCGACCAGCGCCAACCGCTCAGGGCAACCGCCGTGCCGCAGCGTCAATGACGTGCGCTTGCGCTTCGACACGCACTTGCGTGTGGTGCCGGGTGCAACAGGCGGACGTGAAGCGCCAACACCGATCCGCGAAGCCGCGACCGGTTACTTGCTGCGCCGCTAGCTGCGTTCGGCGGGTCGTGGCGTCGTAAAATCGTGGCATGTCGCACACCGCCGCCGCTGCAAACGATTCTGCTCCGCAGCCTGCGGTGTTCGAGGCTTATCTGCACGGGCTGCAGGATCGCCTTTGTGCAGCCGTCGAGGCTGTGGATGGTGAAGCAAAGTTCCTGCGCGACGCCTGGCAAAAACCGGCAGATGCCAAGCTGCAAGGTCAGGGCATCACCTGCGTGCTGAGCGGTGGCGCCGTGTTCGAGCGCGCAGGGGTTGCGCTGTCGGTGGTCAACGGCCCAAGCCTGCCGCCATCGGCCACCAAGGCGCGGCCGGAGTTGCAGGGCCTGCCCTTCAAGGCTATGGGTTTGTCTCTGGTGTTTCATCCGCGCAACCCCTACGTGCCGACCACCCATTGCAACGTGCGCCTGCTGAGCGTGGGCGATGCGGCCTGGTGGTTCGGCGGCGGCTTCGACCTCACGCCGTACTACGGCTTTGCCGACGATGCCCGCCACTGGCACCAGACCGCGCACGATGCGGTCGGGGCCGATCTCTACCCGCGCTTCAAGCGTCAGTGCGACGAATACTTCTATCTGCCGCATCGCGCCGAACCGCGCGGCATCGGTGGCCTGTTCTACGACGACTTCACCGAGGGCGGTTGGGACGCGGCGCTGGCACTGACGCAGAAAGTCGGCGACGGTTTGTGGCAGGCCTATGCCCCCATCCTCGAGCGCCGTCGTGACATGGCCTACACGGAGCGCCAGCGGCAATGGCAGCTGCTGCGCCGCGGGCGCTATGTGGAGTTCAATCTGGTGTGGGATCGCGGCACGCACTTCGGCTTGCAGAGCGGCGGCCGCACCGAGAGCATTCTCATGTCCATGCCGCCGCTGGCCCGCTGGGACTACGATGTCACCCCCGAGCCGGGCAGCGCCGAAGCCGCTTTGCTCAGCGACTACTTGATAACGAAGGATTGGCTATGAGCGTTCATCGTCGTCTGCGTTTGCTGGTGCAGCCTTGGCGGCTGGTGGTCGAGCGGTTCGACGCCACCAGCAGCCTCGCAGAGGTGGCGAGCCAGGCACCCGCCAGTGGCTTTGCGGCACTGGTGCGCTCGGCAGAATCGGTGACGCTGGTGCGCGAGGCCAAGGGCGGCGACATCGGCGTGGTCTGGCGCGCCATCGAAATCGCGGGCAGCTTCGCGTTCTCCGAAACCGGCGTGCTGGCAGCCATTGCAGGCCCGCTGGCGGACGCTGGGGTGAGCATCTTTGCGGTCAACAGCTTTGAGACCGACTTCGTGCTGGTGCACGAGGGCGATCTCGAAAAGGCGCGGATTGCGGTTGAAGCCGCAGGCCACCAGCTGGGTTGATCCTATCCCCAGTACCCTGACCCCCATCCCCGCTTCTCGCTGCCCAGAAAATGACCCTCACCGAACTCCGCTACATCGTCAATCTCGAAAAAGAGCGCCACTTCGGCCGCGCGGCCGACCGCAGCTTCGTCAGCCAGCCGACGCTGTCGGTGGCGGTGAAGAAGCTCGAAGACGAGCTGGGCGTGATCCTGTTCGAGCGCACCCGGGGCGAGGTGAAACCCACCGATGTCGGTGGCCGCATCGTCGCCCAGGCCAAGAAAGTGCTGGCCGAGGCGCAGGCGGTGGAAGACTTCGCGCGCGAAGGCAAGGACGAACTCGCGGGGCCGTTGCGCGTGGGTGCGATCTACACCGTCGGGCCGTACCTGCTGCCGGGGCTGGTGCCCAAGCTGCGCGCTGCCGCCCCCAACATGCCGCTCATCATCGAAGAAAACTTCACGGCCAAGTTGCTGGAGCAGCTGCGCGACAGCGAGCTGGATGTCGCCATCCTCGCGCTGCCGGTGGACTTGAACGGCCTTGCTGCCTGGCCGGTGTACGACGAAGAGTTCGTGGCGGTGCTGCCCAAGGGCCACCGCTGGGCCAATCTGAAATCATTGCCGCCCAAGCGCCTGGCCGAAGAAACACTGCTGCTGCTCGGACCCGGCCATTGCTTCCGCGACCAAGTGGTGCTGGCCTGCCCCAAGTGCATAGAGCCGGATAACTCGCTTTCCCGCTCGCTCACCGGATCGTCGCTGGAAACCATCCGCTATATGGTGGCGTCTGGCCTCGGCATCACGGTCGCCCCGCGCGCGGCGATGGAAGGCCGCGATGCCAGCTCGGATCTCATCGGTCTCGATCTCTCGGACCCCACGCCGCACCGCCGCGTGGCCATGCTGTTCCGCCGCGGTTTCCCCCGCATGGGAGCACTCAGGGTGCTGCGCGAAGCCGTGTTGGCGTCCGGGATGAAAGGCGTGCAGTGGCTGCCGGATGCGCCCACGGTCACCGCTCAAGAGCCTTGAATCCCACCTCAAAGTTGTGACTTGATAGTCGGTCGGCTACCGTCTTGCCCAGTAAAAACTACTAGTTGAGTCAGGGGATCGTGATGGGGTTACTCAGTTTTTTCACCGCCAAGCGTCCAGGATCGGTGGGCGTGATCGGTGGGCGGCTGCAAGCCTGCGATTTGAGCCGGTCGAACTGCGTCGGCAGCCAGCACGCCCCCGAGGGACGCAACCCAGGCCCGCACTACGTGCCGCCGTTTGCGTTCGAAGGCGATGCGGGCGATGCCATGACGCGTGTCATCGCCGTGCTGATGCAGCAGAAAAACTGCCGCATTGCCGTCAACCGGCCGGATTACATCCACGCCGAGTTCACCACCGCCGTGATGGGTTTTGTCGACGATGTCGAGTTTTTGCTGGCGCCGCCGGAACAGGTGATCCACATCCGCTCCGCCTCTCGCTTGGGCCTGAGCGATTTCGGGGTCAACCGTTCTCGGGTTGAAACGCTACGCGAGGCATTTGACGAGGCGGACGACTGACCGGCTGACCGCGCAGCCCGCACCGTTTTTGCATCCTTTCCGGTGTCCCGTGCGTAAATCGGCGCGTCTCCTCCTTCTGGAACCTCATGAACATTGCCGTCATCGGCTCCGGTATTTCCGGATTGTCGGCCGCCCATTTTCTGGCCGCGCGTCACCGCGTCACGCTGTTTGAATCCGAAGGCCGCGTCGGCGGCCACACCAACACCATCGAGGTGCCGCTGGCAGGCGGTGGAACCCAGCCGGTGGATACGGGCTGGATCGTCTACAACGGCATCAACTATCCCAATCTCACGGCCTTGTTCAAACAGCTGGACGTGGCCACGCGCCCGACCAGCATGTCGTTCGGCGTCTCGCTGGGCGATGGCGCCTACGAGTGGATGGGTTCGGACAATCTGCTCACCGTGTTCGCGCAGCCAAGCAACCTGTTCAGCCCAAAGCACATCCGCATGCTGCTGGACATTCTCAAGCTCAACAAGACCTGCAACGCGCTGCTGAAAGCCGGCACCTTGCCAAAGGGCACGCTGGGGGAGTTTCTGGCCGAGGCCGGGTTCTCGCCGTGGCTGTCGAGCCGTTATCTGCTGCCGATGGCGGGGCTGATCTGGAGCTGTAGCCCGAAGAAGGCGATGGAGTATCCCGCCGCCGACTTCATGCACTTTTTCGACAACCACTCGCTGTTCACCGCCACCGACCAGCCGACCTGGCATACGGTGATCGGCGGCTCGCATGTCTACGTCAAAAAACTGCTGGCGCAGTTCAAGGGCGAGATCAAGCTCAACACGCCGGTGCAGCGTATCCGCCGCGATGGCGCAGGCGTGCTCGTTTCAACCGCCGCCGGCGAACAGCACTTCGATGCGGTCGTGTGTGCCACGCACACCGACATCACGCTGAAAATGCTCGCCGATGCCGATGCCAACGAGCGCGCGATCCTGAGCGGCATCCCCTACAACGAGAGCCGCTGCGTGCTGCACACGGACGAGTCTTTCCTGCCCAAACGCCGTGCTGCCTGGGCGTCCTGGAACTACACGCATCCGGTCGACGAAGTGCACGACCACCCCATCACCGGCAGCTACTGGATGAACAAGCTGCAAGGCATCGCCGGAGGCGTGAATTACATCGTCACGCTCAATCCGCAGCGTGAGGTCGCGAAGGACAAGGTGATCTACGACATCGACTATCACCATCCGCACTACGGCCCCGAGAGCGTGATGACGCACCAGCGCCTGCCGGAGATTCAGGGCAAGCGCGCGATCTGGTTTGCCGGCGCATGGACCGCGTACGGCTTTCACGAAGATGGCCTGAAGTCGGGCTTGCGGGCGGTGCAGGGCATCGATGCGAGCTGCCTGCCCGCATGGACTGCGCTTTGACCCCATCCCCCGCACCCCATCCCCCATCCCCAGGCGGCGAAGCCGCCGTGCTGTATTCGCTGCGCGTCATGCACCGCCGCCGCGTCGCCCCGCTGTATCGCTTCGTCTACAAGATCTTCAGCGTGCTGTTCGATGTCGACCGGCTGGACGAACTCGATCAGCGGCTCAAGCTGTTCTCCCACAATCGCTTCAACGTGCTGAGTTTCTACGACTGCGATCACGGTCGCGGCGAACGCGGTGGTTTGCGGCGTTGGGCCGAAATGATCTGCGCCACTCAAGGCATCCAACTGGCCGGCGGGCGCATTCGCCTGCTGGCGCAGCCGCGCATGTTCGGCTGGGCCTTCAACCCTGTCAGCTTCTGGTACTGCGAGCACGCCGACGGCAGCCTGCGCGCAGTGATTGCCGAGGTGCGCAACACCTTCGGCGAGAAGCACAGTTATCTACTTTCATCGGCCTCTCAAGGCGTGGACGCATCTGCCGGATTACCACTGCCGTATGCCGTGGTGCTGGAAAAGGAAAAATGCTTTCACGTCTCACCGCTGTTCGATCTCGTCGGGCGCTACCACTTCAAGTTCGGCGAGCCGGGCGAGAAGCTGGCGGTGCAGCTCAACGAGACGCGCGAAGGCGAGCCCTTGATCGACACGGCAATGGCAGGCACGGCAAGACCTTTTTCAGATGCCGAGATCGTGCGGCAGGTGGTGCGGATGCCGGTGCAAGCACTGAAAGTGCTGATCGGCATCCATTGGCAAGCCTTGAAAATCTGGTCGCGCGGTGCGCGATTTCATAAAAAACCCAGCCCGCCTTCGGCGGAGGTCACATGAACGACAAAGACGAATCCAAACACGACTCCAACGACTATGGCCGCATGATGGGTCGGGATGGTTTCTCGCCGGATTTGCCTGCGCATCTCAGCTCGCAGGGTTCGCTGCGCGGGCTCAACTGGGGCTTGCAGCTGCTCAGCTACATGTTCTCGGGCATGAAGGTCGGCACGCTGGACCTCACCTTTCCCAACGGCGCGACGCGCCACTTCGGCGGCGCCGAGCCCGGCCCGCGCGGTGTCATGCGCATCAAGTCCGACAAGATCATCCGCCACATCGTGGCCGGTGGCGAAGTCGGATTCGGCGATGCCTACCTGGATGACTGCTGGGATTCGCCCGACCTCGCCCGCCTGCTGGCCGTGATGTATCTCAACGAGCCGCATTACAAAGGGCCGTTCGAGAAAAACTTCATCGGCCAGATCTACGGTTACTGGCAGCACCGCCGTCGCGCCAACACCAAGACCAAGGCGAAGGAGAACATCGAAGCCCATTACGACCTCGGCAACGAGTTCTACAAGATGTGGCTGGACGACACGATGGCGTATTCCAGCGGCATGTTCATCGCGCCCAATGAGACGCTGATGGACGCGCAGGTGAACAAGTTCCGCCTGATGTTCGACCGGCTGGAACTCACCGCCGAACACACGTTGCTCGAAATCGGTTCCGGCTGGGGTGGCTTTGCGATTTACGCGGCCAAGCATTCGGGTTGCCGCGTGCATTCGATCACGCTCAGCAGCGAGCAGCTGGCCGAGGCGCGTATCCGCGCCGAAAAGGCGGGTGTCGCCGACCGCGTCACCTTCGAGATCCGCGACTACCGCGACGTCACCGAAACCTACGACCGCGTGGTCTCGATCGAAATGTACGAGGCGGTGGGCGAGGAGTACTGGCCGACCTACTTCGGTGCCGTCTCCAAAGCACTCAAGCCGGGCGGCCGTGCCGTGATCCAGGGCATCACCATCAGCCCCAAGATTTTCGAGCACTACCGCAGCAAGCGCGATTTCATCCAGAAATACATTTTCCCGGGCGGCATGCTGTGCCCGCCGGAAAAGTTCGAGACCCTGGCGGCGACTGCCGGCCTGTTGCCGGCCGATGCCAAGTTCTACGGCATCGACTATGCCGAAACCTGCGCGGCCTGGGATCGCAACGTGCAGGCCGTGCGCGAGAAGATCGTGCAGCAGTTCGACGAGCGCTTCTACCGCATGTGGCGCTATTACCTGGCCTATTGCGAATGCGGCTTCCGCACCGGCAGTATCGACCTCATGCAGATCACTCTCTACAAGACATGAAACCCGGACTTGCCGCGTTTGCACTGGCGGCCCTGTTCGGGCTGATCGGCGTTTCGGTGTGGGCGACGGGGCACCAGAGCATCGCGGTGGCTATCAGCGACCTGGTTGCCAACCCGGCCAGCGGCAACAATCCCTGGCTTGTCGCGACCTTGTTCGATGCTTATTTCGGGTTTCTGTGGTTCTGGCTATGGGTGGCCTACAAGGAATCTGGCTGGCTCGCACGCGGCGTCTGGCTGATGTTGATCCTCTTGCTGGGCAATATGGCGATGGCGGCCTACATGCTGATTCAGCTCTGGCGCTTGCCGCCGGGGGCGTCGATTGAGCAACTGCTGCTGCGCCACCCATCCGCCTGATCGGACCTTTAAGTTGGACTGGGCTCAGGCGCTGCCATCGTAAATCCGCTTTGGGAGGCGGATCAGTCACTTGGCGCATACATCTCTAGTTGCGTGGCAGCTAATTTTCGTTATATATAGCGCTTAAGCGCCTATTCACCCGAAAGGCCTGTGCCATCGAGCGCAGCCAGCCCGGACGAAGAGCGCCAGGGGACGTAAAACTTTGGGGTGCGCGCGAGTGGGACTCAGGCCATGTCGATCCTACAAAAGCTGACTAGCAGCGGCGGCAGCCGCGGCCTCATCGGGCTCGACATCAGTTCGAGCGCGGTCAAACTGCTGGAGCTCACCAAGCGTGGTGACCAGGTGATGGTCGAGGCGTATTCGGTGGAGCCGCTGCCCATCAACGCCGTCAGCGACAAGCAGATCGCCGAACCGGAAGTGGTGGCAGAGGCGATCCGCCGCGCCGTGCAGCGCGCCGGCACCCGCACCAAGAACGTCGCCGTGGCCGTCGCGGGTTCGTCGGTCATCACCAAAATCATTCAGATGTCGGCCTCGCTCAACGAGAACGACATGGAAGAGCAGATCAAGGCCGAAGCCGATCAGTACGTCCCGTACCCGATCGAGGAGGTCAACATGGACTTCCAGATCATCGGCCCTTCGGAGCGCGAAGGCGGCAAGGTCGATGTGCTGCTGGCCGCCTGCCGCAAGGAGCAGGTCGAACAGCGCGTGGCAGCCGTCGAACTGGCGGGCCTGAAAGCGAAAGTGGTCGATATCGAGGCCAATGCGCTCGAAAACTCCTGCCAGTTCCTTACCCACCAGATGCCCAACGAGGGCCGCAACAAGACGGTGGCGGTGATCGACATGGGGGCTTCGACCACTTCGGTGCTGATCCTGCACAACAACGACACCGTCTACACCCGCGACCAGGCGTTTGGCGGCAAGCAGCTCACCGAAGACATCATGCGCATCTACGGCATGAGCTACGAGGATGCCGGCAAGGCCAAGCGCACCGGCCAGCTGCCGGAAGGCTTCGAGGCGGATGTGCTTGCGCACTTTTTGTCCGACATGGCGCAGCAGATCGACCGCTCGTTCCAGTTCTTCTTCAATGCTTCGTCAGCGCATTCGCAGATCGACCAGATCATCCTGGCCGGCGGTTGCGCCCACATTGCCGGGGTGGATCGCGCCATCCAGGAGCGTCTGCAGATCCCGGCCGTGGTGGCACGCCCCTTCTCGCGCATGGCGGTGTCATCCCGCGCCAAGCCCACGGTGCTGGCCAAGGACGAGGCGGCACTGCTCATCGCCTGCGGCCTTGCCCACCGCGCCTTCGACGTCGTGGACTAGGAGCGAAGCCGCCATGACCAAGATCAACCTGCTCGACTGGCGCGCCGAACGTCGCGCGCGACGGCTCGAGCAGTTCCGCAATTTCATGGTGCTGGGCCTGGTGGTTGCCGTCGGCATCGTGGCACTCGGCTATCTGGGGATGACCAATGCCATCAGCCAGCAGCAGCAGCGCAACGATTACCTGAAACAGCAGATCGCCGAGATCGACCAGAAGATCAAGGAAATCGAGGATCTCGAACGCACCAAGCAAAACCTGCTGGCGCGCATGCGGGTGATCGAAGAGCTGCAAGGCTCGCGTTCCGCCACGGTGCATTTCTTCGACGAGCTGGTGAACACCATTCCGGACGGCATCACGCTCAGCTCCATCAAACAGGTGGGCGATAACGTCACCATCGAAGGTGTGGCGGAATCCAACGGGCGCATTTCGAGCTACATCAAGAGCTTCGAGAGCTCGCCGTGGTTCGCGGAGCCGAAGCTGGTGGTCATCAAGACCAGCGAGAAGAACAAGCAGCGTGAAGGGGCCTTTACCCTGCAGGTGAAGAACCTGACCAAGGCGGTCAAAGAAGATCCGGCGGCTGCGGCACCTGGAGCCAAGCCATGAACGTGCAAGAGGTCTTCAAAGAGCTGCAATCGCTGGACATGGAAAACCCGGGCTCCTGGTCAGGTTGGGTGCATGTGTCTGCCGTGATTCTGGCTGCCCTGATCGTGATTGGCTTGGGCATCAACTTTCTCATCAAGCCCGAATACGAAACGCTGCAAAGCGAACAGGCCACCGAAGTCACCCTGCGCGAACAGTTCGAGACCAAGCAGAAGAAAGTGGCCGCGCTGGATGCCTACAAGGAGCAGTTGGCCGAGATGGAGCGATCCTTTGGTGCCATGTTGCGCCAGCTGCCCAGCCGCACCGAAGTGGCCAACCTGCTCAACGACATTTCGCAGACCCGCGTCGCCTCCAGCCTCGAAGAAGAGTTGTTCGAACCGCTGCCGGAAGTGCAGAAAGAGTTCTATGCCGAGATCCCCAACAAGATCATCGTCACCGGCGACTATCACCAGATGGGCCAGTTCGTCAGCGGTGTCGCTGCCTTGCCGCGCATCGTCACCATTGATGAAGTGGAGTTGCGGCCCATCGGTGGGCAGGGTGCCGCCAAGGACCAGCTCCGCATGAGCGCCCTGGCCAAGACCTATCGGTATCTCGATGACACCGAACTGGCCGCTGCCAAGCCTAAGCCGGGAGCCGCCAAATGAAGCGCGCCACTCTCGCCATCAGCTTGGGCTCGGTGCTGACCCTCAGCGCGTGCAGCAGCGGCATGGGCGACCTTGAGCAGTACGTCACCGAGGTCAAAAGCCGCAAGACGCGCCAGATCGAACCGATCCCTCAGATCAAGCAGTACGAGGCGTTTGCCTACGCCGGTCAGGATCGTCGCAATCCTTTTGTGCGCGCCGAGCCGCAGAAAGACCCCAACGCACCGGGCAACAACATCCGTCCCGACCCCAACCGCAACCCGGAGCCGCTGGAAGAGTTCCCGTTGGACGGCTTGCGCATGCTGGGCACCATCAACAAAGAAAAAAGCGTATTTGCCTTGGTCAAGGCGCCGGACAACGTGGTGCATCGTGTCACGCTGGGTAATCACATGGGTCAGAACTACGGAAAGATCACCGCGATCACCGACAGTTCGATAGACCTCGTCGAAATCATTCCAGACGGGTTCGGGGGCTTCATGGAGCGCCCGGCCAATCTGGCGTTGTCGCAATAACGAAGGGAGTTTCATCATGTCCAGCCTGATGACCCGTACAAAACGCAGCGTGCACAGTGCCGTGGCAATCACTGCCGCCGTGCTTTGCACGCTGCTTGCATTCAGCCCAGCCGCATCGGCGCAAGCCAGCCGCGCGCTGCAATCGGTCGATTTCGTCAGCCTCGACAGCGAAAGGCTGTTGCTGACACTCACCCTCTCCGAGGCTGCACCCGAGCCGGTGGTATTCACCATCGACAAGCCCGCGCGTCTGTCGCTGGATCTGCCGGATACTCGCCTGGCGCTGGCCGAGCGTTTCCGCAAGATCAACGTCGGCAAGGTGCGCGCAGTGGCGGCGGCCGAGGCCAAGGGCCGCACCCGCGTCGTGGTTGAGCTTGCCGAGTCGACGCCCTACAAGGTGCGTGTCGACGGCAGCAAGGTGTTCGTCGAGATCAACGCCGGCAATGGCGTGGCCGCCGCCGTTGCAGCGCCGAAACTTCCCACCAGCAGCGCGGGTGCCGGGCAGTCCGGCATTTCGGCAGTGGATTTCCGCCGCGGCGAAAAGGGCGAGGGCCGCATCGTGGTGTCGCTGGGCGATCCGGCAACCGCAGTCGATGTGAAAGAAGAGAGCGGCAAGATCGTTGCCCGCTTCAAGAACGCCCGGGCCATCGACAGCCTGATGCGCCGTCTGGACGTGCTCGATTTCGCCACCCCGGTGAAGTTCATCGACCTCGGGCGAGACGGCATCAACACCGTGATGACCATCACGCCGGTGACCGGTGCGGACTTCGAGCAGGTGGCCTATCAGTCCGGCAACACCTTCACCATCGAGATTCAGCCCCTCTCGCAAGAGAAGCTGGACGAGAAGCGCCGCAACGAGCCGCTCTACACCGGCGAGCGTATTTCGCTGTCGTTCCAGAGCGTGGATATCCGCTCGCTGCTGCAGATCATCGCGGACGTGGCTGGTACCAACATGGTGGTCAGCGATTCGGTCACGGGTGAGCTCGCCATGCGCCTGCAGAACGTGCCTTGGGATCAGGCACTCGACATCATCCTGCGCACCAAGGGCTTAGGCATGCGCCAGCAGGGCAACGTCATGCTGGTCGCCCCGCTCAGCGAACTGGCTGCACGCGAGAAAGAAGAAGCGGAAGCGGAAAAATCCAAGATCACGCTCTCGCCGCTGCGCAGCGAAATCATCCAGATCAACTACGCCAAGGCCGCCGATGTGGAAGCGCTGTTGAAGTCGGGCGAGAACTCGATCCTGAGCGAGCGTGGCCGTGTCACCCGTGATGAACGCACCAACAACCTGCTGGTGCTCGAAACCCGCGAGAAGCTCTCTGAAATCCGCGCCCTCATCTCACGCCTGGATATCCCGGTGCGCCAGGTGCTGATCGAATCGCGCATCGTCATCGCCAACGATGACTACTCACGTGAAATCGGTGCCCGTTTCGGCGCCACGGCGGTGGGTCAATCGGGCGGTAACGGCTTGATCTCCACCTCCGGCAGCAGCGCCGGGGCCAACGTGCCGGTCGACAGCTTCCTTGGCAATGGCCGGCAATTCCCGGTCGCCGTCAGCAACTCGCCGACGGATCGCTTCAACTTCAACCTGCCGGCTTCGTCCAACGCCGGGCGCATTGCCTTTGCACTCCTGGGCTCGGACTTCCTGCTCGATCTCGAACTCTCTGCCCTGCAAACCGAAGGGCGCGGCGAAGTGGTTTCCACACCACGCGTCATCACCGCCAATGCCAAGCAGGCCAGCATCGAGCAGGGTCGCGAAATCCCGTTCCAGCAGGCGGCCAGCAGTGGTGCGACCACCGTCTCGTTCAAGAAGGCCGTGCTGTCGCTGAAGGTAACGCCGCAGATCACGCCGGACGAGAAAGTCATCATGGATCTGGAGGTCAACAACGACAGCCAGGGCGTGGACGTGAACACCGGCAACGGCGGCACCGCGCCCTCCATCGACACCCGCAAGGTCAACACGCAGGTGCTGGTCGACAATGGCCAGACGGTGGTGCTCGGTGGCATCTACGATCAGTCCAAGACGGACTCGGTCAGCAAGGTGCCGTTGTTGGGCGATATCCCTTTCATCGGTCGGGCTTTCCGGTTCGACAGTACCCGCACCAGCAAGCGCGAACTGCTGATCTTCGTCACGCCGCGCATCGTTTCCGAGAACTTGCGGGTCAATTAAATCTAGTGGCGTGCGGTTTTCGTGCCGCGCGTGCTAATCCCGGCTTTATATACTTCTGGTCCGTTGGACCAGACCAGAGTGTGTCGCATGCGTCAGATCATTTCCCGCCTCAGTTTCCTGAGTGTTTTTGCGCTCGGTATCGTCGCGTGCAGTGGTGGCGGTAACAGTTCCGGCGGCCTGCTGGACCCGAACAATCCCGGCGGCGGCACCGGCAGCACCACCGGCCAGCTGACGCTGGTCGGCCCCGGTGCAGTGCCTTCAGGCTCGCTGGAAGTCGAAGCCGGCAGTCTGACCACCGGCTTTGTCGCCACCCTGCGCAGTGCCACCGGCCAGCCTGTGGCGGGTCGGTTCATTTCATTGAAGCCAGCCAGCGGCTTCGTCAACGCACCGCCGTCACGTGCCAATTCCGGCGGCGCGACGACCGATGCGGCCGGGCAGGTTGCCTTCTCTTACCAAGCCCCTGATTCGGTAACACGCCGCACGGTCGTTGCACTGGTTGCCAGCACCACCGTGGCCACTGGCGGCACGGCCGTCGAGCAGACCTACGAAATCGCGGTGGTGCCAGCCGCGCCGCCGGTCCTCATGCTCACCTGCCCGGCCAACGCAGCGCCGGGCGTTGCCAACGCAGGCTATTTCGCCTTGGTAGAGAAACAGAACGGCGAACAGGTGCCTGCGGCCTGCATCACCTTGACGGCCAGCGGCGGCACCTTGAGCCCGCCGCCTTCTACCACCTGTGACGCGACCGCCGCCGCCGGCAACCTGAGCAACGACGCGGGTCGCTTCAATTTCAGCTTCACGCCGCCAGCCAATGTGGCTACCGATACAGTGTTGACGTTGACGGCCACGACCACAGTCTCGGGCCAGAGCGTCAGCAAGACCTGCCAGACCACGGCGCGCGCCGATACTTTCCAGTTCACCGCGCCCGAAGCCGGCACGCCCATCGTCGTCGGCAGCGAAAACAGGGAGCCTCTGCACTTTCAGTGGACGCGCTCGCCGCAGACCGCGGGCGGTGCGCAGGGTGTGGCCGGCACGTTGACCTTGCAGATCAGCGGCGGTGGCCGTCTGGTGTTCAACGACGACCCGTTCAGCGAATCGCAAAGCATCAGCGCCAATACCAGCACGGCCAGCAACGGCGATTTCGAGCGGCCGGTATCGGTGTTCAGCAACAACTCCGGCCAGTCGACCATCACGGCGCGCGAACAAACCACGGGGCGCACTGCCACGGTCATCGTGCAGTTCGTCGACAGCCCCGGCGAGATCAATCTCGACGCTACTCCATTGCAGGTGCAGACCTCGCCCAACACGGGCCGCTTCTCCAATCTCGTCGTCACCGTGCTGAACCAGGCCGGTGCGCCGATCACCGGTGTGGATGTCGACTTCCTGCTCGTCACGCCCGCCAGCAGCAGCGTCAACGAGCGGGTGTTCCCGCAGCGCCAGACCACAGACGCCAGCGGCCAGGCCAAATCACGTTACGAGGCCGGCCCCACTGCCGGCTCCGCACAGGTGCAGGTGCGCGTCGAGGGCGGCGGTCTTTCAAACCTTCGTGAAATCACCGTGGTGGCACCGACCCCCTGACGAAAATGCGCGGGGACAGCATTTTTCTGGTCGGGCCGATGGGCGCGGGCAAAACCACCATCGGCAAAAAGCTGGCCGAGCAGCGCGGGCTGCGTTTTATCGATTCCGATCACGAGATCGAAGCCCGCACCGGCGTTGATATCGCCTTCATTTTCGAGAAGGAAGGCGAGTCCGGTTTTCGCAAGCGCGAACAGCACGCCATTGAAGATCTCACCACCGAACGCGGCATCGTGCTGGCGACGGGCGGCGGTGCGGTGCTGATGCCCGAAAATCGCACGCACCTGAAATCGCGCGGTTTCGTGGTGTATCTGCATGCCAGCGTCTCGCAGCAATTCACCCGCGTCGAGCGCAGCGACAACCGCCCCCTGCTTGCCCATGGCGACCGCCGTGAAACCCTGACCCGCCTGTTTGCCGAGCGCGATCCGCTCTATCGCGAGGTCGCCGACCTCGTGCTGGATACCGACGGCAAGAACGCCAAGCAGCTGGCCCGTGAAATCGAGCTGGCCGTGATGGCCGCCGGCGCATGAGCAGCACAGCGCGCTGTCTGCCGGTATCGCTGGGGCAGCATGCCTACGACATTCACATCGGCAGCCGCTTGCTGCCCACAGCCCTGCAACTGGCCGCGATCCAGGGCCGCACGCTGCGTGTGGTGACCGACAGCCATCTGGCCGACTTGCATCTGCCCTTGCTGCTCGGCGCGCTGGGGCTCAAACCCGAGCATGTGTTTGTTCTCGATGCCGGCGAGCCCAGCAAGAGCTGGGCAACTGCCGAACGCGTGCTGGACTGGATGCTCTCGCAAAAGCTCTCACGCGACGCCGTATTGGTGGCGTTTGGCGGGGGCGTGATCGGTGACATGGCGGGCTTCTGCGCCGCCATCTACCAACGCGGTATCGCCTTCGTGCAGGTGCCCACCACGCTGCTGGCGATGGTCGATTCGAGCGTGGGCGGCAAGACCGGCGTGAACCATGCGCGCGGCAAGAATCTGATCGGCGCCTTCCACCAGCCCAAGGCGGTGATTGCCGACCTCGATCTGCTCAAGACCCTGCCCACGCGGGAGCTGTCGGCGGGAGCCGCCGAGGTCATCAAATACGGCATGCTCGGTGACACCGCCTTCTTCAATGCGCTGGAAGCAGGCGACATCGACCGCCTCATGGCAATCGACCCCGAAACCAGCGCCAATGTCATCGAGCGCTGCTGTGCGCTCAAGGCCAGGATCGTCGCCGAGGACGAGTTCGAGACCACCGGCCGGCGTGCGCTGCTCAATCTCGGCCATACCTTTGGTCACGCGGTGGAAACCTTCACCGGCTACACGCAATGGCTGCATGGCGAGGCGGTGGGCCTGGGCCTGGTGATGGCCGCTGATCTCTCGGCAAGGCTCGGCTGGATCAGCGCCGATGAAGCGGCACGCTGCACGGCACTGGTCGCGCGCGCAGGTCTGCCCATCAAGCCACCCGCAGGCATGATGCCCGAAGACTTCCGTCGCCTCATGGCCGGTGACAAGAAAGTGGCCGCGGGGCAGCTCCGCTTCGTGCTGCTCAAGCGCCTGGGCGATGCGGTGCTCACCGCCGACTTCGACGACAACAAGCTCAGCGAGACGCTCGCGCACTTCTGCGCCTGAAGCCTGCACTCACATCGCTGCGGTATAAAGCGCCATGACCCTAGCCCCCTACGCCGCCCGCCCCGAATGCTCGCGCGGTCGCGGCGTGGCCGAGCCTGCGCCCACCTACCGCAGCGAGTATCAGCGCGACCGCGACCGCATCATCCACAGCGCCGCGTTTCGCAGACTCGAATACAAGACGCAGGTGTTTGTGAATCACGAGGGCGATCTGTTTCGCACCCGCCTCACGCACTCGCTCGAAGTCGCGCAGATTGCCCGCACCATCGCCCGCACGTTGCATCTCAACGAAGACTTGGCAGAGGCCATCTGCCTCGCCCACGACCTGGGCCACACGCCCTTCGGGCATGCCGGGCAGGACGCCCTTAACGCCTGCATGAAACCCTGGGGCGGCTTCGAGCACAACGCGCAATCGCTGCGCGTGGTGG
>JAUSQI010000020.1 GCA_030652575.1 Stagnimonas sp. | reverse complement strand
GCGTGCTGGCCGGTGCCGCTGCCGATTTCGAGAACCCGCCGACGATCGGCGAAATGCGACCGCAGCACCGCCAGAATCGGTTCGCGGTTGCGCTCGCAGGCTGGCGAAAACGGCTTGTCGAAACCGGTGTTCATGCCGTGCTCGGCCGGGGTGCACGAACACCCGCAGCGGCGGTGGCGGATATCCGCTTTTCGGAGCCCCTGAGCGCGTCGCAATACATGACCAGATAGCAGAGCGCCAGCAGGCCGGCGTAGGGCGGGGTCACGATCATGGAGTTCTTCAGGATTTTTCAGCGGGAACCAGCGGTGCGGCGGGCACACCCAGCATGGCGTCGACCAGCGCGTGCAGCACGGCGGTCAAGGCTTCAGCCCGCGCTGCATCCCAGACATAGGGCGGCGCTTCGTCCATGTAGCACGCCTGCGTCATTTCGAGCTGCAGGGCATGCACCCCCTGCCTCGGTTGTCCGTAACGGCGCGTGATGGTGCCGCCCTTGAAGCGTCCGTTGCCGACGAAGCTGAAGCCCTGCGCATTCGACAGCACATGCTCCGCCGCCTGTTGGACGACGGGCGCACAGCTTGTGCCATCCGCCGTGCCGAGGTTGAGATCGGGCAGACGCCCCTCGAAGAAGCGCGGCACTTCGGCGCGGATGGAATGGCCGTCGAGCAGGATCGCGTAGCCATGCTGCTGCTTCAGGCGCGCCAGCTCGGCTGTGAGCTGGTCGTGATACGGCTGCCAGTACTGCTCGCGCCGCCGCGCCACTTCCGCCGCATCGGGTTCGAGCCCCGTGCGATACAGCGGCTGCTGCGCGAAGCTCTTCGTCGGGCACAGCTCGGTGTTGTCGGCACCCGCATACAGCACCGCGCCGTCGGGATTGCGGTTGAGGTCGATCACATAGCGCGAGTGCGTCGCCGCGAGCAGGCCCGCCCCACGCGCCAGCGCGAACCGATACAGCAGCGGCACATGCCAGTCGGTATCCGGCACGGTGAGCGCGTCGGGCGTGTAGCGGTCGCGCAAGGCTTGAGGGATGACCGTACCGCCATGCGGCACGCTGATGAGCAGCGGCGTGCTGCCGGGTGTGAAGCGATAAGTCGGCTCAGTCACGGCAGAGCCTGCCGCCGAGCACACGGCCGACGCAGGGGTTGGCACCCATCGCATAGGCGAGCTGAGCAGGACGGGCGATGTCCCACAGCGCGAAGTCGGCGACGAGGCCGGGCTTGAGGCGACCGGCCTCGTGTTCCAGCCCCAGCGCGGCGGCGGCGTTGCAGGTGACGCCCTGCAAGGCTTCGGCGGGCGTGAGGCGAAACAGCGTGCAGGCCATGTTGAGCATCAGCAGCAGCGAGGTGCAGGGCGAGGTGCCGGGATTGCAGTCGGTGGAGATCGCCATGCGCACACCGGCCTGGCGCAGCAGATCGACCGGCGGCAGCTGGGTCTCGCGCAGCATGTAGAACGCGCCCGGCAGCAGCACGGCAACCGTGCCGGCCTTGGCGAGTGCGGCCACGGCCGTCGCACTGCTGTATTCGAGATGATCGGCCGAGAGCGCGCCGAAGGCGGCAGCGAGGGCGGCCCCGCCGCCATCGGTGAGTTGATCCGCGTGCAGCTTCACCGGCAGTCCCAAGGCTTGGGCGGCCTTGAAGACCCGCGTGGTCTGCTCCAGCGAGAAGGCGATGTTTTCGCAGAAAGCATCGACCGCATCGGCCAGATTTTCGGCCGCGATGGCCGGCAGCATCTCCTCGCAGACCAGCGTCACGTAGTCATCGGCGCGGCCCGCGTATTCGGGCGGTAGCGCATGTGCGCCCAGGAAGGTGCGGGAGACGCGCACACTCGCCGCCTCGGCGAGCCGGGTCGCCACGCGCAGCATCTTGCATTCGTCGACGGTGGTCAGGCCGTAGCCGGACTTGATCTCCACCCGCGTCACGCCCTCCGCGACGATGCGCTTCAAGCGGTGCAGGCTTTGCGCCATCAGCTGTTCTTCACTGGCGGCGCGCGTCGCCCGCACGGTGGAGACGATGCCGCCGCCGGCCTTCGCAATCGCCTCGTAGCTCTCGCCGTTGAGCCGCTGCTCGAACTCCCCCGCCCGACTGCCCGCATGCACCACATGCGTGTGGCAATCGATCAGCCCCGGCGTCAGCCAGTAGCCGCTGCAATCGCGCTGCTTTGCCGCACGCCAACTCGCTGGAAGGTCGATGCGCTTGCCGACCCAGGCGATGCGCCCATCGCGCACTGCGACGGCACCGTCAGTGATCGTGCCGTAAGCATCGCTACCGCCATCGAAGGTGGCGAGCGAGGCATTGAGCCAGACGGCGTCATGGCTCATGCGAGCAGCCTTTTCAACATGGTGCGATAGCGCGCGAGGCTGGCAGCGGACTGCGGATGCACGCCATCGCGCACGCGCCATTGCCCGCCCACCATCACATCGCGCACCGGCCGACGGACCGGGCCGAAGATGGCAGCATCGAGCCAGCCATCGCCTTGCTGCTCGGTCAGCGCCGCGTCGTCGGTGTTGAGTACGATCCAGTCCGCGCGCTGGCCGATAGCGAGCGTGCCGACGGGTTGTGCGAGTGCCTGTGCGCCACCCACTGCGGCGCGGCGATACAGCTCGCCACCGAGCGAAGCGCCGATGTCCTGCACCAGCACGTTGCGGCGCTCGCTTTTCAGGCGCTGGCCGTACTCGAACCAGCGCAACTCCATGAAGGGATCGACGCCGACATGGCTGTCGCCACCGATGCCAAAACGCCCACCGGCAGCGAGATAACGCGGTGCATCGAAAAAACCATCGCCCAGATCGCCTTCGGTCGAGGGGCAGAGGCCGGCCACCGCGCCCGAACGCGCCACGCCTTCGGTTTCTTCAGGCGTCATGTGGGTGGCGTGGACCAGCGTCCATCGCTCGCTCAGGCCGACTTCTTTCAGCAGCCACTCGACCGGCCGCAGGCCAGACCACGCAAGGCTGTCGTCGACCTCCTTGCGCTGTTCGGCAGCGTGGATATGCAGCGGCGCGCTGCTGTCCATGCGATTGAGAGCCGCAATCACCGCGCCCAGCTCCTGCGGCGTTACCGCCCGCAGCGAATGCGGTGCGGCACCGACACGGCGCAGCGGCGTGCCGTGCAGGCGCGTGGCGAGCGTCTCCATCAAGCGCTCGAAGGCGTCGATGGCGTGAATGAAGCGGCGCTGGCCCGCAACCGGCGGCAGGCCGCCGAAATTGGAATGGGCGTAGAGCACCGGCAGCATCGTCAGGCCGATGCCGGCGGTGTCGGCCGCAGCGACGTGTCGCCAAGCCATCTCAGCCGGATCGCCGTAGGGCGCACCGCTGGCGTCGTGATGCAGGTAGTGGAACTCGGCAACGGAGGTGTAGCCCGCCTCCAGCATCTCGACGTAGAGCCGTGTGGCAATCACCTCGACATCGTCGGGCGTGAGCCGTTCGAGAAAGCGATACATCTGCTCGCGCCAGCTCCAGAAACTGTCGCCCGCCGGCCCGCCCTTTTCGGTCAAGCCCGCCATCGCGCGCTGGAAGGCATGCGAGTGCAGATTGGGCATGCCGGCAATCACCGGGCCCGCCAGCCGCTCGGCCTCGGTGGCCGTGCAGCCGGTCTCGATGGCGGAGAGAAATCCGCCGGCATCGACGGTGAAGCAGACATCGCGCGCCCAGCCCTGCGGCAGCAGGGCGTGGGCGGCGAAATAGCGGCGCGTGCTCATGCGCCGCAGTATCGCATCAGCGGCGACTCACTCCGCACGGCGGCTTCGAGCCAAGGCAGCGTCTCGACGCGATCCCCCGCATTCACCGGCAGGTAGCGCGTGGTCTTGTCGAGTGCCAGCTGCACGGTGGCACCGACGCCGACCGGCATCAGGTTGGACGCATCCACGCCCACCGGCACGCCGGCCGCGGCAACCTGAGAGAAGAACATCGACGGGCGCGGCTTGTCGCGCTTGGAGAGCGCTCCCTCGCCCTGCCCAGCACCCTAGCAAGAAGATCGCCAGCAGCCCGATGCAGGTCAGACCACCGCCGAAGGCAGCACCGCGGCGACGGCCTGCGTGAGGCCGCCCTCCGCCAGCAGCGCGATGGCGGCCGCGATATCCGGCGCGAAGTAGCGATCCTCGCCGTAGAACGGCACCCGCTCGCGCACCGCCTTGCGCACTGCCTGCAAAGGGGCAGACGTTTTCAGAGGCGCATGAAAGTCGATGCCCTGCACGGCCGCCAGCAGCTCGATGGCGACGATGGCGCGGGTGTTGGCGGCCATCTCCAGCAGGCGACGTGCACCGAAGGTGGCCATGCTGACGTGATCCTCCTGGTTTGCCGAGGTGGGCAGGCTGTCGACACTCGCCGGGTGCGCCAGCGATTTGTTCTCGCTAGCGAGTGCAGCAGCGGTGACGTGCGCCATCATGAAGCCGGAGTTGAGACCGGGGCTGGCGACCAGAAACGACGGCAGGCCGGAGAGCGTCGCGTCGATCAGCAACGCGATGCGCCGCTCGCTCAGCGCACCGATCTCGGCGATGGCGAGGGCGAGCGTGTCGGCCGCGAGTGCCACCGGCTCGGCGTGGAAATTACCGCCGGAGATCACCTCGCCCACCGCGCCGTTCTCGCCCGCAAACGCCAAGGGGTTGTCGGTGACGGCATTGGCCTCGATCACCAGCGTACGCGCCGTGTTGTGCAGCAGGTCGAGGCAGGCGCCCATCACCTGCGGCTGGCAACGCAGCGAGTACGGGTCCTGCACGCGGTCGTCGTTGTCGCGGTGCGAGGCGCGGATGGCGCTGCCCGCCAACAGGTCGCGGTAGACGGCAGCCACGGCAATCTGCCCCGGCTGACCGCGCACGGCGTGGATGCGCGCATCGAAGGGCGCATCGCTGCCCTTGGCGGCATCCACCGACAAGGCCCCCGCAACCACGGCGGCGGCAAACAGATCCTCCGCCTCGAACAGGCCGCGTAGCGCGAGCGCCGTCGACACCTGGGTGCCGTTGAGCAGCGCCAGCCCCTCTTTGGCCGCAAGGCGCAGCGGCTCGATGCCTGCCTCTTGCAGCGCCTCGATGGCCGGCAGCGTGACGCCGTGCAGGCGCACCTCGCCCTCGCCCATCAGCGCCAGCGTCAGGTGCGCCAGCGGGGCCAGATCGCCACTGGCGCCGACCGACCCCTTGCCGGGGATGCACGGCAGGATGTCGGCATTGCTCAAGGCCAGCAGCGACTCGATGACCACCGGCCGCACGCCGGAGAATCCGCGCGCCAGACTCGCCGCCTTGAGTGCCAGGATCAGCCGCACGGTGGCGTCGTCCAGCAGCGGCCCGGTGCCCACCGCATGCGAGCGCACGAGGTTGCGTTGCAGCTGTTCGAGCTGCGCGTTGGGGATGTGCGTTTTGGCCAGCTTGCCGAAGCCGGTGTTGATGCCATACGCCGGCGCACCAGCCGCCACCACAGCCTGCACGATGGCCGCCGAGGCGAGGATGGCCGGCAGCGCCGCCGGGTCGAGCGCCAGCTGGCAGCCCGGCGCGGTGAGCTGGCGCATTTGTTCGAGCGTGAGCAGCCCGGGTTTGAGCACTTGCATCATGGAAATCTCAAGCCTCAGGCCGCCTGCAAATGGCGCACCGGCATCGCTTCGACAATCAGTTGGTCAATGTCAGCGATCTTGCTGGCGTGCTGCACATCAATGCCCACCAGATGCCCGGCGGCGTCGTAGTCCAGCACGACCCCGTCAGAGACTTCATCGCTATCGGTGCCCGGGCGATCCACGAGATGGATGTAGAGCGAATCGGTGCTGGCGTCGTATGAGAGCTTCATGGGATAAATCTCCGATCTGGAAACGCATTGTGCAGTGTGTTGCCATCGGCGAGGGTCACGACCCGCAGCCATTTGCCGAGTTCGGTCGAAAATGCCCAGTGGCGGATACGGTTATCAGACTGCACTTCTGTTCGATACGGCAACCGCACCACTGCCTCGCAAAGAGCAGCCGTGAGGTAAGGCCGCTTGACCAAGACCTCGTTGCGGAAATAGAACGTGGTTTCCATCAAACCTTTGGCAGCATGGGCAGGTTCAGGCCCTGTTCCCGCGCGCACTCGATGGCGGTCTCGTAACCGGCATCGGCGTGACGCATCACGCCGGTACCGGGGTCGTTGGTGAGCACGCGCAGCAGGCGGCGGTCGGCGTCTTCGCTGCCGTCGCAGACGATCACCATGCCGCTGTGTTGAGAGAAGCCCATGCCGACGCCGCCGCCGTGGTGCAACGACACCCAGGTGGCACCCGAGGCCGTGTTGAGCAGCGCGTTGAGCAGCGGCCAGTCGCTGACGGCATCGCTGCCGTCCTTCATCGCCTCGGTTTCGCGATTGGGGCTGGCGACGGAACCGCTGTCGAGATGGTCACGACCGATCACCAGCGGCGCTTTCAGCTCGCCGCTGCGCACCATCGCGTTGAAGGCAAGGCCGAGCTTGGCGCGATCGCCCAGACCCACCCAGCAGATGCGCGCGGGCAGGCCCTGAAAGGCGATGCGCTCCTTCGCCATGTCCAGCCAGTTGTGCAGGTGCGCGTTGTCGGGCAGCAGCTCTTTCACCTTCGCATCGGTGCGCCAGATGTCTTCCGGGTCGCCCGACAACGCGGCCCAACGGAAGGGCCCGACGCCCCGGCAGAACAAGGGGCGGATATAGGCCGGCACGAAGCCGGGAAAGTCGAAGGCATCAGCGACGCCGACCTCCTTCGCCATCTGCCGGATGTTGTTGCCGTAGTCGACGGTGGGAATGCCGAGCGCGTGGAAGCCGAGCATGGCGCGCACCTGCACGGCCATTGAATCCTTGGCGGCGTTGACCACGCCCGCGGCATCTGCAACGCGGCGTGCGGCGGCCTGTTCGAGCGACCAGCCCAGCGGCAGATAACCGTTGAGCGGGTCGTGGGCGCTGGTCTGGTCGGTGACCATGTCGGGCGTCGCACGCTTGTCGCCCGCCTGCGCGCGCTTGAGTAGTTCAGGGAACACCTCGGCCGCATTGCCGAGCAACCCGACCGATATCGCCTGACCATCACGGTGCGCGTTCTCGATGAGGGCCAGCGCCTCATCGAGAGAGTCCGCACGCTGGTCCACGTAGCGCGTGCGCAGGCGCATGTCGATGCGCGTCGCGTCGCACTCGACGGCGAGCATGGAAGCCCCCGCCATCGTCGCCGCCAGCGGCTGCGCGCCGCCCATGCCGCCGAGGCCGCCAGTCAAGACCCACTTGCCCTTGAGCGAGCCGCCGAAATGCTGGCGACCGGCTTCCACAAAGGTTTCGTAAGTGCCCTGCACGATGCCCTGGCTGCCGATGTAGATCCACGAGCCGGCGGTCATCTGCCCGTACATCATCAGACCCTTGGCATCCAGCTCGTGGAAGTGCGCCCAGGTCGCCCAGTGCGGCACGAGGTTGCTGTTGGCGAGCAGCACGCGCGGCGCATCGGCATGGGTCTTGAACACGCCCACCGGCTTGCCGGACTGGATCAGCAGCGTCTCGTCGTTCTCGAGTTTCTTCAGCGCCTCGACGATGGCATCGAAGCACGCCCAGTTGCGCGCCGCGCGGCCAATGCCGCCGTACACCACCAGCTCCTCGGGACGCTCCGCCACCTCGGGATCGAGGTTGTTCATCAGCATGCGCAGCGGCGCTTCGGTGAGCCAGCTCTTGGCGCTGAGTTGGGTGCCGCGTGCGGCGCGGATGACGCGGGGGGCATGGCGGGAGAGATCGTTCATGGTCGGCGCGGCTCGCAGTAAGTCCAGTGCCGATGGTAGCGGCCCATCACGCCGGGGTGTTCAGCACCACAGCAGCGGCCTTGGCGATGCCGTCCAGCGTGTAGGGCTTTTGCAGCACGTGGGTGCCGACGAGATTGGGCGGCAGCTTCAAGCGCTCGCCGTAGCCGGTGGTGAAGAAAAACGGCACGCCGAGAGTCTTCAAGCGCGTGGCAATCGGAAAGCTCGACTCGCTGCCGAGATTGATGTCGAGCAGCGCCAGCTCAGGTCCCTCGCGGTCGATCTCCTGCAGCGCCTGCGCCACCGTCGCCACCGCGAGCACCTTGCCGGCACCCAGCTGGCGCAGATTGTCTTCGGCGTCGAGCGCGATGATGAGACTGTCTTCCACCAGTAGCACCGTGCGGCCTGCCAGATCGGCGCGCGCATCGGCAGGCTTCTGGCCGGTGGATTTTGTGCCGCTGCCGGCTACCTCCCGCCCGCTCGGCGTGCCGACGCTGACATGGATGGCCGGGATGCTGAAGCGCGCCGAGAAGCCGCTCAGCAGATAGCTGACTTCGGCGGTGCCGCCGAGATCGAAGGCTACGAGATTCTCTCGCGGCTGGTGCCCCTCACCGGCAAGTCGGCGCTGCCCGAGCAGTTCATCAGCCGCCTGGAATCACTGAACCGCATCGCCGAAATGACCTGGCAGGTGGCCGAGCCGGGCTTCGCACTCGCGCGCGCGTTTCACCAGGCTGGGCGGCCCTTCTCGATCTCGCTCAACATCTCGGCGCAGATGCTCGACGACGACGCGCTGCTGGAGCGCCTGAGCGAAAAGGTCGCCGCGCACGGGCTCGATCCGCGCCAGATCACGCTCGAAATCACCGAGTCGGCCGCCGTCGATTCCAGACCCGGCGTGCTGGAGCGGCTGGTGCACCTGAGGCTGCGCGGCTTCGGCCTCGCCATCGACGACTTCGGCACCGGCTTCTCGTCGCTCGCACAGCTCTCAAAGCTGCCCTTTACCGAGATGAAGATCGACCGCCTGTTCACCAGCAGCGTGGTGTCCAACCCCAAGGCGCGCGCGGTGGTCGAAAGCAGCATCCACCTCGCCCGCCGGCTGGGCATGAAAACTTGCGCCGAAGGTGTGGACAGCGAAGCGGTCTACCGCCTGATGCGCGAGCTGGGGGCCGACAGTTTTCAGGGCTACCACTTTCATCGCCCCCTGCCCGCCCGCGAGTTCACGCGCTGGGTGCAGGACTGGACGATCACGAGCGCAGACCGTCAGTAGAAAGTTTTGCTGGTCTGCTCGCAGCAACGCTCAGGTCTTGCGGTAAACCTCAGCCCCTTGCTGCTTGAACTCGGCTGATTTCTCTGCCATGCCCTGTTCCAGCGCCGCTTTTTCATCCGCACCAATCCTGGCGGCGTAATCCCGCACATCCTGCGTGATCTTCATCGAGCAGAAGTGCGGACCGCACATCGAGCAGAAGTGCGCGAGCTTCGCACCCTCCTGCGGCAGGGTTTCGTCGTGGAACTCCTTGGCCTTGTCGGGATCGAGGCCGAGGTTGAACTGGTCTTCCCAGCGGAACTCGAAGCGCGCCTTGCTGAGCGCGTTGTCGCGCACCTGCGCGCCGGGCCAGCCCTTGGCGAGATCGGCGGCATGGGCGGCGAGCTTGTAGGTGATGATGCCTTCGCGGACGTCGTCCTTGTCCGGCAGGCCGAGGTGCTCCTTGGGCGTGACGTAGCAGAGCATGGCCGTGCCATACCAGCCGATGTTGGCCGCACCAATCCCTGAAGTGATGTGGTCGTAGCCGGGTGCGATGTCGGTGGTGAGCGGCCCGAGTGTGTAGAACGGCGCTTCAAAGCAGTGCTTCAGCTGCTCGTCCATGTTCTCTTTGATGAGCTGCATCGGCACATGGCCGGGACCTTCGATCATCACCTGCACATCGTGCTTCCAGGCCACCTGGGTCAGTTCGCCCAGCGTGTGCAGCTCACCGTACTGGGCCTCGTCATTGGCGTCGGCAATCGAGCCGGGGCGCAGACCGTCGCCGAGGCTGAAGCTGACGTCGTAGGCCTTCATGATTTCGCAGATTTCCTCGAAGTGCGTATAGAGGAAGTTTTCCTTGTGATGCGCCAGGCACCACTTGGCGAGGATCGAACCACCACGCGAGACGATGCCGGTCATGCGGTTGGCCGTCCACGGGATGTAGCGCAGCAGCACGCCGGCGTGGATGGTG
>JAUSQI010000009.1 GCA_030652575.1 Stagnimonas sp. | reverse complement strand
CGATGGACGCCGGCAACATGCTCAAGCCCGCCCTCGCGCGTGGCGAGCTGCGCTGCATCGGTGCGACCACGCTCGACGAATACCGCAAGTATCTGGAAAAGGACGCAGCACTCGAGCGCCGCTTCCAGAAAATCCTGGTCGGCGAACCGAGCGTGGAAGACACCATTGCGATCCTGCGGGGCTTGAAGGAACGCTACGCCGTGCATCACAAAGTGGGCATCACAGACGGCGCGCTGATTGCCGCGGCCAAGCTCAGCCATCGCTACATCACCGACCGCCAGCTGCCGGACAAGGCCATCGACCTCATCGACGAGGCGGCGGCGCGCATCTCCATCGAGCAGGACTCCACACCCGAGGTGATGGATCGCCTGCATCGTCGGCTGATCCAGCTCAAGATCGAGCAAGAGGCACTGAAGAAAGAGAAGGACGAAGGCGCACAACGCTCGCTGGCCGCACTCGGGGAACAGATCACCGCGCTCGAAAAAGAGCTGGCGGATTTTCAGGAGCAGCTCAATGCCGAGCGCGCCGAAGCGCAAGGCAGCGCCGGCGCGATGCAGGAACTCGATCGTGCGCGAACTGAGCTGGAGGCCGCGAAGCGTGCGGGTGATTGGACGCGGGCCGCCGAAATCCAGAACGGCCGCATCCCCGCGCTCGAACAAAAAGCCGCTGCTGCAACGGTGACCGAAGCCGCGCCCCGTTCCGAAGCAAGCGGCACGCGCCTGCTGCGCACCACCGTCACCGAAAACGAAATCAGCGAAGTGGTCAGCCGCTGGACCGGCATCCCGGTCAGCAAGCTGCTCGAAGGCGAGCGCGAAAAACTGCTGCGCATGGAGTCGGCGCTGCACACCCGCGTGGTGGGGCAGAACGAAGCCGTGGTGTCGGTCAGCAACGCCATCCGTCGCTCGCGTGCGGGCCTCTCCGACCCCAACCGCCCCATCGGCAGCTTCCTGTTTCTCGGCCCCACGGGTGTGGGCAAGACCGAACTGTGCAAGGCGCTGGCGAGCTTCCTGTTCGATACCGAAGAGGCGATGGTGCGCATCGACATGAGCGAGTTCATGGAGAAGCACAGCGTCTCGCGGCTGATCGGCGCGCCACCCGGCTACGTCGGCTACGACGAGGGCGGCACGCTCACCGAAGCCGTGCGCCGCCGCCCGTACTCCGTCGTGCTGCTGGATGAGGTCGAGAAGGCGCACCCGGATGTCTTCAACGTGCTGCTGCAAGTGCTCGACGACGGCCGCCTCACCGACGGTCAGGGCCGCACCGTGGACTTCCGCAACGCCGTGATCGTGATGACCTCCAACCTGGGCTCGCATCTCATTCAAGAGATGATGACCACCGAGGGCACGAAGAACGATTACGCCGCGATCAAGGAAGGCGTGATGGCCGTGGTCGGCCAGCACTTCCGGCCCGAGTTCATCAACCGCATCGACGAGGCGGTGGTGTTCCATCCGCTGGGGGCAGCGCAGATTCGCTCGATCGCCGCGATCCAGACCCATCGACTGGTCGCAAGGCTCGCAGAGCGCAGCATCGGCATCACCTTTACCGACGCCGCACTCGATCATCTCGCCCGCGCTGGTTACGACCCGATCTACGGTGCGCGGCCACTCAAGCGCGCGATTCAGTCCGAGGTCGAAAACCCGCTGGCCCGCGAGATTCTCGATGGCAAGTTTGCCGCCGGGGACACCGTGCAGGTGGTGGAAAAAGACGGCGCGATCGCGTTCGACCGCGCCGTCTGATCCATCAAGCAGCCAGTGCGGCCGCTGGCTTCAGTCGCGCTGCCAATGCCGTGGCGTTGCGCGCGGCCAGCGCATAGATCGACAGCTGCGGATTGGCCCCGATGCTGGTGGGGAACACCGAGCCGTCGATCACCGAGAGGTTCTCGATCTGGTGGTGTGCGCCGTCGCTCTTGACCACCGACTGCTTCGCGTCTTCGCCCATCGCGCAGCCGCCCATGATGTGGGCAGTGGCGACCGCCAACCGAAACTTCTTGTAGGCCAGCGCTTCGAGTTGGGGCTTGGCTTCTGCCCAGCTCGTAGCCCATACGCCATCGAGATGCGCGGGCGTGACGCGTGCTGCGCCGGCCGCAAACTGTGCCTCGGTCATGCGCAGCAAGGCTTGCTTGAAGCCAGCGAACAGATAGTCGGTGATCTCGTAGTCGAGGATGGGATTGCCGGCGTCGTCGATCTTCACCGTGCCGCCGACGCTCTGGTCGTGAAAGCCATCGCGCACCAGCGCCAGCATGGCGTTGAGGTTTTTCATGTTGGCCAAACCATCGGCCAGTTCGCCGCCAATGCGGCCGAACAATGCGGCGGTGAGCAGCGGATTGATGGGTGGCACTTCCAGCTTGAAGCCGGGGCTCTTGTCGAAATCGCCCTGCCACTGAAAGTGGTCGCTCGCCACCGACTGCGGCGCGCCGTACCAGCCGTCGATGGCCTCGGGCATCACCGCATAGGTGAGCACGACCGGATGCAGAAAGGTGCGCTGGCCGATGCGGCCGTGCGGGTCGGGCGTGTTGGAGCGCAACAGCAGCGCGGGGTTGTTGATGGCGCCGCCGGCGACCACGAAATGCCTGGCGCGCACAGTGACGGTCACGCCTGCGGGGCGCACGCAACTGCTGTCCAGCGCCACGGCGTGCAGGCTGGTGACCTTGTCGCCGGTGAATACCAGCTTGCGCACGCTCAGGTGGTGCACCAGCGTGCCCTTGGCCTTGAGCGCCTCGGGGATGGTGCTGACCAGCATCGACTGCTTGGCGTTGACCGGGCAGCCGTAGCCGCAATAGCCGGAGTTCCAGCAGCCCCGCACATTGCGCGGGATGACGTGATGCTCCCAACCCAGCTTTTCGCAGGCGCGTTGCAGCACGGCGTTGTTGGCATTGGGCGGTGCCGCCCAGGGTGCGATGCCAAGGCGCTCGGTGCGGTTGTCGAACCAGGGCTTGCTGGCCTCCGCACTCCAATCCTTCACGCCATGCGCGTCGGCCCAGTGCTTGAGCGTTTCGGGCGGCGTGCGAAAACTCGAGGTCCAGTTGACCGTGGTCGTGCCGCCTACCGAGCGGCCCTGCAGGATGGCAATCGCGCCATCGCTGGTCGCTCGCCCTGTGGCCTCTTGATACAGCTCGGCATAGGCGCGGCCTTCGTTCATGTCCTTGAAGTTGGCGGCGGTTTTCAGCGGGCCTTCTTCCAGCATCAGCACTTTCAAACCGGCTTGCGCCAAAATTTCAGCCGTGGTGCCGCCGCCCGCGCCAGTGCCGATGATGACCACGTCGGCCTCCAGCGTGACCGGTGCCGTAAAGGTGCTGGCGTCGCGCACGTCCCAGCCGGAGGCGATGCCGTCGGTATAAATATCGTTGATGGCCATGAGATTTCCGTCTGCGATCAGGCAGCGTTGACGACGTTGAACATCGGCTGGTACGGGCCGGGATAGCCCGCCGCTTTCAAGCCCGCCTCGGTGCCCATCCAGGCCCCGGTGATGAACTTGATGAGCCCGCGATAACCGGCGTTGAAGAGGCTGATGGAGCTGCTCTGCCAGCGGAGGAGAAACGCTTCGGCCTGCGCGGGTGTGGTCTCGGCCCAGGGCTGGGCCACGCCCGTGGTGAGGCGGCGCGTGAGCCCGCCATTGAGAAGATCGAATAGCTGATAGAGCGCCTTTTGCGTCGGCAGCAGCACCCGCGTGGCGGTGGCGTCGATGCTCATCAGGATGGCCTCGATGTGCTTGGCGCGGTCCTGCTCCGGCAAGGTGCTGCCCAGCACGGCAGGCGCGAGTGCGGTGAACAGCACCAGGTCTTGCGGCCGCAAAAAGCGGTAGCCCTTGGCCGGTGGCTGATGGCTGGCGCAACCGGCCAGCGTGGCGGTGAACGCGCCCACCGACAGCAGTGCCGCGCTGCCCGCAGACAGCTTCAGGAAATCGCGGCGGTGCAGTGCCGTCGCGGGCGCAGTGCGCTGGGTCATGAGGTCTCCTCAACCTGGCTTGTGGCCGCTCTCTGAGTTCTGGAGCGGTGCATGTTTTTATGAGGTGTTGAACGATTGGTCAACAGACAGTAAATCGTCAGCAACCGCTCAGCTTGTCATTTCCGCGCAGGCGGGAATGAGCAGAAGAATCAGCGCCCCACGAACACCGGCGGGCGACGCTCGCCAAATGCCTTCACGGCTTCTTTCGAGTCTTCGGTCTGCATCACCGGCACCAGCTCGGGCAGCATGGCGGCAAGGCCGGCCACATCGCCCCTGGTGCGGGCGATGCGTGCGAGCTTGAGGGCGGCCTGCACGCCCAGCGGGGCCTGCCTGGCAATCATCTCGGCCTCGGCGAGGGCGGCTTCAAACACTTCCGCCGCCGGAGCCAGGCGCTGCACGAAGCCCATGCGGTGTGCCTCTTCGCCTGAAAACTCCTGCCCACCGAGAATGATCTTCATGGCGTTACCCCAGCCGACCTCCTGCATCAGGCGCACGGTGGCACCGCCGCAGGGGTAGAAGCCGCGCTGCACTTCCAGCTGACCAAAGCGGGTGTCCGGCGCGGCCACACGCACGTCGGCGGCCAGCATCAGCTCGATGGCGACTGTGAAGCTGCAACCGCGCGCCGCGACGACGATCGGCTTTCTGCAACGATTGGCTTCGTCGATGCCGAAGGGCTCGATGCCCCCAGCGGGCAGATCAGGCCAGCGGCCTTCGGCAAAGATCGGTGCCCACTGGGTGAGATCGAGGCCGGCGGTGAAGTGGTCGCCGTGCCCGAACAGCAGGCCCACGCGCAGCTCCGGGTCGCGGTGCAGCTCGCCGTAGGCCAGCGCCAGTTCGGTGTAGAGATCGACATCCATCGCGTTGCGCTTGGCGGCGCGGTTGAAGCCCATCAGCAGCACGTGGCCGCGGCGTTCGACGGTGAGTTTTGACTCTGACATCTGGCGATCTCCTCGCATTGGA
This sequence comes from Stagnimonas sp., assembly GCA_030652575.1. GTDB lineage: Bacteria > Pseudomonadota > Gammaproteobacteria > Nevskiales > Nevskiaceae > Stagnimonas. The sequence goes on along the minus strand of JAUSQI010000009.1, from coordinate 7,603 downwards.
ATGTTGTGTCTCTGTGAGCCAGAGCTTAGCCTGCGCGCCCCACTTTCCGGCAGATTGACATGAGCAACGTTTCGCCCCTGATGCTGGCCATCCAGAACCGCGACGCCGAGGCCGCCAAGGCCGCTCTGGAACGCGATGCCACGCAGGCCACCACGCCCTTGCCCGGCGGCATCAGCCCCTTGATGTTTGCGCTCTACAACGGCGCGCCGGAAATCGCCGCGCTGCTGAAGGTGTTTCGCGAGCCGGATGTTTTCGAGGCGGCCAGCCTCAACGAGCCGATGGCGCTCGCCAGATTGTTGGTCTCCGACCCTGCCCTGATGACCACCTACAGCGTCGATGGCTGGACACCCTTGCATCTCGCCGGTTTCTTCGGCGCGCGCGATACCGCACTGGTGCTGATCAGCCTGGGCGCGCCGCTCGCCGCCAACAGCACCAACCCGATGCAGAACACGCCGCTGCATGCCGCCATCGCCGGTGCCGGTGGTGAGTCGCTGGCGCCGCTGCTGCTGGCCTTGGGATCGGACCCGCTCTACGTTGGTGGCAGCGGCGTGAGTGCGCTGCATCTCGCCGCCTCGCGGGGCTTCGAGGCGCTGTGCCGCCTGCTGATCGCGCGCGGGGCGGATCGCCTTGCCAAAACCGAGGACGGCAAGAACGCCGCCGAGATCGCCCGCGAGCGCGGCCATCTGGCAACGGCGGCAGCGATCGAACTGGTCTGATTAAAGTGCGGCGGGCAGCGTGAAAAAAAACACGCTGCCGCCCTGCTCTTGGCTCTCGACCCACAGGCGGCCGCCGTGGCGATCGACCACTTTCTTGCAGATGGCGAGACCCACGCCAGTGCCCGGATATTCTTCGGACGTGTGCAGACGCTGAAAAATCTGGAACACGCGCTCGCGGTGTTCGGGCGAAATGCCGATGCCGTTGTCGGCCACCGACACCTGCACTTCAACACCTTTTGTCGAGGCCTCGATCTCTATGCTTGGTGGCACACCGGGCACCACATATTTGATGGCGTTGTCGATGAGGTTGCGCAGTAGTTGTGCCAATTGCGTCTCTTCGCCCATCACACTGGGCAGCGCGCTGAAGCGCACCTCGGTGCCTGTGCTGCGCAGCACCGGTCCAAGCTCGGCGAGGGCGCGTTGCAAGGGGATTTCGAGTGGCAGGGCCGCGATGGCATCACTGGCAAGCCCGGCACGTGAAAACTCCAGCAGGTCGTTGATGACATTGCGCAGGCTGCGTGCGCCATCGTCGATGAACTGAAGGTATTCGCGGCAGTCGCTGTCCAGTGCTGCGCCCAGCTGCGCTTGCAGCCGGCGCCCCAGCAGCTGCGAAAATCCCACGATGCCGCGCAGCGGCGCCTGCAGATCGTGCGAGGCGACATAGGCGAATTGCTCCAGCTCGGCGTTGCTGCGCGCCAATGCCGTGGCGTATTCGCGCAGGCTGGCTTCGATGCGCCGGCGCTCGCCCACTTCAGTTTCGAGCGCGCGATTGCGGTCGTACAGCTCCAGGCTTTTCTGCTCCAGCAGGCGTTCGGCCTCCTTGCGCGCGGCACGCTCCCGTGCAAGTGCGCGTTGCAGCAGCTCGAGATCGTCCATGCCGATTTTAGGCAGCCGTCAGCGTGAAGCGCGCTGCGGTGCCTGCACCACCGGAGATATCTTCGACCGCGAGCTGCACCGGCTGGCCGTAGTACTTGATCGTCGCGCGCACCAGACCCTCGGCAAACGCGGCCATCGGGCGCGGCGAGCGGTATTCCATCACCAGCTGTCCGGCAGCACAGGGCGGGTAGCTGAAGCTGGGCAGCTCGGCCCCGGGATAGAGCTTGCGCACCTCGACATGGATGTAGTCGTCGATGCGGGAGAGAAACACGAGGGCGCTATCCGTGCCCGAAAAGAAATGACTGAAACCCTGCACGAAAATGCCGAAGACGTGATGGCCGAACGCAATCAACAGTTCCTGCATCGTCATGCCGCTGATGGCGCTCAGCTCCAGCGCCATCGCCACCATTTCGCGGTGGTCGTATTGACCCACGGCGGTATAAGCCCCGTCGTGCGTGCCGCCTGCCGCGGCGATCACGCGATCTTTCACGGCCAAGCCAAAAGAGCCTTCGACCATGTCGAGAAACTCGGTAAAGATCATGCCTTTCATGCGGTCTCCTGTTGCCGGAATGCTACACGCCGCAGCCTGCCGCAAGGCAGGGTTCTGCCGGACAGGAAGGCACGCCCGATTAGCGGCGGGCGCGGAAAAAATCGCGCAGCACTTGTCCGCACTCCGCCTCAAGTACGCCGCCAGTCCACGCCACCTGGTGATTGAGGCGCGGATTGGCAATCACGTCGTAGAGCGAATGCACCGCGCCTGCTTTTGGGTCAGCCGCACCAAACACCAAGCGCTGCACGCGGGCATGGGTAATGGCGCCGGCACACATCACGCAGGGTTCGAGCGTGACGTAGAGCGTGGTGCCGGTGAGGCGGTAGTTGCCGACGTTTTTTGCTGCAGCCCGCAACGCAATCATCTCGGCATGTCCCGAAGGATCGTGATCGGTGATCGGCCGGTTGTAGCCCTCGCCAAGCAACACGCCATCCTTCACCAGCACCGCACCCACCGGCACCTCGCCTTCGGTGGCGGCGCGCTGCGCCAGAGCCATTGCCCGGCGCATCCAGTAGGTATCGGTTTCGGCTGCTGTCAGCTCGGTTACGTTATCCACAACTGTGTCGACCGTCGTTCTTACCGCCAGAAGCGCAGATCTTTTGCCAGCGCGGGAGATGGAGCGATTTGCGGGGGATCGACGTCTTCAACGCCATCATCAATCAGCATCTAGGATAGCTGACTGGTCATCGAAGTGGCGTACCCGAACCACCGGCGGTCCACGTTGATCCTGTCGGCTGATCTTTCGACATTGTCTGTGGCGGCAGCCGCCGTGGAGAACACCACGGCGGCCATTGCTACAGACGCATACTTCATTCGAAAAACCGCTCGGCAGTCCTGAACTGAAATGCGGGGCTTGGGGCTACAGCAACTGCCCACCCGACACATCGAACGAGGTGCCACTGGCCCACGCCAGGTCGGTTGAAAGAATGGCCGCTACCGCCCGCCCGATGTCGTCGGGCTGGCCCACACGACCCAGCGCGATGCCTTGGGCGACATAGGCATTGATCCCCTCGTTGTCACGTACAGCGCCGCCCATGAAGTCGGTCGCGATGGCACCGGGGGCAATGCTGTTCACCCGGATTCGGCGCTCGCCCAGCTCGACGGCCATGTAGCGGGTCAGCACTTCGACCGCCGCCTTCACCGCCGCGTAGACGCCGTAGCCCGGCAGCGTGAAACGAACGAAGCCCGAGGACACATTCAGGATGCTGCCGCCGTCTTCGATGAGGGGCAACAGCCGCTGCGTCAGGAAAAGCGGTGCGCGCAGATGGGCGTCGACCAGGGCGTCGAACTGCACCTCGGTCGTATCGGCGAACGGGGCATGCAAGCCGATGCCCGCGTTGTTGACGAGGTAGTCGAAGCGGTTGCGCCCGAAGCGCTCTTGCAATGCGGCGCCCACGGTATCGCCGAACTGGGCGAAGGACGCGGTGTCGGCCACATCCAGCTGACACATCACCGCCTTGCCGCCTCTTTCTTCGATCTCTCGTTGCAGCGTCTCGGCTTCTTTCTGGCCCGTACGATAGGTTCCGATAATGCCGACGCCCCGCTCGGCCAGGTGCAAAGCCATGTTGCGGCCGAGCCCACGGCTGGCGCCGGTAATCAACGCGATTTTTGTTGTCATCACTGAACTCACTTGATTTCTGTCATTGAAATGGCGGGAATCGCCAAGAGCTCACAATGTATTGCGCAGCGCTTTTCAGGGCTTGCCCGATGCGCTTGTTCTCTTACACGATCGACTCACCCACTTCGACACCCGCCGAGCCACTGTATGGACATTCATGCTTCGACCCTGCTGGAGACCGCGTTGCGGAACATCCACCCGGGTGCTGTGACGTCGGGCATTCCCCGCATCGAGTTGCACGTCGACCAGGGGCAGGCCAGTGAAAGCGCGTGCCAGTACCGCGCCATGGCGTGTTTCATTCTGCAGGGGAGCAAGCGCGTTTCTTTCGGCGACAAGGTGCTGCGCTACGAGTCGGGCCACTACCTGATCAGCGCACTGGATCTGCCGCTCATGGGGCAGGTGTACGGCGATGCGCGCCACCGACCCTATGTCGCGCTCACGTTGGTGCTGGACCCGGCGCTGCTCAATGAGCTGATCCTGTCCATGCCTGTTGCGAGCGACGGCGAAGGCAGCGAATCGGGGCTATCGACGGCGCCCATGACCCAGGAGCTTGAAAGTGTGCTGATTCGTGCCTTGGTGCTGATGAATCGGCCCGCGGACATCCCCATTCTGGCCCCGCTGATTGAGCGGGAGTTGCTCTATCGACTGTTGTCAGGCCCCCACGGCAAGCTCTTGCGCCAGATTGCGAGTGCGAAGGGTCCGCTGCCGAAAGTCCGAAAGGCCATCGGCTGGATTGGCCAACACTTCGACCGGCCATTCAAGGTGGAAGACGTCGGCGCGGCATGCGGGATGAGCCGGGCGAGTCTGAATCGAAGCTTCCGGGACATCACAGGCCTCAGCCCGCTGCAGTATCAGAAGCAGCTTCGGCTGCTTGAGGCGCGCCGCCTGCTGATCGGCGGCGAGCACAACGTATCCGGCGCTGCCTTTAGTGTTGGCTACGAGAGCTCTTCGCAGTTCAGCCGCGACTATCTGAGGCACTTTGAAGTGAGCCCCAACCAGGACTTGCGACGAACGATGCATGCCAGATCTGCGGCTTAGGAACCGCTCCCGACTTTGTTCGCGCTTCGGTTGGCGCTTGAGTTAGACCGGTGTTTGCTGCCGCGCCGGTGAAGATGCCGTGTCGACGTGTTGCGACTTCCTGTTCACTCCCACTCAATTGTCGCCGGCGGCTTGCCAGAAATGTCGTAGACGACACGCGAAACGCCCGGCACCTCGTTGACGATGCGACGGCTGCACACATCGAGCAGTTCGTACGGCAGATGCGCCCAGTGCGCGGTCATGAAGTCGATGGTCTGCACGGCGCGCAGCGCAATCACCGGCTCGTAGCGGCGGCCATCGCCGGTCACGCCCACACTCTTCACCGGCAGGAACACGGCGAAGGCTTGCGAGGTCTTGTCGTACCAGCCGGACTTTCTCAGCTCGTCGATGAAAATCGCATCGGCCTTGCGCAAGGTATCGGCACTGGGTTTGTCGACGGCACCGAGAATGCGCACACCAAGACCAGGGCCGGGAAAGGGATGGCGCATCACCATCTCGCGCGGCAGACCCAGTTCGAGGCCGATGGCGCGCACCTCGTCCTTGAACAACTCGCGCAATGGCTCAACCAGGGACATGCGCATGTGCGCCGGCAGGCCACCGACGTTGTGGTGGCTCTTGATGACGTGCGCCTTGCCAGTCTTGGCACCCGCGCTCTCGATCACGTCGGGGTAGATCGTGCCTTGGGCGAGGAACTCGACATCCTTCAGCAGAGCCGCCTCCTGCTCGAATACTTCGATGAAGACGCGGCCGATGATCTTGCGCTTCTGCTCGGGGTCGCTCACCCCGGCCAGTGGTTCAAGAAAGCGTTGTTCGGCATCCGCACGAATCACCTTCACGCCGAGATTTTCAGCGAACAACTTCATCACCGCATCGCCTTCGTTGAGGCGCAGCAGGCCGTTATCGACAAACACGCAGGTGAGCTGGGAGCCGATGGCCTTGTGCAGCAGGGCGGCGACCACGCTGCTATCCACACCACCGCTCAAACCCAGCAGCACTTTCTTGCCGCCGACCTGTTCGCGTACGCGGGCGATGGCGTCCTCGACGATGTTGGACGGCGTCCAGGCATTGCCGCAGCCGCAGATGTCGTGCACGAAGCGCGAATAGATTTCCTTGCCCTTGCTGGTGTGCGTCACCTCGGGGTGAAACTGCACGGCATAGAGCCCGCGCGACTCGTCGGCCATGCCGGCCAGATCGAGATCGTGCGTTGAAGCAATACGAGTGAAGCCTGCTGGCAGGCTGCTGACGTAGTCGCCGTGGCTCATCCAGACATCGAGCAGGCCGTGACCTTCGGCATTGCTGCGATCTTCGATGCCCTCGAACAGCTTGGAGTGACCGCGCGCGCGCAGCTCGGCGTAGCCGAACTCCTTGACGCTGCCGGGCGACACCTGCCCGCCCAGCTGCATCGCCATCGTCTGCATGCCGTAGCAGATGCCGAATACCGGCACGCCGAGGTCGAACACGATCTGCGGGGCGCGCGGCGAGCCTGCGTCGAGCGTCGATTCGGGACCGCCGGAAAGAATCACACCCCTGGGGGCGAAGTCGCGGATGGCGGCCTCGTCCATGTCGAAGGGATGCAGCTCGCAATACACGCCCAGTTCGCGCACCCGACGCGCGATGAGCTGGGTGACCTGGCTGCCGAAATCGAGGATGAGGATTTTATCTTGATGGATGTTCATGAGGCTTCAAGTCTTCACTACGAAAAAGCCCCGGCGGACCGGGGCTGAGGGAACTCTAGTCCACCCGGTAGTTGGGGGATTCCTTGGTGATGGTCACGTCGTGCACGTGGCTCTCGCGCATGCCGGCAGACGTGATCTTCACGAAGCGGGTCTTGGTGCGCACTTCCTCGATGCTCTTGCAGCCGGTGTAGCCCATCGAGGCGCGCAGGCCGCCGACCATCTGGTGCACGATGGCGGCCATCGGGCCCTTGAACGGCACGCGGCCTTCGATGCCTTCCGGAACCAGCTTTTCGACTTCGCGCGTGGTGTCCTGAAAGTAGCGATCCTTGCTGCCCTCGGCCATCGCGCCGAGCGAGCCCATGCCGCGATAGCTCTTGTAGCTGCGACCCTGGAACAACTCGACATCGCCGGGTGCTTCTTCAGTGCCTGCCAGCATGGAGCCGACCATGACGGCGGCGGCACCGGCAGCAATCGCCTTGGCGAAATCGCCGGAGTAGCGCACGCCACCGTCTGAGATGAGCGGGATGCGGTTATCGAGTGCGGCGGCGACATTCATCACGGCCGTGATCTGCGGCACGCCGACACCAGCCACCACGCGCGTGGTGCAGATGGAGCCAGGGCCAATGCCGACTTTCACCGCATCTGCACCCACATCTGCTAGCGCCAGCGCGGCTTCGGCGGTGGCGATGTTGCCGCCGATGACTTGCAGCCTGTCGCCATATTGTTTCTTGATGGCCTCAACACGATCGAGTACGCCCTTGCTGTGGCCGTGGGCGGTGTCGACCACGATCACATCCACGCCGGCTTCCACCAGCGCTTCCACACGTTCTTCGGTATCGGAGCCGGTGCTGACTGCCGCGCCGACACGCAAGCGGCCGCGCTCGTCCTTGCAGGCAAACGGATGGTCAGTGGACTTCTGCATGTCCTTGACGGTGATCAGGCCGCGCAGCTGGAAGGCGTCGTTGATGACCAGCACCTTCTCGATCCGGTGCTTGTGCAGCTTGCCGATGACTTCGTCCTTGCTCGCACCTTCACGGACGGTGACGAGTCGGTCGTGCGGCGTCATCACGCTGGAAACCGGGGCATCAAAGCGGGTCTCGAAGCGCAGGTCGCGGCCGGTGACGATGCC
>JAUSQI010000163.1 GCA_030652575.1 Stagnimonas sp. | reverse complement strand
CGCGGGCATCAAGGCGGCGTATGCGCCCGAAGCATTGGTGGGCAAACTCACCGTCTGTGTCGCCAACCTCACGCCGCGCAAGATGAAGTTCGGCATGAGCGAGGGCATGGTGCTGGCGGCCAGCGACGAGCGCGGCGGGCCTTGCCTGTTGTGGCCGGATGCGGGCGCACAGCCGGGCATGCGCATTAAATGATTCCGGTCCTGTCATTCCCGCGTAGGCGGGAATCCAGGTTGCGCATCGCGCAATGGTCAGCAACACAGACCAGACACCTAGATTCCCGCCTTCGCGGGAATGACAAGCAATGAATGACCCTCTCGTCCAGCTTCTCGACGCCGCCCTGCCGCAAACGCAATGCACGCGCTGCGGCTACCCGGATTGCCGCGCCTACGCCGAGGCACTGGTGACCGGCGTGGCGGATATCGACCAGTGCCCACCCGGTGGCCAGGCCGGTGTCGCGCGGCTCGCAGCGGTGCTGGGTGTCGCCGAAAAGCCACTCAATCCCGCCTTCGGCATCGAGATCAAAACCGAGCTGGTCGCCCGCGTCATCGAGGCCGACTGCATCGGCTGCACCAAGTGCATCCAGGCCTGCCCGGTGGATGCGATCATCGGCGGGCCCAACCTCATGCACACCATCATCACCGCCGAATGCACCGGCTGCGAGCTGTGCGTGCCACCCTGCCCGGTCGATTGCATCGAGATGGTGGAAGCCCCGGAACTGCCGGTGCCGTTCTTGCGCGCAGCGCATTCGCTCGGGCGCTATCGCGCACGCGCGCAGCGGCTGCTGCGCTGGCAGGCTGAAGACGAGGCCGCACGCGCGCGCAAGAAAGCCAGCAACCCGCTCGCAGCCGCTATGGCACGCGCCAAGGCCGGTGCGCCATGAATGCCGCCAAACGCCGCCAAATCTACGAACGTCTGCGCGCCGCCAACCCGGCACCGACCACCGAGCTGCGCTTCGGCAGCCCCTTCGAGCTGTTGGTGGCGGTGGTGCTGTCGGCGCAGGCGACGGATGTCTCCGTCAACAAGGCCACCGCCAGGCTTTACCCCGTAGCCAATACGCCGGAGACGATCCTGGCGCTGGGCGAGGAAACGCTGCGCGGCTATATCAAGACCATCGGCCTCTACCAGACCAAGGCCAAGAACGTAATCGGCCTGTGCAAAATGTTGATCGCGTTGCACGGCAGCCAGGTGCCGCACGACCGCGCTGCACTCGAAGCCCTGCCCGGCGTCGGCCGCAAGACCGCCAATGTCGTGCTCAACACCGCGTTTGGCGAACCGACCATTGCGGTCGATACCCATATCTTCCGCGTTGCCAATCGCACCGGCCTGGCACCCGGCAAGGATGTGCGGGTGGTGGAAGACAAGCTGGTGAAAGTCACCGAAGCCGAGTTTGCGCAGGACGCGCACCACTGGCTGATCCTACACGGGCGTTACGTCTGCAAGGCACGCAGCCCCGAGTGCCCGCGCTGTGCGATTTACGACCTGTGCGAATACCGCAGCAAGACTGCCCCGGTGGCCGCTGTGCTCTGAAGTGTCAAAGCTGGTTTTCCGCATTGCCGTCGGCAACACCCGGCGCGCACAATGACGATCATGAATGCTGTGCTGCAACCCCAACGACTGATCCCGGCATGGCAGGCCGCGCTGACGGGCTCTTTCACGAGGCCAGCAGAACTGCTCGCCTTCCTGCAACTGCCGCCTGATCTGCCGAGCTTGCGGCTGGCGCAGATTCGCGACTTCCCGCTGCGGGTGCCACGCGGCTTTGCCGAGCGGATGGAAAAGGGCAACCCGGACGACCCGCTATTCAGGCAGATCTGGCCGTCGTCCGACGAGGATGTGCTCAACCCGGATTACGTGGACGACGCCGTTGGCGACTTGCACAAGCTCAAACCCGGCGGCCTGATCCACAAGTATCACGGCCGCGTGCTGGTGATCGCGACCGGGGCTTGCGCGGTGAATTGCCGGTATTGCTTCCGCAGGCACTTCCCCTACGGCGAGACCCGCGCCTCGCGCAACCACTGGCGCTCGCTGCTGGACGAACTGCAAGCCGACGAGACCATCGAAGAAGTGATTCTCTCGGGCGGCGACCCGCTTTCGCTGGCCGACGACAAGTTGGCCGAGCTGGCGCAGGGGCTGGATGCCATCCCGCATCTCAAACGCCTGCGCGTGCACAGCCGTCAGCCCATCGTGCTGCCGGAGCGCGTCGACGACGAACTGCTGGACTGGCTGACCGGCACACGGCTGCAAACCGTGATGGTGGTGCATGCCAACCACGCCAATGAGCTGGATCAGGTTGTGGCGGCGGCCATGGCGCGCCTGAAGCAGGCCGGCGTGACGCTGCTCAACCAGTCGGTGCTGCTCAGGGGCGTCAACGATTCGCTGGATGTGTTGAAAGCACTTTCCGAACGGCTGTTCGATTGTGGGGTTCTGCCCTACTATCTGCATCTACTAGACCGCGTTCAGGGCGCGGCCCATTACGAAGTGGACGACGCGGTTGGCAAGGCACTGCTGCGACAACTGTCGGGACACTTGCCGGGTTACCTCGTCCCTCGTCTGGTCCGCGAATTGCCGGGCAAGCCCTCCAAAACTTGGATTCATTGGTGAACGCACCGCAGCACACCGAACCCAGAGTGTGGACCAGCCCCGTCAGCCAGACGCTGGTGGGCGACGCCGGCGGCGTGCTGCTGGTGGTGGGCCGCTCGGAGGAAACCTCCAAACGCATCGAGAGCTTTCTGCGCAACGGCGGCCACCCGCTGCGCTGCGGCTGGACCGATGATCTGGCCGACATGGAGGACGTGCTGCAACGTTCGCCACCCGATGTGCTGCTGTGCGACGACACGCACAGCGTCGGCGAAGTCGAAGCACTCATCCGCCGCGCCAATCAGCTGCGACCGGATGTGCCGGTGCTCGTCATCGGCAAGTCGCTGAGCCCGGACAAGGTGATCGCAGCGCTGTCGATCGGCGCCAAGGATCTGGTGAGCTGCGAGGACTTGGACCATCTGCGTCATCTCGAACTGGTGGTGCTGCGCGAGTTCGTCGCCCATTACCACCTGCGCACGCTGCGCCTGCTGCGCGAACGGCTGCTCGACTTCGAGCAACTTCACAGCAAGCTGCTCGCGGGTGCCGCCGATGCCATCGTGCGCATCCACGAGGGCATCATCTCGGAGGTCAACCCGGCCTTCTTGCGGCTGATGGGCCACGCGGACGACAGCGAGCTGATCGCAGCCCCCTTGATCGATTTCGTCGCCAAGGAGCAGCAGGTGCGTTTGAAAGAACGCCTGCGTGTCGTGCTCAAGGGCAAACACAACGGCGAGGCGCTGGAGTTTCATCTGCAGGGCAAGGATGACCGTCCCGTGCCAGTGAGCGCCCAGCTGATTCTCGGCAACGAGAACGGCGAGAAGGTGATCGAGATGCTAGTGCGCTCGCTCGCACCCGTCGCCCTGCACAATCCCGTGCCGGGTGCCCTGGACACCACGTTCGGCTCCAATACCATCCCCAGCGAAGGCCTTGTGCAGCGCCCCACGCGAGCCGATCTCGGCGGGCGTGTGGGCTTCCTCAAGTCCATCAGCTCGCCGGGTGCCGAAGTGGATGGTCCGCACGCCGCAATGATGATCCTGATCGATCATTTCCCGGCGCTGGAAGAACGCTTTGGACTGACGGCGGCCGAGCAAGTGGTCGAGCAGATCACCACGGCGCTCAAGCAGCAGCTCAGCCCCGCCGATGCGCTGTTCAGTTTTTCACCGAGCGAAATCGGTGTGTCGGTCTACCGACCCGCCATTGCCGATCTGGAAGCCGTGGGCGAGCAGATCCGGCGCGAGCTGTCAGCGATGATCTTCACCACCCGCGACCACGAGGCGCAGCTGACGTTCTCGGTCGTGGTGCATCCCCTGGCCGGCACGGAAAAACCCGACCAGGTGGTGACCGAGGTGGTGCGCGAAGCGCGGCGGCTGTCCGAGAAAGGCGGCAACCAATCGGCCGTCATCGGTGCCGCGGCCAAATCGAGCCAGAACGACCGCGAAGAAGCACGCAAGGCGGCGATGGTGAAAAAGGCCATCGAGGACAACCGCCTGAAGCTCGCCTACCAGTCGATTGCCAGCCTCGAAGGCGACTCGCGTCAGCACTTCGACGTGCTGGTGCGCATGATCGACGAGAACGGCAAGGAGCTGCACGCCGGCGAGTTCCTGCCCGCGGCCGAGAAGTTCGGCCTGATGAAGAACATCGACCGCTGGGTGCTGGCGCGCTGTCTCGCCATCATCGCCAAGCGCGGCGGCGGCAAGGAAGCGCCATCGCTGTTCGTCAAGGTCTCCGAAGACAGCGTCAAGGATGCCGAAGGCTACGTGCGCTGGGTCAGCGAGCTGCTCAAGACCTACCCGCTCAAGAACGAAGAGTTCGTGTTCGAGATCAAGGAATCGATCCTGCAGAACCACGTGCGCAAGGCCAGGGGCATTACCCAGGCCTTGAGCGATCTGGGTGCGGGCATCGCCATCGACCACTTCGGCACCAGTGCCAACAGCGTGCAGCTGATCGAACACCTGCCGAAGATCAGCTATCTCAAGTTCCACCAGTCCTATACGCAGAAGTTCAACGACAAGGACTTGCAGCGGCGCATGAGCCAGCTGATGGAGATTGCAAAGCAGAAGAAGATCAAGACCATCGTCAGCCATGTGGAAGATGCCAACGTCATGGCACGTCTCTGGCAGATGGGCGTCAACTACATCCAGGGCTACCACGTGCAAGAGCCCGAAGTGGTCTTGCTGGCGAGCGAGTTCATCACCAAGGCCAAATCGATCCACGCGCCGCGCTAACGCGGCGCAATCTGGCCTGGCACCGCGACCGGGTTCTGCAACCGCTTTTTGCTTTTGAAACGCAGGCAGGGTTTCTCGATCAGATTCCAGCTGAGCCACGCCAGCAACAGCGATAGCAGCATGGAGGCCACGAACATGGTCAGTCCGTTGAGGCTATGGCCAGCGTACAGCGCGAGTAACTGCTGCACGGGAAACGCATAGAGATAAACCCCGTACGAGAAATCCCCCCGCTTCGCGAACCGCTTCAGCGGCAGCCTGGGGTGGAACGCCAGATAGAGCAGGCAATAGCTGCCAAACACCGGCGTCGCAAACGCGACCGAGCGCAAAACCAGCGTGCAGAACACAAAGCCGAACAGGGCCAGCAGAAAGACGCGGCAGTTGTAGGGAATCCGGTCGCGGTAGAGATAGAACAACATGCCTGCGACGAACGAGGCGATGAATCGCGGCCAGCTCTGAAGGTTTTTCAGCCAGGCTTGCAGGGTGGGCTGAGCCTGCCATTCCACATGGCTGGCGACGGAAAGCGCCAGGGCCAGTAGAAAAAACAGCATCAGCCAGGGCCTTTTTTGCAGCACGCCCCAGACACCCAGGGCCGCCACCATCAGATAGCAGACGAACTCATACGAGATCGTCCAGAGCGATCCGTTGACGTTGCCGGGGAAGGCATTGTCCGCAAAAGCCCCGGGCACGGCCTTGAACTTGAGCAACAGCATGTCGCCGCCAACACGCCCGTAATCGAGGCCTGAAAAGTAGACCTCCGCGTCCGCAAAGCCCAACGGGGCGACCAGCAAGGTGCAGAACAGCACTGCGACGATGAAGCCGGGATAGATGCGCAGCACGCGGTTCTTGAGGAACCCCGCCAGATCAGCCTGCTGCTGCCAGCTCTGGGTGATCAGAAAACCGCTGATGATGAAGAAGCCGTTGACCGCTTCGCCGCCGAGCCCGATGGCGCCGCCTGTGGCCACAGCCAGTGGATCGGTGTTGTCACCGTAGAGCAGGTTGAAGGAATGTGTGAATGCCACGCAGGCCGCGAGGAAAAACCGGATGAAATCCAGGTTGTTTCCACGCTGCATGGAGCGCTGCGCAAAAGTGGCTGCCATTCGAGGTCCCTTCATGGGGGAGTCGAATCACGCTTTTGGCCGCGTGCCCGGCAGCCGTCAACGCGGCCTTGCCTCCCTGGACCGTAAAAATAGCCGAACGCAAGCGATCACGTTCGGCCTTGTCTCAGGCGTTTGCGAGAACCCTATGGATTGGCCTGCAGCGCAGCGATGCGTTGCTCCAGGGGCGGATGCGATGAGAACAAGCCGCTGATGCCTTCGCGGATGCCGAATGCCGTCATCTCCTTGGGCAGTTGCGACGGTGCCTCATGGAACGATTGCAGCTTTTGCAGCGCGGCGATCATCTTGCGCTTGCCGGCAAACTGCGCGCCTGCCTGGTCGGCGCGGTACTCGCGCCAGCGCGAGAAGGCCGCGACGATCATCGAAGCGCCGATGCCGAGCACGATCTGCATCACCATCGAGATGCCGTAGTAGGCAAAGCCGGGGCCGGAATTATTCTCGCTGCCGCGGCGCAGGAAGCTGTCCACCGCATACGCGATGACGCGCGAGAGGAAGATCACGAAGGTGTTGACCACGCCCTGGATGAGCGTGAGCGTCACCATGTCGCCGTTGGCGACGTGGCCGATTTCGTGGCCGAGCACGGCTTCCACTTCATCCTGCGACATGGCCTTGAGCAGACCGGTCGATACCGCGACCAGCGCGGCGTTCTTGTTGGCGCCGGTGGCGAAGGCGTTGGGTTCGGGCGCGTCGTAAATCGCCACTTCTGGCGTCTTGATGCCAGCCGCACGTGCCTGGCGCTCGACGGTTTGCAGCAGCCAGGCCTCGGCCGAATTGCGCGGCTGGGTGATGACCTGCGCGCCGGTCGAGCGCTTGGCCATCCATTTGCTCATCAGCAGCGAGATGAAGCTGCCGCCGAAACCCATGATGGCCGAGAACGCCAGCAACTGTGTGAGGTTGAGGCCGTTCTGCGTCAGGAAGCGATCGACACCCAGCAGGGAGGCGACGACGCCCAGCACCAGCATGACGGCGAGGTTGGTGAGCAGGAAGAGAGCGATGCGTTTCATGGCTGACAATCGAGTTGGCTGGAGAGTAATGACTTGATGAATATGTGGCGGCTGTGCGCAGTCTCAAGACCGGCGCACAGCATCACAAGTTCAGGCTTTGGCGGGCTCGGCGCTCATGCTGTCCACGCGCTGGAAGCCCCGTGGCAGCGGCGCACCACGGCTGGCGCGGCTGCCGATGAAGGCCGCCAGATCAGCCGCCTTGAGCGTCAGGCTGCGCTTGCCGCACAGCAGTTCGAGCGGCCGCCCAGCCGGCAGCACGCAAGCGGCGAGAATCCTGTCCTCGCCCTTGAGCGTCACCAGCTTGTTGCCCTTGCCCTTGACCAGCTCGGGCAGTTCGGCGGCCGGGAACACCAGCAGGCGACCTTCGGCGGTGGCGATGGCGATGCGCTCGGTCACCGTGTCGAGCACCCGCATGGGGCTCAGCGGCACGCCTTCGAGATTGAGCACCGCCTTGCCCGCCTTGTTGCGGCCTTCCATGTCGCCCAGCTTGGTGATGAAGCCGTAGCCGTCGCTGCCGGCCAGCAGCAGTTTTTCGTCGGCCGTGCCCATCAGCATGGCGATGAGTTTGCCGCCATCCTGGATGTCGATCTTGGTGGTCACCGGCTCGCCTTGAGAGCGCGCGCTCGGCAGGTCGCGCGGGCTCAAGGTGTAGGCGCGGCCCTTGTCGTCGAGCAATATCAACAGCTGGTTGGTCTTGCCCAGCGTGTGGGCAAAGTATTCGTCACCGGACTTGTAGTTGAGCGTCGCCGGGTCAAGCTCATGGCCCTTGCCGGCGCGAATCCAGCCGGCCTTGCTCAGCACTACCGTGATCGACTCGGCAGGCAGGATTTCCTCGGCACTCATGGCCACCGCAGGCGCGCGCGCGACAATGGGACTGCGACGCGCATCGCCATACTTCTTGCCGTCTTCGCGCAGCTCGTCGCTGATGAGCTTGCGCAGTGCGTCGTCGGAACCCAGCAGCTCTTCGAGCTTGGCTTTTTCCGTCGCCAGCTCGTCCTGCTCGCCCTTGATGCGCATCTCTTCCAGCCGCTGCAACTGCCGCAAGCGGGTATCGAGGATGTAGTCGGTCTGAATCTCGCTCAGCGCAAACGTGCGCATCAAGGTGGCGCGCGGCTCGTCCTCGAAACGGATGATGCGGATGACTTCGTCGAGATTGAGGAAGGCGATCAGCAAGCCCTCCAACAAGTGCAGACGATCATTCACTTTTTGCAGGCGGTGATTGAGTCGCCGCGTCACGGTGGTGAAGCGGAACGCCAGCCACTCACCCAGGATCTCGCGCAGATTCTTCACGCGCGGACGGCCATCGAGGCCGATCATGTTGAGGTTCACGCGCACCGATTTTTCGAGATCGGTGGTGGCGAACAGATGCGCCATCAGCTGGTCGACGTCGATGCGGTTGCTGCGCGGGATGATGACCAGACGGCAGGGATTCTCGTGGTCGGATTCATCACGAAGATCTTCGACCAGCGGCAGCTTCTTCGCCCGCATCTGCTCGGCGATCTGCTCCTGAATCTTGTTGCCGCTGACCTGGTGCGGCAGGTGGGTGATGACGATTTGCAGGCCATTGACGCCGCCATCCTCACGCTCCCAGCGCGCCCGCGTGCGCACCACACCGTTGCCGGTCTGGTAGAGCTTCAAGAGCTCCGCACTCTCGCTGATGACCTCGCAGCCGGTGGGAAAATCCGGACCCGGCACGAACTCCATCAGCTTGTCGATGGAGGCGTTCGGGTGCTTGAGCAGATGGATGCAAGCCTTCACCAGCTCACCGATGTTGTGCGGTGGGATGTCGGTCGCCATGCCCACCGCAATGCCGGTGGTGCCGTTGACCAGAATGTTGGGCAGGCGCGCGGGCAAGAGTTTCGGCTCTTCCAGCGTGCCGTCGAAGTTAGGCGCCCACTGCACCGTGCCCTGCTCCAGCTCGGCCAGCAGCGCCTGCGCGTACGGCGTGAGGCGCGACTCGGTGTAGCGCATTGCCGCAAAGGATTTCGGGTCGTCCGCCGAGCCCCAGTTGCCCTGCCCGTCCACCAACGGTGTGCGGTAGTTGAAGGGCTGCGCCATCGTCACCATCGCCTCGTAGCAAGCCGAGTCGCCGTGCGGATGGTATTTGCCGAGCACATCACCGACGGTGCGCGCGCTCTTCTTGTGCTTGGCGGTGCTCTGCAAACCCAGCTCGCTCATGGCGTAGATGATGCGGCGCTGCACCGGCTTCAGGCCGTCTTCAACATGCGGCAGGGCGCGGTCGAGCACCACATACATCGAGTAGTCGAGATAGGCTTTTTCGGCGAAGACGCGCAGCGGCAGGCGTTCGGGTTCGATAACGATCGGGGTCATGGTCAGCGGATCAATGAATCAGGTATGGCGGCGCTCGAAGGCGGCATCGAGCATGCCGCGGGCGATTTCAGCTTCGCCCATGATGGTGGCGGTCGCCCCGCAGATTTGCAGATGCGCCACCTCGGCATCGGAATGCGCACGCGCCAGTATGCGCAGATCGGGATTGGCGACCAGTGCCTGGCTCACCACCTGCCCGGCCTCGAAAGCCTGCGGGATGGCGACGAACAGACGACGCGCACCCGCAAGATTCGCGGCCTTCAGCACCTTGGGATCAGCCGCGTTGCCGGAGAGGATTTCGGCACCATCGGCGAGTGCTGCGGCAGCGGGGATCTTGCGATCCTCGATCACCACGAAGGGCTCGCCGGCCGCCTTGAGCCCCGCGCCGATCAGGCTGCCGACGCGGCCGTAACCGACCAGAATCGTATGGTCATGCAGCTGCGTGTGCCGCAGATCGGCAACCGGCTCGGCCAGCTTTTCCGGCTGGTTGCGCACGAACAACTTGAACAGCAGCGGGTTGAGCAGAATCGAGAAGATCGCCCCCGCCAGCACCAGGTCCTGCCCCTGCTGCGGCAGCAGCTGCAGTGAAATGCCCAGGCCGACCAGGATGAACGAGAACTCGCCGATCTGCGCCAGGCTGGCGGCGATGGTGAGCGCGGTCTGGTTGTTGTGACCAAAGGCGCGGACGATGAGGTACGCCGCCACCGACTTGCCGAACAGGATGATGACGAGTGTCGCCAGCAGCGCCCAGGGCGCGTCGACGATGATCGAGGGATTGAACAGCATGCCGACCGAGACGAAGAACAGCACGGCAAAGGCGTCGCGCATCGGCAGCGATTCTTCCGCCGCGGGGGCCGAGAGCGGCGACTCGTT
>JAUSQI010000157.1 GCA_030652575.1 Stagnimonas sp. | reverse complement strand
CAAATGCCGAGTGGGCACGCTTCGCTTTGCCCACCCTACAAAAGGCCGTGGCCAGATGTGATCTGGGCCATGCGCTATCACTCCCCCAAGCGCACGATCAACGCCCGCGCATCGCTGCCGCCGCGTTCGTCACTTACCGTGAGCTGCACGCGGCCCGCATGCGAGGGCGCATAGGCAAAGGCCACGCCGGGCGCGCTGCTGCCCAGATACGCGCCATCGGCAAACCAGTAGAGCGCACGGGTGGCGGCATCGGCGTGGGCTTGCAGCGGCAGGGTTTTCACGCCCAGTTCGGCGGGCCTCAGCACGTAGCTCACGCCTGCAATGGGCGAGACAATTTGCGGCGGGCGCACGGCGCTGGCCGGGCTGGCGCTACGGCAATCACCCGCAACGGGCGGTTTGCGGCGCGGGATGCCCGCTTGCGCGAACAGCCGCATGAGGTCACTCGGCCAGTATTCGTAAACCGCCTCGCTCACCACGCTCTCGGGCGCATCGGCGCAGGCGATGCGGCCCGTGCGGGTATCGACGCGTACGCGGCGATGCACTTCGCTGAGCTTGATCGGCGACACGCCGGGGATGAACCACGTCGTCGCGCGCTGCGGGCAGTCGACATTGGGCAGGTCGCCGCTGGCGGCGCAGACCTGCACTTTGGCGAGGCGCGGTGGGTTGCTGAAGATCGGCTCGGCCATGTCTGGATCAGCCGTGCGCAGGGCGTCGGCGAGGTCGAAAAACAAGGGCGCTGCGGTGTGCAGGCCGACCAGCGCGGGATTGGCACGACCATCGAAATTGCCCATCCACACGACCAGCACATACGGGCCGATCACGCCCGCCGTCCAGGCATCGCGAAAGCCCCAGCTGGTGCCGGTTTTCCACGCGGGCGTGATGCGGTTGCGCGACGGCCGCCACAGCACTTCGTCGGGGCGCGGGTTGTCGCGCAGGATGTCCATCACCATGAAGCTGGCTTCTTCGCTGAGCAGGCGCGGCGCATCAGCCACTGCCGCATTCGCAGTGATTTGCAGCGGCTTGAATACGCCGCGATTGGCCAGCATCGCGTAGAGCTGCGCGAGTTCCACCGGCGACACCTCGCCGCCGCCCAGCGTGAGTGCCAGGCCGTAATGCCGCTCGCTTTTGGGCAGTGCCACGCCCGCGTTCTTCAAGAAGCGATACAGCGTTGGGCTTTGCAGGCGCGCGGCGAGTTGCACGGCCGGCACGTTGCGCGAGCGGATCAAGGCATCGTGCGCGGTGATGGGGCCAAGGAAACTGCCGTCGTTGTTCTCTGGCGCGTAGGGGCCGAAATAGCTGGGTGCATCCTTGAGCACGGTGAGCGGATGGATGAGGCCCTGATCGATTGCCAGCGCATACAGCAGCGGCTTGAGCGTGCTGCCGGGTGAGCGGCGCGCGAGCAGGCCATCCACTTGGCCTTCGATGCGGGCATCGAAGAAATTGGCGGAGCCGAGCCAGGCGCGCACGCCCATGTCGCGGGTATCGAGCAGCAGCACGCTGGCGTTGTTCACACCCTCGCGGCTGGTCACGGCGAGGTGGCTTTTGAGGCGGCGTTCCAGCAGCTTTTGCAGGCGCAAATCCAGCGTGGTGTGTTGCTCGGTTTCAGCACGCTCGCGTAGCACCAGGGTGGTGAAATGCGGCGCTTCAAACGGCGGTGTGGCGCGCGCAAATCGCAGTGGCCGTTCGACGAGTGCGGCTTGCGCAGCGGACTCTGGGTGCGCTGCCCGCCAGCGCGCGAACAGGCGCAGGCGCGCAGCGCGCAGGCTGTCGCCCTCCACCCCGCGCGGCGTGCGCGTGCCGGGCGCTTGCGGCAGCACGGCAAGCGCGAGCGTCTGCGCAAGATCAAGCTCACGCGGTGCCTTGCCAAAGTAAAGCCGCGCCGCCGCACCCACGCCTTGCAGGTTGCCGCCGTAGGGTGCGGCGTTGAGGTAGGCCTCCAGAATCTCGCGCTTGCTGTAGCGCGCCTCCAGCCACAACGCGTCGCCGATCTGCGCCAGCTTGCCGCCGATGCTGCGAGTGTTGCGCTGCTGCAACAACCGCGCGAGCTGCATGGTGATGGTGGAAGCACCCAGCGTTGGCCCGCCGCTGGCCGTGGTCACAGCGGCCCGCAGCAGCGCGACCGCATTCACGCCCGGATGCCGGAAGAAATGCTGGTCTTCGTGCAGCAGCACCGCGTCAATCAAGGGCTGCGGCAGTTGGTCGAGTGGCGTCCACAAACGCAGCTGGGCATCGCTGGCGAGCGTGATGCGCAGCACGGCACCGTGTCGATCCAGCACCACGGTGCTGAGGGGGATGCGGTCGCGCAGCGCCGCATGCGGCCAGAGGCGCAGCAGCAACAGTGCTGCGGCCAGCACCGCCAACACGGCGGCGATGCCGCGCAGCCATCGACGCAGCGGCGCGGGCATCACCCCAGCTGATCTCTCAAGGCTTCACCACCTCGATACGGCCGGGCGCACTGCGTCCAAACACGCTGCGGTCATACATCGCCTCGCCATACGCGGGCGGGATGGTGAAGCTGCCGGCGGCCACGGCCTTCATGCGGTATTTCACTTCGCCCACGCGGTCGTCGATATCGACGTAGAGCACGGCGCGGTCTTCGCGGTAGTCGGCGTAGGTGAGTGCGTTGCCGCTGATGAAAGTCACCCAGTCGCAGCCGCAGCTGGCACCGCCTTCCACCTCGGCTTCAGTGGCGGCTTCGCCGGTCTCTTCGCTGCCTTCTTCGACTGGCTCAGGCACAGCCTGCTGCATCTGCTGCTCCGCAGTGACCGGCGCCGGCTGCACAATCTCGAAGCCGCCGGGCAGCAAATCGACTAGTGCTGCATCGTTGATGTATGCGCGGCCGACGGCACGGAACTTCACATGCACGTCCACCTCGTCGCCCAGTTTAACTTGCGTGACCGGCTTGCCGCTGATGTCGGTGTATTCGCGCAGAATCTCAAAGCCGTTGACCACGGCCTTGGCAGGCGGCGTGCGATCAAAACCGCTTTCGGTGAGCAGCGCATACGCCGGCAACTTGTTGGGGTTGCCCACGCGCAGCTTGGTGGCGGCTTCACTGAACGCTGTTTTGGGGAACAAGCCTTCGGGAAGTGTGAGCGGCTTGCTGCTGCCGTTTTTCAGCACTTCGGCGAGCGTCAGTTTGGCGGCATCGCCTTGTGCAACGCTGGCATAGGCATCGAGTGCGAGGATGCTGGTCGCCGCAGACAACGAGTGGTACTCACCCGCCGTCAGCCGCTTCACCAGACTCTCGACAAACACCGGCCCAAAGGCTTGCAGACGATCGGGGAAGTGCTTGGCCAGCACGTAGAGCAGCTCGGCATCGGTCGCCATCGGGCTGTGATAGCGGTCGTAAGCGTGCGTGCCGCCGAGCTTCACGCGGGCAATGAGCTTTTCGGCCAGCGGTTTCTGCTGCATGCGCGAGTAGGTGGCAGCGAGCCAGGCGGCCGTCGCGTCCTGCTCCCATTTGCCCTTCCAGTTTTTCTCAAGCCTTGTGCGCAGCGCATCGGCCTCGGCCGACATCACCTCGCCCTGGCGCGTCAGCAGGTAGATCGCATACGCCGCGTTGCGCTCCTGCTCGATGGAGTCGCCGTCACGCCGCGCCAGCTGCATCAGGTAGTTGTTGCCGTTGGTCATCAAGTCGCCCGGCGGCGCCTTGCCGCGCTCGGCGGCTTCGATGAGGAAGTGCTGGGCGTAGATCGACACGAACTCGGCCCCCGCACCGTTCGGCCACAGGCGATAGTCGCCGTCGCTGCGCTGGCGCGTGGCCAGTTCGGTGAACAAGGCCTCGAAGCTCGCGTTCTTGCTTTTCTTGAGCGCGCCGAACTCCGGTCGATCACTCAGCACCAGCGCCGGCACCGCCATGCTCACCAGCTGCTCGGTGCAGGCGTATTCGTAGCTGTCGAGATAAGCCGTGAGGCCATTCGCCAGCGAGAGTGGCAAGGGCGATACCGAAGCTTCGAGCGTGCGGAAGTGCGGGTAGAGGCTGCGCGTCACCGCGAGATCCACGGTGGATTCGGCCTTCACACTCGCCGCCGTGAGCTGCATGCGGTAGGGCGTGGCTGGTCTGACCGAGAGCGTCGTCGTGAGCTTGGCACCCGCGCTGCCGGCCTTCGCAGTGAAAGCCAGCGAGCCAGCTCCGGGGGCGTCTTTCGCGCGCACGCGATAACGCGCCACGCCCTCGTGCTGCGGGCCGATGGCGAGCGTTTGTGCCGTCGGCCCAATCACTTCGAGATTGGCCGACGGCAGCAGCGTGACTTGCACCGGCATGTCTTTCGCGCCCGTCTCCAGATTGTTGGAGACGCCCGTGCTCACCTCGAACTCATCGCCCGGTGCCACTGCCAGCGGCGCATTGGGCAGCAGCGTGAAATCACCGCGCACCAGTGCCTTGCCCTCACTGGTGCCAATCGCATTGGCATCCACACTCACCGCCATCAGCCGCAGCGTGCCGTTGAAGCTTTCGGGCACCAGCCAAGTCAGCTCTTTGGCTTCAGGGCCCACGTCAATCACGCCGCTCCACCAAGCAATCGGCGGGTCGGTTTTGCGGCGGAAGGGATTCAGATGCTTGCCGAGCGCGCCATCGGCGTCGCCACCGGCAGCACTGCCAATGCCCATCGCGCGGAACTCCGGCAGCAGCAGATCGAGAATCTGCAAGGTGTCGACGTCGAGGCTGCGCTTCTGGAAGAAGAACTCCAGCGGCTTCGGCGGCGTGTAGCGGGCGACCTGCAGAATGCCCTCATCGACGGCGTAGACCACGGCTTTGCCGGGCTTCGATGCCGTCACTTTCATGCGCAGTGTTTCGCCAGGTTTGAGTTTGTTCTGCGCCTCCACGGTGAGTGTGGCGCGGCGGGCGTCGAGCGCGACCGAGAAGGGGGCGACGCCATAGCTCATCGGGCTGGTGTGCACTTCGTCGCTGGCCGGGTCGCGCAGAAAGACCACGTGCACATAGGCCGAGCCTTCGAGGCCCTCCGGCACTTTGATTTTCTGCACGCTCGCCGTCGTCGCCGACGTGAACCACTGCCAGCTCAGCACCTTTTCGCGCTCGATGGTGATGAGGCCCGCACCCGCATAGGGCGCGACCAGACTCAGCTCGATCTCTTCGCCGGGGGCGTAATCCTTTTTCGAGAGCGCGATTTGCAGCTCGGCGTTTTTCTCCAAGCTGCGACTGACGTTGCCCGCACCGGCGACGGTGTAGGCGATGCGCGCGAACACCTGCCCTTCGGCATCGGTGACGAGATAGAAAAAGCTGCCGGGATTGCTCGCATCGGGCTTCAGCGCGCTGCCGGTCGCTGCGATGTTGAGCGCGATATCCGACAGCGGCACGTCCTTCTGCCGCGACTCGTATTGATAGGTGCCGTTGTCGCGCCGCACCAGCACGCTGACGAACTTGCGCTCGAAGCGTTGCAGCTTCAAGCCACTCACGGCGGTGCGCTTGGCCTCGGGGCTCAAGGCCACAAGGGCAACACTGCGCTCGCCGTTGCGGCTGACGTAGCCGAGATCGCCATCGGCCTTCCAGCCCACCAGATACGGCAGGTTGCTGACGACTTGAGCAGCGGCTGCGGTAACGCCGCGACCACCATCGGGCTCGAAGCCCTGCGTCGTCAGCGCCACGCGATAGGTCGCCTTGGCGAAGCGTTGCAGACCCAGATCAAGCACGGCCTTGCCGTCTTCGCCGGTGGTCGCCTCGGTGAGGGATTCGGTGAAGCCCTCCTTCGCCGCCTGCGGGTCACTGAACTGGTAATCCTCGAAGCCGGCAAACGCCGGGAACCAGGGCGACAGCCGCATCTCGGCGGTGACGCGGCGGTTTTGCGCGGGCGTGCCGAACAGGTTTTGCAGATCGATGTTCGCAGCCAAGGCATCGGGTTTCACCCAGCCTTGCGCGCGTGCTTCGCTAAAGGTGAGGTTGAGCTTGAGGCGGTCTGGCTGGAACTCGCGCACGCTGAAATCCACCGTGCCCAACAGCAGCCGCGTGTTCTTCTGCGGCAGGTAGACGGCGAGCGTGTAGGTGCCGGTGGGCGACGTCTCGCGGCTGGCGAATTGCAGCTCGTCGAAGCCGCTGGCCGGCAGCTCGCGGCGAGCCTGCCAGACGCGTGTGCCCTTGGGATCGGTGATTTCGTAGTCGAGCGGCGATTGCGGCAGCGACTTGCTGAACTCGGCCGCCCGCACGATCACACCGAAGTGCGCCAGCTCGCCGGGCCGATACAGACCGCGATCACTGAACAGAAACGCCGACAGCGCGCCGGGCTCGACCGCCTGCGATACGCCACCCACATCGAAGCGCGAGAGGTCGAGCCCGCTCATGCGCCAGTCGAGCGGCAGAAAGGATTGATCGCCGCCCTTGCGCGCCAGCAGCAGTACGGGCTGGCGCTCGTTGCGATAGCCCTTCAGGTCCGGCAGCTGCGCGTGGCCTTGGTTATCGGTGGTGCGCGACAGCACGACCTGGCCGTTCTTGCCGATCACATCGAGCGTCACACCCTCCATCGCCGTGCCGCCGGCAAGCGACTGCACGAACACTTCGCGGCTTTGATCCTTGTTGCGTTTGATGACCAGGCCGAGGTCGGTGACGACGATCAGGCGCGTGTCGGCGGTGCTGGCCTCGTAGCCACTGCCCTCGCCTTCTGACTGGAAGGGCGCGTCGATGAAGTTCTGCGTCTTCGGGTCGTAGCCGCGCAGCTTGACGAAGAAAATGCCGCGCTTGCTCTCGGCCCCTTCGGCGAGGAAGGGTGCGAGATCGAGCGTGGTGTATTGCGCCTGCCCACGCGGCGCGCCGGGCAGGGTGATGACCTTGTCGAGATGCTCGGTGATGTTGCTCTCGTCAAAGCTGTAGCCGTTCCAGCTCAGGGCATCGAGCGCACCGCCGCTTTGGGTGATCAGATGCTGCAATTGCCCCGGCAGCACGCGGCCCACATCCACCTTGATGCCGGGCAGGTCTCGGGTGAACACGCTGAGTTTTTTCTGACCGCTCATGGCCAGCAAGGCGCCCTTGCCGACCAGCCGCAGCTCGGCGGGATAGTCCGGCACCTGCATCACCAGCTCGCTGGATTTCTCCAGCTCGTAGCCGCCGAAGGATTTCATCCCGGCAGACACCCGCACCGCCATCCAGCGCTGGGGTTCGGCCTGATGGTTGAAGCTGTGCACCTCGCCGTGATCGGTCTCCAGCGCGTTGAGGGTGAGCGGCAGCCTGGTCGCGGCCTTCAACACCGCCTCGCCCACCTGCTCGCTGCCCCAGGGGTAGGGCTGGCCGTTGAAATTCTCGATGGACTTCTCGAACTCGGCCTGCTTTTTTTCATCGGGATTTTTCAGCGGCAGCAGCCAGGCCTGCGTGTGTTGTTTCACCTCGTCTTCGGTGGTCGAATGCGTCAGCGCAAGCGTCAGCAGTTGCACCGGCCCTTCATCCACATCGCGTGCGATGCGGGCGCTGAGTTCGTTGACGGCGAGGGCATAGCGGCCGGGCACCTTGATGGTCGCGTCGAGCGCGCTGCTGGTGGCGGGGCCGCCGAGTGCGGACTTCATGCCCGCCGTGCCGCTGAGCACGATGCGGCCCTCTTTGCTGGGCATGGTCAACGAGGCCGTGCGCAGGTAGGCCTGCAATTTCTTGGCGTCGAAGTTGAGCGTGTAGGCGGGCGCATCACGCTCGACTTCTTTGTCATCCGTGAGCTTGTCGAAATACTTCAGGCTCAGCCGCGACTCGACGCTGGCGGTGTCCGGCGGATGGCTGAAGCGCAGCGTCGCCACGCCGGTCTTGTTGGCCGCGTTCACCGGGTCCTGGTCGAACTGCACGTCCTGTAGCGTCACCGTGAACGGCACGGTGGCGAACTCGAAGCGGTAGTCCTTCAGCAGGATTTGCGGTGCAACGAAATGCTTGCGTGCGAAATCGACCGCGAACTTGCCACCCACCGGCCAGTCCTGCGACGGCTGGAAGCGCAGCGTCCTGTCGTCGTCCCAGTGCCAGATGCCGGGCTGCGCGGGCATCAGGGTCAGCGGCTTTTTATCGGCCGGTAGATCCTTGCCCACGGCCTCGATCGGTGCCACGGATTTCTCGAAGCGCACCGTCAGCGGCTTGGGGCCGCGGTCGCCTTCCTGCTCGCACTCGTAACAGGTGCGCTCGGGGGCGGTGACGGTAAAGGCCACGGTTTCGGCTTGCGGCCGCGCCTGCCACCAACGCCAGCCGATGACGCTGCTACCGATCAACACCAGTGCGATGGTCGCTGCCAGCGAAGCGCGCGCCGGATTGGCGCGGATGTGTGCCGCCAGCCTGTGGCACTGCGCGACCACGGGCGAAACGAACGTCTGCCACCACGCGGGCGGCTGCCAGGTGGTGGGTGCGCCGAAGAAGCCACCCAGCACGGTGCCGAAGAAATCCGCCAGGCCGATGAAGATGCCGCAGATGACCGTCCAGATGGCTTGCAGAGCGCGCATGGGTTCCTTTTTTGTCTCTCGTTGCCGCCAGCCAGCGGCCCGCACTGATTCTAGGCGCTGGGTGCGGCCAGAACCGTGACGACCTCGAAGCGCCCGTGCATAGCCTTGTGGATCGGGCACTTGTTGGCGATGCCCAGTAGGTAATCGCGCTGCTCGTCGCTGAGCTTGCCGATGAAACGGATGGTGCGGTTGAGGGTGTAGAGCCCCTCGGCTTCGGTATGGGTGATCGACACCTGGATGTCGTCGACCGGTATCTGCTTGCGGGCTGCCACCATCAGCACCGTCAGCGCGGTGCAGGCACCCAGCGAGGCATCGAGCAGATCATGCGGATCAGGGCCAAGGTCGTCACCGCCGAGTGCTTCGGAGACATCCGCCGTGAAGGCATTGCGGCCGACCTTGACGGTGAAGGCAAGCTTGCCTTGCGGGGATTTTTGCAGCTGGATGGCGGTGCTGGACATGGCAGGGTGTTCGCGCGGGGGTAGGTGTGAGCGACCTTAGCGACATTGCGCCCCAAACAAAAACGCCCCCGATATTCGGGGGCGTTTTTGCAGCACGGTTCAGCTCAGTGCAGACGACGACGGCGCAGCGCCGCAAGGCCCAGCAGCGAGAGTGCTGCCCAACCGAAGACACCGCCACCGAAGCGGCCCTGCCCGGCGCCGCTGCCGCCATTCACGGGCGGCACCGGCGTGATGACGGGCACATCGGTCACGGCCTTCAGCGGATACGTCCACATGCCGCGCCCGAAGGTGGAGACGTAGAGCTTGTTGTCGTTGCCCGGCTGGGTCTGGAACTGGGTGATGACCACATTCGGCAGGCCCGTGCCCATCGGCGCCCACACCGGCTGCGTGCCGGGGCGCGGTGCATCGGCGACGAACGCGCCGATCTCGGTGCCCAGGAACAGCTGGCTGCCGCGCTTGTAAAGCGTTGTGAAATAGGCCACCGAATCGGCCAGGTTGCCGGAGACGTTGGTGAAGTTCTCGCCGCCATCGGTCGACATCCAGAGGTTGCCCGCGCCCACCATCGCAGCTGCGCGGCGGGCTGCGTCATCCAGGAACATGCCGGGCGGCAGCCACTTGGCGAGCGAATAACCGGCGAGCGTCACGTAGACCGTCTTGCCGGTGGTGTCGGCCGGGTCGATCTCGATCCAGGTGATGTAGCGGTTGGGCAGGCCGTTGGCGGCGGCAAAGCGCCAGCCGTTGGGGCTGGCCTTGTCGGCATCGGCGGCACCGGCGTTGGTGGCCAGGCCGCGCTGGAAGCCGGCGGCGACCAACGGGCTGCACGGCCCGCAGAAGGCTGCATAGGAAGTCTTGCCGTGGGTATCGACCGAACGCATGTTGCGGATCGCACCATCAGGTCCGGTGCCGAGGTTGAAGACCTCCACCCAGCTGTCGGCGGTCGTCTCGCTGCCCAGCACGGTCTCGAAGATCTCGGTGCCGCCGGTGATGATGTGGTTCTTGTCGGTCGGGTCCATGATGAGCATGGACGCGAAGTACGGGTTGGTCGCGGGCGGCGCGATGGCGCTGTAGGTGGTGCCGCCATCGGTGGTGAGCTGCAGACTCAATCCCGGGGTTTCGACATAGGCGACGTTGCTGTCGTCCGGGTCCACCAGCGCGAATACGCCGTCGCCGACGTAGGTCTGGAAGGTCTCGCCCTCGGGCGTGATCTTGCCCGAGCCGTTGTCCTGGTTGCCGAACCACACCGTGCCGTCCTTGGCCACGGCAAAGCCGTAGTGGAACAGCGTGTGGAAGCCGATGTTGGAGGAGTCGACCCACTTGGTGTTGTCCATCTCCTCGTTGGCACCGACGCACTGGGTGAACACGCCGCCGTCGCCGCCCGCGAACAGGCAGACGCCGCCGTCCGCGGTAGGCACATAGATGCCGGCCTGTTGGTCAGGGTGGGTGGTGACACGGCCATCGACATCGACCGGGTTGGTGTCGGTAACGCAGACCGGAATACCCGGCGTGGCCGAGCCGATCAACAGCTGGCAGCGGTCACCCGAGAAGTAGGGGCCGATCACCGCGAAGTCGAGCAGACCCACACCCTGAGTGCTGCCGTCCTGCGGGATGGCGGGGAGGCGGTTTTGCCAGACCTCTTCCATGCCGAAGCCGATGCGGGTCGGCACGCCGGCGAGCAACGCGCTGACGCGGGTCGGGTCCACAGCCATCCAGAGGTCATACCAGGACTGCACGCCGGGGCCAACGCCCAGGGCCGCGGGCACGATCAGCGAAGAGCCGGTGGTGGGCAGCAGCGCCAGTTCGGTGGTGTCGGCCATTCGCGTCCAGCTGTCGCCGAAATCGGACGACACGAACACGCCGTTGATGGTGGTCGCACCCAGCTGCGCACCGCCCTGCAGGGTTTCGCAGATGAACTGGGGGTCGCCCTCCGGCAGCATCGAGCAATCGAGCTCCGACAGGCCAGCAACCACGTCGTCCACACCCGGCAGGCCGAACGGCACGGCGAGGCCGCCGTTGAGGAGCACGGCGTCCTGCACGATGGCGTAGACGAAGTTGTGGTCCTGCTCGGGCCCGGTCGCCACGCCGAACTCGATGCGGCCGATGCGATCCTGCGGCGTGAAGCCGGCGGAGCCGCTACCGGTGCCGGAGACATCGAGCTTGGTGAAGGTGCCGGGCGCGCCGGTGTCGGAGCGATAAAGGCCATTGCCGGGTGACTGCGGCGTGCCGTCGAGGAAGGGCGCATTGCCGCCGCGATAACCAACCGCGGCCAGTACCTGGCCACCCGCCTCGTCCGTCGAGCCGCCGGGATGCTTCACCACCACGTCGGTGACGATGTTGGCAATCACGCAGGGGCCCATGCCTTCGCTGGATGTGGCGCCGGGGAACTTCTTGTTGACGCCATCGACCCCGGCACACTCGGCGGTGACGGGGAGTGCCACGTTGGCGTAGCTGCGGCCGGCGTCGGCGCTGCGGAACAAGCCCTTGCCGGTGGCGAGATAGACCACCATCGGATTGCTGGGGTCGGTCTCCACCTTGAAGCCCAGCGCGCCATCCGGCACGCCGGTGGCGGCATTCCAGGTCGCACCCAAGTCGTTCGACCAGTACGCGCCCAGGCCGATGTAGGTGTTGCCGCCCTGCGAGTGCTCACCGGTCAGCGCGATCAACGTGCCGCCGAGTGCACCATCGGTCGTCCGACCACCCGCAGTGGTGAAGCCGACACCGCTGGTCACCAGCGACGGCAGGCGGTCACCCACCGACACCCAGGGTGCGGCGGCGGTGCCCATCTGGCTGACGTCGCCATCCGGCGCGGTGCTCATCCAGATACCGCCGTTGCCGATGGCGACGAACAGGCGCTTGTTGACGGCATCGTAGGCAAATTGATCGGCGCGACCGGCCAGATTGCTGAAGCCCTGGCCGTTGACCTCGGGGAAATCCTCACCGTCGCCGATCATCGGCCCGGTGCCGAACGGGGTCCAGGCGGCGTCGGCGTTGTCGACCTTGGCTTGCAGCGCCTTCATCTCGTTTTTCTGCGCCACCGCCGCACGCAGGCCACCCACCACCGGCGCGCCGCGCGCCTCGCTGCGGGCGGTTTGCATCTGGGTGAACTCGGTCAGCGACTCCGGGCTCTTCTTGGAGATGCAGATCGGGTTGGGATACTTCGCCTTCAGGCCGTCGCGCTCGGCCTGGGTCATGCCGGGGCGGTATTCCTGCGCGAACAGCACGGCATCCACCTGCTGGTAGCCTGCGGGGCAAGCCTGGCCGAGCGCGCGCAGGCTGGCTTCGGTATAGGACTGAGGCGACAGGGCGATGCCGCCGACCACGGCGGTGACGACCGCGAACACGCTGGCCGCAGGCGCAAAAGAGACAAGACGCATGAGAGATTCCTTCAGGAGGGATGCAAAGGCCTGCCTGGCGGCAACACCTTCGCAATTAACAAAAAATAGACGCGCACAATACATGCCGCCAACAAGCCATTTCCAGGAAGGGAGCGTTTTTTACTGCAAGGCTTTCAGGCGATCCGGCGTGCCGACGTCCGTCCACAGACCATCGTGGCGACTGCCGGCCACGGCGCCTGCGGCCATCGCCTGCTTGAGCAGCGGCGCCAGCGGAAACGCACCCGGATGGCAGCCTGCGAACAGGGCCGGGTGCATCAAGGCAATGCCGCTGTAGGTCAGGCGCGGTTCGGCATCGACGACACGGCCCTGCACCAGCGCGAAATCACCGACCGGGTGCTGCGGCGGATTGGGCACCAGCACCAGCTCGGCCAGATCGCCCGCCTGCAAGCCGCGCGCGCGCAGCGGCGCGAACGGCAGGTCGGTGAAGACATCGCCGTTGATCAGCAGAAACGGCTCTGCGCCCAGCAAAGGCAGGGCATGGTGCAGGCCGCCGCCGGTTTCCAGCGCTGGCCAGCCTTCCGGCGAATAACGGATCGACACATCGAAGCGGCTGCCATCGCCCAGATGCGCCTCGACCTTCTCGCCCAGCCAGCCGAGATTGATGACGACCTCGCGAACCCCCGCTGCGGCCAGCTTTTCGAGGTGCCATTCGATCAGTGGCTTGCCGCGCACGCTGAGCAGCGGCTTGGGCGTGTGGTCGGTGAGCGGGCGCATGCGCTCGCCGCGCCCGGCGGCAAGAATGAACGCCTTCATGCGTGCAGATCGAGGCTGTCGAACAGCTGTTTGAGGGGTAGCAACTCGGCATCGCCATCGACGACTTCGCGCACGTAGCGGATGAAGCGGGGCGTGTCGGCCAGATAGTGCGGCTTGCCGTCGCGGTAGTTGATGCGCGCGAAGATGCCGAGCACTTTCAAGTGCCGTTGCAGGCCCATGAGGTCGAAGTCGCGCACGAAGGCGCTGTAGTCGGCAGGCACCGGCAGATCGGCCGCGCGGGCCGCATCCCAGTACTGCTTGCGCCACACGGCCACCCGCTCGGCCGGCCAGCTGGCGAAGGCATCCTTGAACAAGCTCACCACGTCGTAGCTGATCGGACCATACACCGCGTCCTGAAAGTCGAGCACACCGGGGTTGGGCGTGGAGAGCATGAGGTTGCGCGGCATGTAGTCGCGGTGCACGAACACGCGCGACTGGGCGCTGGCACGGGCGATGAGCAGGGCGCAGGTTTCGTCCCACCAGCCTTGCTGCTGCGGCGTGAACGACCGGCCCAGATGCTTGGCGACATACCAGTCCGGGAACAAGGCCAGCTCGCGTGCCAGCAGCGCGGGGTCGTAGGGCGGCAGCACGTCGGGGCGGCTGGCCTGCTGCCATTGCACGAGGGCGGCGATGGCGGCGGTGAACAGGGCATCGGCGTTGTCGCCGGTCAGCACATGCAGAAAGGTTTGGTGGCCCAGATCACTGAGCAACAAAAAGCCCTGTTCGAGATCCTGCGCCAGCACACGGGGACCGTTGAGTCCGGCATCGAGCAGCAGCTGGGCAACGTGCAGAAACGGCTTGCAGTCTTCGCGTTCGGGCGGCGCATCCATCACCACCCAGCTGTCGGCCCCGGCAGTGAGGCGGAAGTACCGGCGAAAGCTGGCATCGGCTGATGCCGGGCCAAAACCGGCGTCGGCGAGTGACAGGGCTTGCAGGGCGAAGCGGCGGGCGGCCTGGGCGCGGGCGTCCAGTGCAGTGAGGATGTTGGCGGTCATAAGCCAAAGGTTAAACCAAGGTTTGGGCGCGAGGCTGCCCGGCCTGCATTGCCCCCAACAGGACGCAGGGGGGATACTGCGCGCCCTTATTTGTGTCCACTCATGTCCTCACGGTTCATTTCTGCGCTGGCGCTGCTGGCCCTCTGCACCACGGTTTCCTGGGCCGGGGATGCCAGCTGCCCGCAACTCAGCCCCGGCGTGCTGCCGCTGTCGCCCGACGGCAAGCTGGTGGTCACCGCCGACCAGATCGACGGTGCCAGTGGCAGCCTCGCCAACCTGCTTGGCTCGGTAAAAGTCCGCTTGGGCGAGCGCGAGATCACCTCGGAGTCGCTGCAATACGACGACACCAGCCGCATCGTCACGGCCAACACGCCGTTCCAGTTTCGCAACGACGATTACGTGATTCTCAGCCGCTCCGGCTCTTATGACTTGAATCGCGAGGCGGGGGTGTTCAACCGCAGCGAGTTCACGCTGGTGTCGCGCGGCGCACGCGGCAAGGCGGAAGAAATGGCCGTCGAGAAAACCGGCCACGCGCAGCTCACCAAGATCACCTACACCACCTGCGCGCCGGGGCGCGACAGCTGGAGCCTGACCGCAGGCCAGCTCGACCTCAATCAGGAAACCGGCATCGGCACGGCACGCAATGCCACGCTGCGGCTGGGTGTGGTGCCGGTGCTCTACACGCCGTACCTGCGCTTCCCCATAGACGGCGAACGGCATAGCGGGTTCCTGTTCCCCACCTTCGGCAGCAACACCCGCACCGGTGTCGATGCGCGCCTGCCGTATTACCTCAATTTGGCACCCAACTACGACGCCACGCTGACGCCGCGCTTCATGAGCGACCGCGGCCAGCAGCTGGCGGTGGGCGGGCGCTATCTGTTTCCGCGCTCGACCGGCACGGTCAATCTCGAATACCTGCCCAGCGACGCGCAGTTCGACAACCGCTCGCGCAGCTTCGGCGAGTTGCAGCATAACGCACTCGTCAACCAGCGCATCTCCCTGGCCGTGCACTACGCCGAGGCCAGCGACCCCAACTACCTGGAAGACCTGAGCTTCACGCCGGGTCTCTCCAGCAATCCCTATCTCGAAAGCAGCGCGCGGCTGGTCTACCAGGCCCCGTCGTCGTACACGCTGCAAGCCCTGGTGCAGAAGTTCCAGCCGCTGGCCGGCACGCTGGCCGTGGACGACCCCTACCGGCGCGTGCCGGAACTGCGCTTCGACGGCGTCACCCGCAATGACTTTCTCAATTCTCGGCTGGGGCTGTCGGCACAGGCCACCAACTTCGCCAAGGCCGGCGCGGTGGAAGGCACCCGGCAGGTGCTGCGCCCCAGCATCAACTGGACGCGCGACACCGGCAGCTACTACACCGGTGCGCAGGGTGACTTCCACTACACGCGCTACCAGCTGCGCGACGAGAATGCCCAGCAGCTCGACGACCGCCAGCGCTCGCTGCCGATTTTTTCCGGCGACGCCGGCCTTCGCTTTGCCCGCACCGGCGACAACGGCGGACTGCAATTGCTGGAGCCACGCCTGTTCTATCTCTACGTGCCCTATCGTGACCAGGACGGCCTGCCGGTGTTCGATACCGGCCAGCCGGACTACGACTTCCCGCAACTCTTCGCGCGCAACCGCTTCCTGGGCGAAGACCGCATCGCCGATGCCAACCAGCTCACCACCGCCGTCACCTATCGCGCACTCGACCCCAAGCTCGGCAGCACCCGCTTCACGGCCTCGCTGGGGCAGATCTATCGCTTCGATCCCTCGCGCGTCACCGTGCCGGGGCTGGCCGCACCCGATGCCGGCAGCTCGGACTATCTCGCCAGCACCGAGCTGCGCCTGAACCCGAAGTTCTCGACCACCGCGCTGGTGCAGGTCTCGCCCGACACCGGCAAGTTCAGCCGCACCAGCTTCGGCCTGCGCTACCGCGACGGGCGTTATCGCGGCGATATCGGCTACCGCTATCGCAGCGGCCTGCTGGAGCAGTTCGATGTCAGCGGCGCCTTGCCGATCGGCAACGCCTTCAAGGCCGCCGCCCGCGTGCGCTACTCGGCGCGCGAAGATCGCCTGCTCGATACCCTCATGGGCATCGAATACGAAACCTGCTGCTACTCGGTGCAGACCGCCTACCGCCGCTATCTGGTCAACAGCTCGGGCGATATCGACAGCGGCATCTTTTTTCAGGTCGAACTCAAGGGTCTTTCACGACTCGGCACCGGCTTTGAGGAACTACTGACTGGTGATGACCGTCCCTTGGGGGACGATTGACGCTGTAACCGAAGTGCTACCCTCCCACCCCTTGGTTTGACTGGATTTTCTGCTGATGCGCGCTACCGCTTTTGCCGCCCTCACCCTCGCCGCCGCCCTTGCTGCCGCCAGCCCCGCCCATGCCGAGCCGGTGCTGATCGACCGCATCGTGGCCGTGGTCAACGATGGCGTGATTTTGCAGAGCGAGCTCGACCGCGCCATCGGCATCAGCGTCGGCCAGCTGCGCGACCGTGGCATCACCAACCCGCCCGAGAACGTGCTGCGCACGCAGGTGCTCGACCGCCTCATCAACACCCGCGTGCAGACGCAGAAGGCGCAGGAAGGCGGTATCCGCATCGACGACCGCGAATTGAACGAAGTGCTGGCCAACATCGCCCAGCAGAACAAGATGTCGCTGGCGCAGTTTGCCGAAGCGGTGCGCAAGGACGGCATGGATTTCCTTGCCGTGCGCGAGCAGATCCGCGACGAAGTGCTGATCGCCCGCGTCCGGCAGCAGGAAGTCGACAGCCGCGCGGTCGTCACCGACCAGGACATCGACCTTTTCCTCGCCAACCCTCAGAACCTCGACGACGCCGAGTACCGCCTCTCGGTCATTCTCGTCGCCGTGCCGGAAGGGGCGACGCCCGAACAACGCGAAGTCGCCCGCAGCAAGGCGCTGGCGCTGAAGGTCCGGCTCGACAAGGGCGAGGATTTTGCCCAGCTCGCCGCGGCGGAGTCCGACGGCCAGCAGGCGCTGCAAGGCGGCGACCTCGACTGGCGCAAGGGTGCCAACCTGCCCGGCGTGTTCGCCAACGCCGCACCCAAGCTCAAGGTCGGCGAGATCAGCGGCGTGCTCGACTCGGCTGCCGGCTATCACCTCATCAAGCTCACCGACAAGCGCGGCGGCGGCGAAGCCCAGACCGTGGTCGAAACCAAGGCCCAGCACATCCTGTTGCAGACCAACGCCATCCGCGACGAAGCCGCCACCCTCGCGCAGGCCCGCGACCTCGAAAAGCGCCTGAAGGCCGGTGAGAGCTTCGATACGCTCGCCAAGGAGTTCTCGGACGATCCCGGCTCCAAGAACGCGGGCGGCGACCTGGGCTTTCAACCGCCGGGCGTGTTCGCACCGGAGTTCCAGATCCGCATCGACCAGTTGCAGCCAGGCGAGACTTCCGCCCCGTTCAACACCCAGTTCGGCTGGCACATCGCCCGCGTCAACGAGCGCCGCACGCGCGACACGAGCGTGGAGAGCCGCCGCGCCAAGGCCCGCGCCGCCATCGGCCAGCGCAAGTCCGCAGAAGAATACGAAGTCT
The DNA here is from genome assembly GCA_030652575.1 of Stagnimonas sp. Lineage (GTDB taxonomy): Bacteria > Pseudomonadota > Gammaproteobacteria > Nevskiales > Nevskiaceae > Stagnimonas. Next base: position 21,386 of record JAUSQI010000157.1, on the reverse strand, counting down.
GGCTGCGCCGCCTGCGCGACGAAGCCTACGTGGAAATGCGCGCTGCCAACGGCACGGTCATCGAGCCGGCCGCCGCCACAGCGCCTGTCGTGGAAGCCCCCAAAACGCCGTGATCGCCGCCGTGCCGCGCCGCCTGCTGGTGACCCCCGGCGAGCCGGCGGGCATCGGCCCCGAACTCTTGGTGCGCCTCGCGCAGACACCGCCCGCCGACTGCGAGCTGGTGGCTGTCTGCGACCCGTCGCTGCTGCACGCCGCAGCCACTCAAATGGACCTGCCGCTAACGCTGCACAGCGGCGATGAAACCAGCGCCCGGCGCGCCAGTGCGGCAGGCCATCTCACACTCTGGCCGATGCCGCTCGCCGCAGCTGCCGAGCCCGGCAGGCTCGATGTGCGCAACGCGCGTTACGTGCTCGACACCCTGCGCCATGCCACCGCTGCCTGCGTCGCGGGCCATGCCGATGCACTGGTCACCGGGCCGCTGCACAAGGGCATCATTAACGATGCCCAGGCGCACCTGCATTTCACCGGTCACACCGAGTTTCTGGCGGAGCTGACCGGCGCGCCGCTGCCGGTGATGCTGTTGGCAGCGGGCAACCTGCGTGTTGCTCTGGCCACCACGCATCTGCCGCTGTCGGCCGTGCCGGCGGCGATCACGCGCGACAGCCTCGCGGCGACGCTCAGAGTATTGCGCGCCGATCTGATGCGCTTTTTCGGCATTGCCGCCCCGCGCATTCTGGTCACCGGCCTCAACCCGCACGCGGGCGAAGGTGGGCATCTGGGGCGCGAGGAAATCGAAGTGATCGAACCCGTGCTGCACGCGCTGCGCGCCGAGGGTTTTCTGCTCGAAGGCCCACTGCCCGCCGATACCCTGTTCACGCCCGCCGTACTGGCGCGCGGCGACGCGGTGCTGGCGATGTATCACGACCAGGGCCTGCCGGTGCTCAAGCATGTCGGCTTCGGCCATGCGGTGAACATCACGCTCGGACTGCCCATCATCCGCACCAGCGTCGACCACGGCGTGGCGCTGGATCTGGCCGGCCTTGGCCGCGCCGATGTCGGCAGCCTCAGCGCCGCCGTGCAGGCCGCACTCGACCTTGCCCACCGCCGGACTTCCGCATGAGCACGCATCGCGCCAAGAAACATTTCGGCCAGCATTTTCTGCACGATGCCAACGTCATCGACCGCATCCTGCGCGCCGTCGACCCACAGCCCGAAGACCGGCTGGTGGAGATCGGCCCCGGCCTCGGCGCGCTCACCGTGCCGCTGATCGCCCGCGTGCCGCAGCTCACCGTGGTCGAACTCGACCGCGACGTGCTGCCGCATCTGCGCAAGGCCGTGGGCGTGCACCTGCCCAAGCTGACGCTGGTGGAGGCCGATGCCCTGACCGTCGACTACGCCGGCTTGAGCCCTGACCACAAGCTGCGCCTGGTCGGCAACCTGCCCTACAACATCTCGACACCACTGCTGTTCCATCTGCTCGAACACGCCGACGCTGTGCAGGACATGCACTTCATGCTGCAGAAGGAAGTGGTCGACCGCATGTGCGCAGCACCCGACGACAACCACTACGGCCGCCTCACTGTCACCCTCGCCGCGCGTGCCGATTGCCAGAACCTGTTCCCGGTCGGCCCCGACAGCTTCGACCCGCCGCCCAAGGTCGACTCCGCCGTGGTGCGCGTCACGCCGCGCGCACCGGCTTTTGCGCTGCCCGATCTCGCCGCCTTCGACCATGTGGTGGCGGTCGCGTTTTCGCAGCGTCGCAAGACGCTCTCCAACGCATTGAAGACCTTGATGGATGGTGATGCCATCCGTGCGGCGGGCGTCGACCCGACCGCGCGTGCTGAAACGCTGGCACCCGAGGCTTTCGGGCGGCTCACAGACGAATACCTGCGGCGCAAGGCGGCAGCGGCAAGCTGATCCGCTACAGCGGCTTCGCCTCGCGCGAGCCCGACCACACCGCGAACTCCAGCGGCGTCAGTGCTTGTTGCAGGCTGCTGCCGCAGGCGTAGCGCGCGCCGGTCTTGCGCAACAAATCCCACTGGGCGGCATTGTTCAGCCCCTCAAGCAACACCGGCTGTTCGACGCGCTGATAGCGGCGCAGCAGCGCGAGAATCTGCGCCTCGTCGGTCGACGTCGTGCCCTGTAGCGTCAGCACCACCAGCGCAATGCCGTCCAGCGTGCCTTCGGGGTCGGGACTGCGCACGGCGATGCGCAGGCCGTGTTGCAACAGCTGCGGCCAGAGCATCTGCACGCCGTCTGCCGCGTCGAGCCAGTCGGCGCCATCAATGATCGGCATCAGCAGTTTCAGTGGCGCGCCGACTGCATCCATGATGCCGAGCAGCCGTTCGGGAAACTCGGGGTCGCGCCATTGCCGCCCGGTCAGCGGCAACAGCACGGGCAGCGGCGGCAGGCCATGTTGCTGCGCCTGCCGGTACTGGCTTGCGGACTCGCGCAGCATCCAGTTCTCGATTTCGGCATTCAGCCCCGCGCGCCGCGCGGCCTGCAGGGTGTCGCGCGAATCGACGCGACCGATCTCGGGGTGCTGCCAGTAGAAGTCGGCCATCGCAGCGACGACCTCGCCCGGCGCACCCAGCACCGGCAGAAACTGGAACTGGAACTGATGGCTGGTCAGCCCGGCGTGGATCTCGCGCGCCAGATCGATACGTTGCGGCTTGGGCTTGGCGGGCTGGGCCGATGCATCGGGCGTGACGAACACATGCGTGCCGCCGCGGCCTTTCTGCTTGGCCTCGTACATCGCGGCATCGGCGTGGCGCAGCAGGCCTTCGGCGTCCGAGGCGTCGGCTGGATACAGCACGATGCCGATGCTGGTGGACAGCGTCACTTTCTCGCCGCGGATATCGAACGGCACCTTGAACAGTTCGTGGATCTTGCCGGCCAGCGTGATGGCGTCTTCGCTATCGCGGATGCTGTGGGCGAGCACCACGAACTCGTCGCCGCCGAAGCGCGCGACAGTGTCGGCGGCGCGCAGGCTGGCATTGAGGCGATCGGCCACGGCTTGCAGCACCGAGTCTCCGGCGTCGTGGCCATGCAGGTCGTTGATGGGCTTGAAGCCGTCGAGGTCCATGAACACCACCGCCAGCTGGCGCTCGGCGCGGGCGGCCACATGCATGGCCTGCTTCAGGCGATCAAACAGCAGCGTGCGGTTGGGCAGGTTGGTGAGCGCGTCGTAGTGCGCGAGCTGGCGCATGCGTTTTTCAGCCGCCTCGCGCTCGGTGATGTCGAGCGCGATGGCCATGAACACCGGCGGCTCCTCGTCGCGCGAGAACGACAGCCGCACTTCCACCGGATAGGTGCTGCCATCACTGCGGCGGTGATTGGCCTTGTAGGTGACGTGCTCGGCCTCGCCACCGCGCAGACGGGCGAGATAGCTCTGCAGCATGGCGGGTTCGAGGTCGGTGGCGATACTGGCCAGGCTCATGCGCGCGAGCTGGTCGGGCTTCAGCCCCAGGTTCTTTCGCGCGCCCTTGTTGACCTCGATGAAGTACAGCGATTGCGCATCGAAGATGTAGACCTCTTCGCTGGCGCTATCCAGCAGGCGGCCGAGGCGCTGCGCGAGGCTCTGGCTGCGCATCTGCTCGGTGATGTCGCGGATGATGACCACCAGGCGGTCTTCGCCGCCCGCGCGCATCGGCTCCACCACCAGTTCGGCGGGGAACGTCGTCGCATCCTTGCGCCAGCCCGCCAGCTTGGGCATGCGTGCGACCCCACCCGGCATGTAGTCGGTGAGCTTCAGGCCCGGCGTGTTCATGAAGGGCACCGGCAGCAGGCGCGCCACCGTCATGCGCTGCATTTCTTCCGCGGTGTAGCCGAACATGCGCAGGGCGCGGCTGTTGGCCGACTTGAGCACACCGGCGGTGTCGGTGGTCAGCACGGCCTCCAGCAGATGGTCGATCACGCCCTCCGCAACACGCGCCTGGTTGCGCAGCTCGTCGCGCTGGCTGATGCGGCCGGAGACGTCCTGGAACAGCATGCGCGCGCCGGCGTTGACGCCCACGCGCGGCACAGCGCGCGCTTCCACCATCGCATCGCGGCCATTGCCGCTGCGGGGGCGCAATCGCAGTTCCAGCGCGGCCTGCACAGTGCCCTCGCGGGCGCAGCGTTCGGCCGGGCTGATGATGGGTGCGCCGGCCTCGTCGCGGGCGTGGAAGACGGTATAGATGAGTTGACCCAGCGCATCGTGTGCGCTCCAGCCGGTCAGTTCGGCGGCGGTGTCGTTGATGAGCCGCACGCGCAGCTCGGCATCGATGTCGAGCACGCCGATCTTCAGGGTGTCGAAAGCCGCCGGCAGCGGGTCGCTGGCGTCATCGCCGAGTGCCGACGGTGCCACGCGGCCTTTGCCGGCACCGACCAGTGGTGCCCTGCTGCGCTCGCGGGTGACGACTTGCTCGGACGACCCGGCCAGCGCGGCGCGCAGCAACAGCAGGGTGGCGCCGCCAAACAGCAGCGCCAGCGTCGCGCCCACCCAGCCCGTGGTGCGCAGGCGGTCCACGGCCTCGTCACGCACCAACCGCGCGCGGGTGGAGCCGATGGCGTATTCGAGCGAGCCGATGGTGCGGTCGCCATCGCGCAGCGTCAGCAGGCCGGTGTCGCCGAACGCCGTGTAGAGCGTGGCGCGCAACCAGTGGCGAACCGCCGGGCTGAGGCTGGTGTTGCGGTTGAGCGATTCGTAGCGGCCTTCCGCGGCCAGCACCGAGCCATCGGTATCGCGCACCGCCAGGTAGCGAAAGCCGTACTCGGCCTGCCGCAGCACGGCTTGCAGCGCCAGTTCGACACGAGCGGCGTCGTGACCCGCCAGACCGGTGACCAGCCGCTGCTGGGCGGCATCGAGCGCAAAGTCACGGTCGATATCGCGTTGCAGGCTGCCTGCGCTGAACACGGCGCGCATCGACAGTGCGACCACGGCAATCACGCAAAAAACGGCCAGCGCGGCGGCGAGCTTGAGCGCCCTGTTCTGCGACGTCTGCATGTCTTCCCAGAGTGCCCGCATCGCCGATATCCCTGCGCGAGTTCGTTGTAATGAGTAGGCCAGCAGCTTAACCGGGCACGACCCTATTGCGCGTAGATTTTGGGCTGAATGATCTTGGGCTCGTAGAGGGTCACCTGCGATTGGCCCACCGCGAGATTCGCCGATTGCAGGATCGGCACCATCTGGCCGGCCACCAATCGCAATGCAGGCTGCAAGGTGGTGGTCAAGGTCTGGGTCAGCAGGCCCGTCGCCTCGCGCAGAACGGCATCGAGCGCGGGCGGCAGATTGTTGGGCAGGGTCACCGTCAGTTCGACATCGCCGATCAGGCTTTCCAGCTGTGCGGCTACCGCCTGGCCCGAGACGCCGCCGATCAATGCCGGTGCGCCATTGCATTGATTAGTGACCTTGAACGGCGGACCCTCCATGCAGAAGGTTTCGGCACGGCCGTCGCCGATGGTCACCGGCTGCAATCGCGCACTCACGGTCACTGGTTGACCGAGAAACCCGAGGTTGAGCGGATTGTTCAACAGCAGCCCGCCCAAGCCTGCGTTGGTCAGCACGTCCTGAACACTGGCGGTGAGCAGCCGCACCGGCGCGACATCGTTCAGCACGCCACCGAGATCGGCATTCGGCGTGGTGAAGCTCTGGTCGAAGGTTGCGGAGTCGCCGATGGCAAACGTCACCAACGGGCCTTTGGCGATGACGCTCGCCACGTTCTGCCCTTGCCCCAGTCGCGCGCAGGACAGGCTGGTGACCTTGGCATTTGCGCCCTCTGCCTCGGCCTTCAACACCAGATTCAGGGGTTGCCCGGTGAGCGGATTGACCAGCTTGATGCCGACGCGCACAAGCCCGCTGGCCGTGCGGGCCGAGTCGTCACTGGTGTCGCTGACATCGAGGATCGGTGTCGAGGAGTTGCTGGTGCCGGGCCGGCTACCCTGCGGGATGCTGGCGGTGATGGTGGTGTCGCACAGCAGGTTGGACACCACCGGCACCGCGCCGCCCTCGATGCCCAGCAGCGCGCAGAGATTGGGTAGCTGGATGGGGTCGCCCTCACTCACAGCGCCCGCAATCGCGCTGAGAATGCTGCCGACACTGGCGGTTGCTCCGTCGTAGGGGCCTTGCAGAGGCAGGCCCAGCACTTCCGCAGGCACCACCGTGGCACCGGGGCGCCCCACGGCGATGGCAGCCGCATAGGCGTCGACCAAGGTAGCGCCCGCAACGTCGCCAATGGTGTTGAGCATGGCTTCGAGCTGTGAGAGCAGACCCAGCACCGGCATCGGGGTGTCGATGTCGGGCAGCTGCGAAGTGACGTCGCTGCTGCTGACCACGAAGTCGGAGACCGTGACCGAGGCTTCGGTACCGGAAATAATGCCACCGCCACCGAGGGAGAGATTGGCGCGCAATGCGCCCCCATAGAAACTCGGCAGGAAATTGCCGCTGGAACTGTTGACCGGGTCCCCCACATCGGCCGTGGCAACCCAGTTGGCCATCGCTGCCGCCCTTGTCGTCAGCACCCGGCTGTCGTCGCCCGCGAACAGCGGCAGGATGCGCGCGGGGCTGGGGCGGCTGAGGGTGACCTGCACCGAATCGCCGGCTTGGCCGGCAGCAAGCGGCTGGAAGAACTGCAAGCCGTTTGCGTCCACTTTGCGCGCTCCAAGGCGGGTCACGGTGGTCACCAGCGGCGGCAGGCGATTGCGCAGCAGGCTGGCATCGACCTCGGCGGTCACCTCGTCGATGCCGGCATTACCCAGGCACTGGCTGCTCACGCGTGCGCCGTCGATGGCGGCGAGATCCGTCAGCCTCTGCAACTCGCGGTTGGCGTAATACAGGCGGCCCACGTCGATCGCCAGACCCACTGCCGACAGCAGCGTGATGAGCGACAGCGCGGCGAAGATCGCCGCGACACCGCGCTGGCGGTGCGGCGATGCACGCCGTGGCGTCTTATTTCCCGGAACCATTGCCCGAGTCGCCGGTGGACTGGCGCTTGAACTCGGCAGGGATCGGTTGCTTGAAGCTGTCGACGTAGCGCTGGTAGACGTTGTCGGCGATCTCGCCCGGCATCGGCCGCGGTGCGCCCGAAGCCTGCTTGCCGCTCTGCTGCAGCTTGACCCAGGCCTGGGTCTGGTCGCCGATGGGCTTTTCGACGTCGGCGGCACCGGCTGCAAACGGCAGCGCGGCAGTGACTGCGAAGGCCAGCAGGAAGGAAGAAAGGAGATGGTTCATGGCAGACCTCGTTGAATGATTGTTAGCCCGCACGCGAAACGGGTGGCTTCGCGGCCTTGAAACTTTGCGCCTGCGCCTTGAGCCGCGCAAGCAAGCCCGCGTCCACTTGCGTCTGCGCGGCAAGCCGGTTGGCGGCGGCATCCTCGCCCTGCACGAACAGCAGGATCAGCAGATTGTTGCGGGCGGCGATGTTGTCGGGCGCCAGCTCATGGGCGGTGGCCAGCTCCACCCGCGCCTCGGCGAAACGGCGCGCCTGCATCAGCGCATAACCGTTATCGCTGCGGATGGCGGCATCGGTGGGACGCAGCTTGGTGGCCTCTCTCAGCTCGCGCAGCGAGGCGTTGAGATCGACCCCTGCATACAGCAACCCCAGGCCGTGCCGGGCCTTGCCGGCCAGCGGGCCGTTGGGCGCACTGCGCAGCACACTCTGGTAGAGCGCTTCGCTGGTCTTGTTCTGCTTGAGGTTGCGGCGGGCGTCGGCTTCGAGCAGGCGCAGCTCCGGAGTGTCGCCGTAGATGCGCCGGTCTTCCTGGATATGGGCGATGGCGGCATAGAACTGCCCCTGCCCGATCAGTGCCCGCACCGCTTCGAGATACAACGAAGATTCGCTGGCCGCAGGCTTTTCATCTGCGTCCGATGCGGGGAAGCCAAGCGCCGCACAGCCGACCAGCGCGATGGTCGCGGCGACAAGCGGCAATCGCAGCAAAAGCCCGTACGACCGTTTTGCGCACGGCGCGCTATTTGGTGCCGGTAACATCCGCCATCGCCCTCAGGATCGACACCACCGCCGGGCCTGCCACGAAAATCAGCAGGGCGGGAAAGAAGAACAGCACCATCACCACCGTCATGCGGCCGGAGATGAGATTGACCTTCTCCCGCAGGTCGAGGCCGCGACGCTCTTCGAGCACGCTCAGCGCCTCCAGCAGCGGCTCGCGGATTTCGCCACCGTACTTGTCCACCTGGCGCAGCACGCCGAGCACGCCTTCGAGATCGGGCACATCCAGTGCCGTGCCCAGGCCCTTGAGTACATCGGCGATGTCACCGCCGGCTTCGAGCTGGCGCAGCACGCCTTCGAACTCCTGACCCAGTTCGGGCAGCACGCCACGGCCTTCGCGCACCAGACTCGCAAACGCCTGCCGGGTGGAAAGCCCGGCTTCGAACAACAGCACCAGCAAGTGGATGAACAGCGGCACCTCGCGCCCCATGCGGGCGCGGCGACCGGCAGCGGCACTGCGCAGCACCCAGATCGGAATCAGGAAGGCGAAGGCAAACATCGCAAAGCAGTAGAGCGGCAGCAGCACTGGCTTGATGCCCTGCGCCAGCGTCCACAGCGCCGCAGACAACAAGGCCGCCAGCATCAGCATGCCGCCGCGAAACGCATAGAACAGCAAGCGCGCGCGCGCGCCGCGCCAGCCGGCCTGCATGAGAAGACGGCCAGTTTCGCCGTCTTCATCCGCCAGTTTTTCGATGCGCTGACCGCCGCGTGCCAGCATCTTCAAGGTCTGGCCATCGCTGGTATCAAACTCGTCGCGGATGGTTTCAGCCCCGATCACGCGGCGCTCCAGCTGGCGATCCTGACGCGAGCGCATGCCGAGGTAGGCCAGCAGCAGCAGGGTCGCACCGGCCAGCAGCACGGCCGCGCCAATCACGAGTGCGAAAAGAGCGGTATTCATTGAGCGCTCCCAAGAGACAGTGCATCAAGCATCTGGATCTCCGGTGGAGTTCATCATTCGCCAGAGAACAGCGACGCCGACGATCTGCATGAGCACCGAGACGATCAGGAAAATGCGACCGCTGCCGTCGGCCCACATGCCGGCGTAGTAGGCCTTGTTCTGGCTGAAGATGTAGAGCGACAGCGTCACCGGAATGATGCCGAGCACCAGCGCCGAAAAGCGGGTTTCGGCGGTGAGTGCACGCAACTCGCGCGCGGCCGAATCACGGCTGCGGATGGTGCTGATGAGGCTCTTGATGACGCCGCGCAAGGAGCCGCCGTATTTGCGGTTGATGGCCGCGGCCAAGGCCATCACCTTGAGGTCGCGCAGGCGATGCACTTCGCCGGCTTCGGCCAGCACGGACTCCACCGGCGCGCCCAGGCGCACCTGCCGGCCGATGCTGATGAACAACGGGCGGATCGGTTCGGGGCTGTCGCGCGCGGCCGCACCCAGGGATTCTTCCAGTGTGTTGCCGGCAGAGAGCACGCGCATCACGCTCTCTAGAAAGCTCGGCAACTGCTCGACGATCTTGGCGCGGCGGCGGTTGGCATTGCGCGAGAGCACGCCGAGCACGCTCACTACCGCCAGACCAATGGCCAGCAAGCCGGCCAGCGGCCCCAGCACGATCAGCAGCAGCGGTGCTGCGGCAGCGGCGATCAACAGGCCTTGGCCGACGCGCTCCGGCTCCAGCTCGACGCCCGATCGGGTGAGCAGGTCGGTGACGAAGCGCAGCAGGGGGTTGGCAATCGGCTTGGCGCGGCTCAGCAGATGCGCGTCGGCATCCTCGCCCAGCACGCGCAGGCGCAGCGCCATCTCGGCCCTGCGCGCGCTGCCCTGCGAGCGGAACAACAACACCGCTGCACCCACTCCCAGCAGTAGCGCTACGACAAAAATGATGAGGATAGGTGTGTTCATGCGGCTGCCTCCGTAAGCACGCAATACGGCAAAGCCACACGCTGTCGGCAGCAGGCAGCATTCGCTTTGCTGGTCATCCCGCTACGCGGGAACCTGACCAGGGCGCTCAAGCTGCACCTCGCAGATCGTGCCGCTGCCCGGTCGCCGGGTCGTAGCGGAACAGGTCGCGCAGCTTCAGATTCACGCCGTCGATACCCTGGATTTCAGTGATCGCGATCAGCTTGCGAGCGCCGCTGGCGAGACGCGCCACGTGCACGAATAGATGAATGGACGATGCGATCTGGCCACGGAAGGTCAGCTCGCTGCCGTTGAAGCCTGCGAAGCCGGCGAGCAGCTCCATGCGGCTGATGGCGTCCTTGGTGGAATTGGCGTGCAGCGTGGTCATCGAGCCGTCGTGGCCGGTGTTCATGGCTTGCAGCATGTCCAGCACTTCGTCGCCGCGCACCTCGCCGACGATGATGCGGTCGGGCCGCATGCGCAGCGCGTTGCGCACCAGATCGCGCGCCGTGATGGCGCGCTGGCCTTCGAGGTTGGGCGGCCGCGTTTCAAGCCGCACGACGTGGGTGTTTTCCAGCCGCAGCTCGGCGGCATCCTCCACCGTGATGACGCGCTCGGCGTCGGGGATCCACTGGCTGATGAGGTTGAGGAAAGTGGTCTTGCCGCTGCCGGTACCGCCGACGACGATGAGGTTGGTGCGGCCGATGACACGGGCCTTGAGGTAGTCGACTTCGGCCTGGCTGATGCTGTCGTAGCGCAGCAGGTCGTCCGCCGTCAGCGGGCTCGTGCGGAACTTGCGGATCGACAGGCAGGGGCCGTTGAGCGCGATGGGCGGGATGATGGCGTTGACGCGCGAGCCATCGGGCAGGCGTGCATCGACCATCGGTGTGGACTCGTCCACGCGCCGGCCGATGGGGGCGAGGATGCGCTGGATGACGCGGATGACGTGGCTGTCGTCGGTGAAGCGCACGGGGGCGACTTCCAGCACGCCGCCACGCTCGACGAACACCGCGCCAGGGCCGTTGACGACGATGTCGTTGACCGTCGGGTCGTCGACCAGATGCTGGATCGGCCCGAAGCCGGTCAGCTCGTGGCGGGCATCGGACGCCAGCGCTTCAGACTCGCGCTGGTTGACCGGCAGGCGGTTGTCCACCACGTAGCGCTTGACCTGCTCCTTGACGAAGCGGTCGAGCTTGTCGTCGTCCCAGTGGCTGACGTCGAGGTTGCGTTCCTCGATCTGCTGGATGAGGAAGCGATGCAGGTTGGACTTGAGCGTCTGGTATTGATCGCTCAGCCGAAACCGTTGCAGCGGGTCGACGGCACTCGCGGCGGCGCTCATCACATCACCTGAAGAAACGGTTCAACAGGCCGTCGTTCTTGGCTTCGACGGCTGTGGTTTCACCCGTGGCCAGACTCAGGGCGAGGCGACGCACGCCGTCGCAGTACGGGTCTTTGGGTGCGATGGCAAACATCGACTCGCCGGAGTTCATCGCCTGGATGCGCGCCACCCCTTCGGAGCTGAGCGTGGCCAGCAGCGGCAGGTCGAACAGCTCGGCGAGATTCTGCGGCTCCAGCCCCAGGCGGCGGCGGTAGTTGTCGACCACCAGAGCTGATGAATCGAGTGGCGTATCTTCGAGGCGCAGCGCCCGCAACAGATATTTGCTCTGGCGCGATTTCAGAATGGACTGGTCGGTGAGCAGCACAGTGCGCGTGCTCTGGGCAATGGCGGCACGCAGCAGTGGCGTGCCGGCCTGGCCATCGAGCGCCACGATGACGACGCTGAAAAGACTTTTGAACACCTGCAGCAACCGGCCGAAGTTGTCTTCTGACACCGCAGGGCGGCCCAGGCCTTCTTCCGGCAGCGACAGCAGATGCACGCCCGAAACGTGTTTGGTGAAGGCGGTATCGACCAGCGTGGCATCGCAGCGATGCACGTCATTGACGGCATCGAGCACGCTGTAGTTGGGCGACAGGTTGAGAAAGATCGACGCCGCACCGGCCGGCATGGCGGCATCGATCAGCAGCACGCGCTCGCCTTTTTTGATGCGCTCGGCAAACGCCTGCGCGAGATGCACGCCGAGGAAGGCAATGCTTTCGTGCGGCTGTGCGCCCATCACGGTGTAGACACGTCCCTGCCCGCTGCTGGCCGCGGCCACCACGCTGGCAGCGCCCAGGCGACGCAGCAACTTGCCGACCTGCGCGGCCAGCTTGGTGTCGTCGCGCTTGAGCACGAAAAAGTCGCGCACACCCGCGCGCATGGCGGTCAGCACCGTCGCGGCATTCTCGCTGGAGCCCATCGCCACCACCGGCAGATCTGGCAGGCGATCGGCCACGGCCTCGACCAGCGCGGCGCGCTCGGGCGCGTTGTAGTCCTCGAACTCACAGAACAGCAGATCGAACTTGCCGCCCTGCTGCAGGCGGCGCAGCAACTCGCTCGCATCCTGCGGCTGTGCCAGCGTGAACTGCACGCTGCTGCCCAGTGCAGCCTCAAGCCAGGGCAGGTAGGCGGGATCATCCGCAATCACAAAAGCCAGGGACTTCGCACTCATTGGAAGGGTTTCGAGTTGGACGTTGCGTGCGGAGACGGAGGGTTACTTGCTGAAACCGAACTGGTTCTGATCGAACTTGCCGGTTTCTTCAAACATCAGCTGACCAAAGCCGGGACGATAGTTGTCGGTCGCCGCACCCGGCAGCAGCGGACGCGGGCCGCCGCGCGCCAGCGGACGCACCAGGCGCGGGGTCACCACCATCACCAGTTCCTTCTCGGTGCGGTTGACGCTGATGTTCTTGAAGAACGCCCCGATGATGGGGATATCCGCCAGCCAGGGCACCTTGTTGGCATTGTTGATGAGGCTGTTGCTGACCAGGCCTGAAATCACGAAGCTCTCGCCGTCGCCCAGTTCCACCGTGGTGTCGGTGCGGCGCACGGTGAGTGCCGGCACGGTGACGCCAGCGGTGGTGATGCCGGCCGAGAAGTCGAGGTCGCTGACCTCGGGTGCGACCTTCAAGCCAATGCGGTCACGCGAGAGTACGGTGGGCGTCAGCGACAGACGAATACCGAACTCGCGGTACTGGATGGTGATGCCACCCGTCGTGCCGCCCTGGCTCACCGGCACCGGGAACTCGCCACCAGCCAGGAAACTCGCGGTCTGGCCGCTCATGGCCGTGAGCGTGGGCTCCGCGTAGGTGCGGGCAAGGCCTTTCTGTTCCAGGAAACTCAGGATGCCCAAAATGCCATCGCGAGGATTGCCGATCACCAGATTGAAGGCATTGGAGATCGGCGAGGCCAGCGAGCCGGTGAATCCAGTACTGGGGCCTGGCGTGAAGTTGAGTGCGTTCAACGACCCCGGCGTGGTGAGGCCCGCCGTGGTGTTTCCGGTGTTCTTCAGCACATTGAGCCCGTAGGCCTGCAGGGTGCTGCGCTTGACCTCGACGATCTTCACCTCGGTCATCACCTGTGTTTCCAGGTCGACGTTGCTGCTGTCGGCCACCTTGGTAGCGCTGCCGGCGCTGGCCGCCAGCTGCGCCTGGGTCTGCGCGTCGATCTTGGCGCGGCGGTGTGCGAGCAGATTGGGCACGCTGCCGCTCAGACCTTCGCTGGCGTCGATCTTGGCCTTGGCCAGATCGGGATCGTTGACTTTCACCTTGAGCGGATCGGCAACCGGGCCCACGCGCAGGCGGTATTCGACTGGCGCATCGCCGGTGCCGGACTTGGGCCATACCATGAGGCTGGTGACGCCGTTCTTCTTGCCGGTGATCAGCACTTCGCGGCGGTTGATGACGGTGACTTCGGCAATCGCCGGGTCGCCCACGGCCACACGGCTGATGGGCTGCGGCTGCCGCAGCAGCTTGTGCACGCCGGCTTCGACGGCGACGATGCGGTCATCCGGCAGCGCACTTGCCGCCGTTGCCGTGCCGCTGGCCAGTGCAGCCGCCAGCAGCATTGAGGAGAGGAGGTGCTTCATTGCTCCACCTTTTCGATCTTGTTGCCTTGGATGATTTCCACCGTGTCACGTGGCTTGGGTGCTGCCTTTGCCGCCAATGCCGGCGGCGGCTTGACGCGCGAAATCTCTTCGGCCGTCACCGCCTTGTCGGGCGTCTTGTAGGCGGCGGCCTTGGCCTTGGCGGCATCGGAGAGCGGCAAGCCGCCGGCGGTGACATCGCCGTTGGTTTCCTCGCCCGTCACCGTCTGCTGGCCGCGCAGCGCCAGCCGCACTTCGCCCATGCCGGCACCCAGCACGACGCGCGTGGTTTCACTGTCCGGCACCGCCAGCACGGCGGTGCGGATGCGACGCCGGGACTGGTCGCCGCCCTTGGCTTCTTCGTCTTTCAAGCCCTGGGGGCGCTCGATCACGCGCTCTTCATAGGCCAGCACGCGGGCATTTTCGAGCAGCACACGGGCCTGCGCATCGGTCACGCCGGCGCCGTTGCGCAGATAAACGATGACATCGACGTTGTCGCCCGGCCGCACGAAGCCGCCGGCGGCGATGATCTCGTTGACCTCGATGGCCAGCGCCTGGTGGCCGGCCGGGATGATCTTGGCGAGGAGGTTGCCCTCTTTGAAATAGCGCTTGGTCACCGGCGCACCGGCGTCGATATCGACCAGCGGCACGCGGCTGGCGACTTCGTCCAGGCTGCCGAAATAGTCGGTCGGCGTCACCGCCACCGGCACCAGCGCCACGTCGTCGCGGCTGATGGTCTTGTAGGCGGCGAGCGGCTTGAGTGCCACCACCGCAAGGGTCTGCGGGGCGGTGCGCGCCACTTCGGCGGCGCGTGCGACTTCGGCCTCCGCCTTCGCGGTGCGCGCGGCGTAGTTGCGGCTCATCGAGAACCCGACGCCTGCAAGGATGATGGTGAGTAACACCAAGATCACTGCGGCGGCTTTAAGGGCTGTACTGCTCATGCGATCCGTGCTCCCTGCTTTATGTGAACTGGCGCTCGTTCAATCCCTGCGCCAGATTGTTGCATGCCTTCAGATGCGCGCGACGGCTTGCGCCCGCAATCGGTCCGGCAATGGTGGAATCTTGCCGACGATTGGGAAGTCCAATGCCGGGAATAAACCGGTCACGGTGAACTCCACCGTCACCTTGACGACACTTTCATCCGTCGCAACCGAAACGATTTCGGTGTACTTGTTGCTACCGTTGGCGCCCGTCAAACGTGTGCGTTGCCGGGTCGGCAACCAGCCTAAAGACTGCGTGGCCACTGCATTCACCCGCGCTTCGATACGCTCTGCCAGATCGGCCTCCGGGGTCGGATTGACCGCTACCGCCGCCTCGGCGAACTGCTGCGCGTTGAAGGTGATCGACTGCTGCAACACATACACGTACGAATAAACGATGACGCCGTAGACCAGCAAAAAAAGAATCGGGAATACGAAAGCGAATTCCACTGCCGAAGCGCCCCGCTGCGCGCTTTTGGCTTGTGAAGGATGCATCCGAGTCATCGCTTTCATAACCACCCCCCGCGTTGCGTCAACAGCACTACGGCAAACCCACCTGACAATGCCACTGCCGCCGGGATGCGTGCGGTTTTCGCCTTGGCGAACCCCATTACCATCAACCCCCCGATAGACATCACGAACAGCACCAGCGCCGATGCGATCAGCATCCACGCCACTGCCGGCCAGCCCAGCACGAAGCCCATGACCGCCGCGAGTTTGACGTCGCCCGCCCCCAGCTTTGATGCCGCGTAGCCGGGCAAGGTCAGCATGAATCCTGCCGCCAATCCATACACACTGGCCATCGGTGCCGCGCCGTTAACACCCTGCCCCCGCCAGCCCAGCACCACAATCGCTGGAACGAGCAGCAGCAACAGCAAGACGTTGGGCACCTTGCGCAAGCGCCAGTCGATAACGGCGACGGTAACCGCCCAAGCCAGAAGGACGCAGAGAACTACGTCCTGCATCTAGTTATGGCGCCTTTGCGGCGGTGTCGATGTCACCATCAACTCGTTCGAACAGCGTGTTCATACCGCCGCCCATCGAGATCAGCACGGCCACAACCGCGACCGCGATGAGGCCGACGATGAGGCCGTATTCGACGGCGCTGGCGCCTTCTTCATCTTTGAGAAAGTTCAGAATCTGCTTGACCATGATGCACTCCTAGAATTGTTGAGTCCGTTCAAACCGCTAAATCGCCATTTGTTCTGCGCAATGAGTATGCGGCAGCTTGGATGGGAGTCAAAAGCGTTCAAGCGTCAAAAATCCGCCGCTGGTCCGGCATGGCTGCAATCCAAGGCAAACTGCTTCGATGAGTATCTACGCGATTGGCGATGTGCAAGGCTGTCATGGTGCCCTGATGCGCCTGCTGGACACCCTGCGCTTCGACCCTGAGCGTGACCAGCTGTGGTTTGCAGGCGATCTGGTCAATCGCGGGCTGGAGTCCTTGCAGACGCTGCGTTTCGTGATGTCGCTCGGCGAGCGAGCCGTCTCGGTGCTCGGCAACCATGACCTGCACCTCTTGGCGCGAGCCGCTGGCGGCAGGGCCGGCCGCCTCGACAGCCTGGACGCCGTGCTGGCAGCCGAAGACCGCGAAGCCCTGCTGCACTGGTTGCGCCACCGCCCCTTGCTGCACGAAGCCCCGGGCTGGGCCTTGGCCCATGCCGGCATCTCGCCCATGTGGAGGTTGGCCGAAGCACGCCGCGCTGCCCGCGCTGCCGAAGCCGTGTTGCGCGGCAGCAATCACGCGGCTTTTTTGAACCAGATGTATGGCGACGAACCCCGTGCCTGGTCGCAAGCCCGCACGGCCGACGAGCAGCTGCGCTACACGATCAACGCCTTCACCCGCATGCGTTACTGCAAACCCGATGGCGCGCTGGAGTTTCGCGCCAAGGGCCAGCCCGGCAGCCAGCCAGCGCCCCTGCAGCCCTGGTTCGCCTTGCCCCCGCGCCAGCCCATCGACGCGGACATTCTCTTCGGCCACTGGTCCACGCTGGGGCAGGTGCACTGGCCGCAGCACCGCGTCTGGGGCCTGGATACCGGCGCGGTCTGGGGCGGACGACTCACCGCCTTGAATCTGGAAACACGCGAGCTGACCGCCATCGAATGCCCCGAATACCGCCGACCCGACGGCGGTGGCGATTGATCGCCTCATTCGTTCGCGCATCAAACACAAAAAAAGCCCGGCAATGCCGGGCTTTTCAATGAATGCACGCGCTCAGTGACGCGGCTTGCTGATGATCATTGAAGCCGCGTCAATGACGCGGCTTGAACACCGGCTCTTCGCCCGGCTTGAGTTCTTTGGGCTTCAGGATGAACGAGGCGATGGCCGGCAGCAGCAGCAGCGCGCCGAACATGTTGGCCGTGAACATGAAGACCAGGAGCTTGCCCATGTCACGCTGGAACTGGAGACCCGACCACAGCCAGGTCGCCACACCCAGGCTGAGCGTCAGGCCCGTGAACGCCACCGCCTTGCCGGTGAGTTTCAGCGTCTTGAAGTACGCCGCCTGCCGCTTGTAGCCCGCCGCCAGGGCATCGGCGAAGGTCGCGTAGATGTATATGCCGTAGTCGACACCGACACCTGCGGCCAGCGCCACCACCGGTAGCGTTGCGGTCTTGAGGCCAATGCCCAGCACGGCCATCACGGCGTAGGCCATCCAGCTCACCAGCGCCAGCGGCAACATGATGGCAACGATGGACTGCCACTCGAAGAAGCTCAGGAACACGCAGACGATGATGCCGGCATAGACGATGTAGAGGATGGGTTTTTCAAGACGATGCACCTCCTCGTTGGTCGCCGCCATCACACCCACCTGTGCCGAGGCCAGCGCGAAATGCACTGGGCAGGCCTTGTCGAGCGCCGCCAGCTTTTCCTTGGCGGCGTCGATGTCGGCAACGCCCTTCTGGATGCCCTTGTCGGCATTGATGGCTTCGTCGCCGATGCCGGGATTCTTCTTCTTGAGGTTCTCGGTGTACTTCTGCAGGGACACGCGGGCATTGCCGACCTCGCGGCGGGCATCGGCCTTGGTGCCGCAGTACTCGGTATTGACGTCGGTGTTGGTCTCGTAGAACTCGGCATCGTTCTCGGTGTTGAACCGGCCCACCTCGTTGACGATGCGCTCCAATGTCGAGGCCTTGTGATCCTTGGTGAAGATGAAGATCGCCATCGCCGAGCAGTTGGAGTTCAAGAGGCCCGACGAGGTCGGGATCGGCGTGATCGCCTGCACCATCGTGAACTGGTTCTGCGGCAGCACCTTGAACTTGGGTGCAGCCTCGGAGAACGCCATGTTCACCTGTCGCGCCGCCCAAGGCAGCGAGATGGTGGACTGCACGCCCTCGGTGTTGTCCATGCGCCAGCCGAAGCGGTCGATCTGCTCCATCACCGCGTACTTCACGCAGGCTTCGGGATCGGTTTCGGCGATGACTTTCATCACGTCGGTGCCGATGGAGAAATTGGCGGTGACGGCAGCGGTGTCCTTGTTGTAGCGCGAGTCGGGCAGCAGTTCCGGCACGCCGGCCTGGCTATCGCCCACTTGCAGCTCCTTGCCTTTCCACAGGCCCCAGCCGAGCAGCAGGCCGGAGATGAGGATGGCAATGATCGCCGGCCGCAGCAGCACCATGTGGCTGAGCAGCTTCCAGAGCGGGTCGAAGATCGCGTCGCGCTGCTCCTGCTTCTTGGCGAACTCAACCGGGTCACCGACGTCGATCCAGGTCAGCCAGATCGGCATCATGATCTTGTTGGTGATGACGATGGCGAACATGCCCAGGCAGGCGTTGAGCGCCATCTCGCGGATGATGTCGATCGGGATCAGGCCGATGAGCGCGAAGCCCACCACGCCGGTCATGATCGCCATCGTTCCGTAGATGGCGAGACGGCGCCAGGTTTCCACCGAGGCATCGAAGCTGTTGCGGCCGTTCTGCGAAATCTCGCCGACCCAGGCGTTGCAGTACTGCACGCCGTGCGAGACGGAAATCGAGAGGATGAGGAAGGGCACCAGGATCGCGAACGGATCGAGACCCTTGCCGAACAGCTTGAGCAGGCCGAACTCCCAGATCACCGCCGTGATCGAGCACACCAGCGGCAGCAAGGCGAGCTTGAACGAACCGAGGTAGGCCCAGAGCAAGAGTTGGGTCATCACCAGCGTCAGCAGGAAGAACCCGACCACCGGGATCAGTTCTTCGATGATGTCGCCCACCACCTTGGCAAAACCGAGGATGTGCACATCGACATCCGGGTTGTATTGGGGGTTGTCGACCGTCTCGAACGTCATCTGAGACTTCTTGATCTTGAACAGCAGCTCGTTGTCCTCGCCCTCGGGCTTGAACTTGTAGGTGATGGTCTTGCCCTTGTCGACCAGTGCCGCAAGGCCGGTGGGCTGGCCAAAGCGCTCCCAGACCTGGGTGCCGGCCTTGACGCAGGTTTCCTTCGGCGCCGCGGCGGCAGATCCATCGGCGGCGGCTTCCGCCGTCACCACGACTTCGGGGGTTTGGCAGACGTCGGTGTTGAGCTTGTAGAGATATTTCTTCGGGCTCATGAAGCGCCCGCGCACCTTGTCTTCGAGAATTTCAGCAACGGCGGCGTAGTCGAGTTTCTCGCCGCTGACCGGGTCCACCTCCAGCAGTTCGCTGAAGATCATCGCGCCGGTCTGGTCTTTCGTCGTGAAGCGGCCCACATGGCCGCCCTTCTGGGTGTTGCCCTTCACCAGGCCGAACATTTCCTGCGTCGGCGCGTATTCGGCGGGGATGACGTTGCCGCCCTTGAAGCCGCCCTCCACCACTTCGACATAGCGCACATCGGGCGTGAACAGCGAGGACACGCGCGAGCGGTCGACGCCGGGGAGGAAGAACACTTCATCCGTCGCCTGCTTCAGCGAAGCGAGGAAACTCTCGTTGTAGATCTCGCCCTTGCCCGGTTTCTGGATCAGCGCCACCAGCACATTGTTGGCACCGCCGAAGTCGGCTTGATACTGCTTCAGCACCTGCATATAGGGGTGCTCGAGCGGAATCGATTTATCGAAGCCGGCATCGGGCTTGATGGTGGACGCGACCACGGCGAAGAACGCGGTCAGCACCAGCAGAATCCCCATCGTCAGCCAGCGTTTGGCGTAGATGATCGGCTCGATGGCGCGAAGGATTTTGGTGGATGTGCTCATGTGTTGTGCATCAACCATGATGTGACTCTCCCAATCGGTTGTTTGTGCGGCCGCTGATGGCGCGGCACTTGTCTAAAGACTTGAAGCGCGTCGGTTGCGGCGTCAGAGCTTGAGGCTCTGCACGCCTTGCTCGCCCACTACCAGCAACCCGCCTGCAAAGGGGGTTGCGGCGGAGAAACTGCCGGTCACGTCCTTGTCGAGTTCACGGCCGAGTGCGTCCTTGCCGCGCACCTTCACGCGCAAGGGTGTGGCCTTGTCGGCGGCATCGAGAATCAGCACCGCGCCGGCGAGACCCACCAGCGCCACACCGCCATCCGGCAATGCCGCAGCGCCGAAGAAGGAAGAAACGGTGTCGGTCTTCACCTGAGTCCAGGGCCCGGTTTTCACATCGGTCGTCTTGTAGACGTTGCCGCGCAGGCCATACACCACCGCACCGGCATCGCCGAGCGGCAGTGCGCCGTAGTAGGAGCCGTCATAAGGCGAAGTCAGCTTCGTCCAGGTCGTGCCGCCATCGGCGGTCAGGCCCAGCATGCCCTGCTCGCCCACGGCCAGCACGCTGCCATTGTTGAGCTTGGCGGCACCGTTGAAATGCAGTTCGTCGGCGCGGATTTCTGGCGCTTCCACAGCCTCCCAGGTCGTGCCGCCGTCGCTGGTCTTGTAGAGCAGGCCGTAGGCGCCAAGCGCCAACACGTTGTTGGTGTCGAGGGCGATCACGTCGAGAAACGGCTTTTCGAGCTCGGGCGCGAAGTTCTGCATCGCCCAGGTTTTGCCGCCGTCCTTGGTGGCGAGGATCACCGCATCGTGGCCCACGGCCCAGCCGTGCATTTCGTCGGCGAAGCTGACGGCGGTGAGCGGCGAGCGCACAGGCGTCTGCACCTGCGCCCAGTCCGCCCCATTGTTGGAGACGATCACGGCGCCGCGATCGCCCACTGCCACCAGATGTTTGCCGGTGTTCACCACATCCAGGATCAAGCCCTTGGAGGTGAGCGCCAGCGTCTCGGACGGGCGCGGCTTGATCGGTGCCGCAGCTTCTGCCGCAGGTACTGCCGATGCGCCGGAGGAGGATTCTTCGACTGCCGGCTCGGCAGCGGCTTCCGCGGGTGTTTCGATCGACGCTTGGGCAGGTGCTTCCGCGCTGGCATCGGCAGCGGGCGTTTCCTGCTGGGCAAGAAGCCAGGGACTCACAGAGGCCAAAGCGAACATGGCGCTCGCGGCCGCCAGTGTTTTGAACTGCGGTTTCTTCATGAATATCACCTTGCCTGATGGACTCAGCTTGATGTTTTAAGCCGCCGCGTGCGCGCCGGTCTCCTCTCCATCAGCGCGCATGCCGAGCCGCGATGACAGTTCTCGCCGGGATGTTACACGCTGCGTTCGCAATTGCGAACGTAGAGAGTGTTGACCTATAAACAATCGCTGCGGCGGAAGGCTGTTTTGGCACAGCGCAAGGCGGCGAGTGAGGG
>JAUSQI010000082.1 GCA_030652575.1 Stagnimonas sp. | reverse complement strand
GCGCAGACGGCCATCGCACTGCTGAAGGTGCAGCCGGTGGACGTGATCGTCAGCGACCAGCGCATGCCGGGCATGACCGGCATCGAGCTGCTGCGCGAGGCGCGCCAGATCAACCCGCATGCGATGCGCATCCTGCTCACCGGCTACTCCGATCTCAACGCCATCATCGGTTCGGTGAACGAGGGCGAGATCTTCCGCTTCGTCAACAAGCCCTGGGCCAACGACGAGCTGACCAGCACGGTGGCCAATGCCGTCACCGCCGCGCGCGCGAGCTTTGCCATCAGCCAGCTGCCGGAGCCTGCGGTGAACACCGCCGCGGCTGCCAGCGACGCACCGGCTGTGCTGGTGCTGGACGACGACGCAGAGATCGCACCGCGCATCCAGTCCATTCTGGGCGAGGCCTACCGCGTGTTCGGCGCGCGCAGCATGGACGAGGCGGTGGACCTTCTCGAACAGCAGCACATCGGCGTGGTGATTTCAGACAGCCGCGTGCAGAACCTGCCGGTGGTGAGCCTGATCGGCCTGCTCAAGCAGCATCAGCCGCAGCTGGTGACGGTGATCCTCACCGAGCGTGCCGATGCGGGGGCTGCCATCGAGCTGATCAACCAGGGCCAGATCTACCGGCTGCTGACCAAGCCGGTGCAGGAAGTGACCTGCCGCATCATGGTCAACTCGGCGCAGAAGCATCACCTGCAACTGGCCCGCAACCCCGAGTTGCACCAGCGCTATGCGGTGGAGAAGCCCAGCGCGCCGTCACCCGGCATGGCCGCCCCGCCGCCCCGCCTGATGGACCGTGTGCGCTCGCTGCGTTCGTGGATGACCGGGCGCAGCAGCGCCCATTAACGCCTGTTGGGCCCCAGCGTTTCGCTGAAGCTCACCCGCGACAGCATCACGGTTTCCTCCAGCCCGTCGGCGACGGCGCGGTCCTTGTTTTCCTGGATCAGCAGGCTGCGAAACCAGGTGCGGATGGCGGAGTTGGCCAGTGTCAGCGTCTCGCGGTCGTGACGCTCGGTGGAGTGCCAAGCCAGGTCCCAGGGGCCATCGCCAGAGCGCACGAAAAACCCCATGTACTGGGCGGTGAAACTGCCGAAGCGCTGCCAGACCATGTCCAGCGTGGCGAGGGCAGGGTCGTCGGCGGCCAGCTGCGGCGTGTCGTCGTCGATGCGGCCATCGGCGCGCTTCACCAGCAACAGCAGCAGGCCGTTGACGGGTTTTTCGCCGCTGATGCCATGCACTCGCAAACCCTGGATGGAGATGCCATCGGCATCGGCCAGCACGGCTTCGTCCAGCAGGGGGTCGTTGACCATCGCCAGCCTGAGGCCGTGCG
Source organism: Stagnimonas sp. (assembly GCA_030652575.1). Classification (GTDB taxonomy): domain Bacteria; phylum Pseudomonadota; class Gammaproteobacteria; order Nevskiales; family Nevskiaceae; genus Stagnimonas. The sequence continues at coordinate 8,013 of JAUSQI010000082.1, read as the reverse complement.
CGAAATACACCAGGTTGTGCAGCTGGCCGCCGGTGAGGGTCTTGCCGGCCTGGGTAGCGCGCTGGATGAGATGGTTGGCGACGGCGGTGACGGGACGCATCGTGCGTGCTCGATCAGGTAAGGGGGCCGTGCATCTTACCTGCCTGTCATGGCGGTATCTGGCAGGCGCAATACAATCCGCGCCCCTCGATCATGCCTCCTGTCTGAGCACCCCATGTTTTCGCCCCGCCTGCGCACCGAGATGCGCGCCAACCTCAAGCTGGCACTGCCGCTGATTGCCGCCCAGCTGGCCGGCGTGGGCATGGGTGCGACCGACACCATCATGGCGGGCAAGCTCGGCCCCAATGCGCTGGCGGCGGTGGCGGTGAGCGTGAACATCAGCATGGCGTTCTTCGTGTTTTTTCTCGGCGTGTTCATGGCCGCCTCGGCCATCGTTTCGCAGCGGCGCGGCGCGGGCGTGGCCCCCGAAACCATCGGCAGCTACGCCCGCACCCTGCAAGGCATGGCGCTGTGGATGGGCGCGATCTGGTGCCTGTCGCTGCAGCTGATCGCCAGCCCCGCCATCCGTGCGCTGGATCTCGATGCCGAGACCACCGCGCTCGCCATTCCGTACCTGCGTGCCTATGCGTTCTCGGCTTTCGGCCTGTGCAGCTGGTTCGCGCTGCGCTTCGTCGCCGAAGGGCTGGAGGCGACGCGGCCGGTGATGCTCGCGGGTCTGATCGGGCTCATCGTCAACGCGCTGCTCAACTGGCTGCTGATCTTCGGTGCCGGCCCGGTGCCGGCGCTGGGCGTGACCGGCTCCGGCATTGCCACCGCCATCGCCTGCGTGGTGATGGCGGCGAGCCTGGCAGCGTTCTACGGCCGCAATCCGCGGTTGTCGGCGCTGCGTGTCTTCAAGGGTCACGGCCGCGAGACCGGCGCGGTCGGCGAGACCCTGAAGCTCGGCCTGCCCATCGCCCTGATCGTGCTCGCTGAAGCCGGCCTGTTCGTGGTGGTGGCCATGTTCATGGCGCGCCTCGGCGAGCGCACCGTGGCGGCGTACCAGATCGCCATCAACTTCGCCTCGGTGGTGTTCATGATCCCGCTCGGCATCGGCTTTGCCACCACGGTGCGCGTCGGCTTTTTCGCCGGCGCGGGTGATGCCCTTTCGGCCCGGTATGCGGGCCTGGTCGGCATGGGCATGGGCATGTCCAACGCCGCCTTCAATGCCACGGTGATGCTGGTGTTCGGCGGCGTCATTGCCGCGCTGTATACGCAGGATGTCGGCATTGCCGCGCAGGCGATGGCATTCCTGGCGCTGGCGGCGATCTTCCAGCTCGCCGATGGCCTGCAAGCCACCGTCAACGGCGCGCTGCGCGGCCTCAAGGACACGCGCCTGCCGATGGTCATCACGCTGTTCAGCTACTGGTGTATCGGCCTGCCGGTGGCGTGGTGGCTGTGTTTTCACACACCGCTGGGCGCCAACGGCCTGTGGTGGGGTTTGACGGCCGGGCTTGCCGCTGCGGCTGTTGGTTTGACTCTGCGATTCCAGGGCCTGACGCGGCGTTGATGCCGCTCTGGCCTGCCACTGATCGGCAGGTTGCGGCGGCGGCGGCGGGCGCTGCCACGATCCGAAAAATGGTTCTGGAAGACGCCCGGTGCGCACCTTACTCACGCTGTTGTTCTCGCTGCTGATCTCTGCGCAGGCTCTTGCGGCCAGCAGCAGCGTGCTGACGCTCGACGCCACGCAAGAGACGCATGCGCCCGAGACTTTCGCCGAGGCGCTGCCGCTGTCGCTGGATGCCCGGCACGATGGTGAATGGCGGCTGCAAGGCGAGACGCTGACCTGGACGCACACCGTCGTCGTGCACGACGCGCAAGCGCTGGCGCTGGAACTCGACGCCCTGCGCCTGCCTGTCGGCGCCAGCCTGCAAATCGGCGATACGAACTGGCAGGGGCCGCTCGATGCGACCACCTTGTTCACCCGTCATCAGCCCGGCACGCAGTTGCTGCTGAAGGCGCAGATGCCGCGCGCCGTCGCCGACGATTTCATGCTGCGGGTGGTGCAGGTACAGGCGGCCTTCCGTGATCCGTTAGCACCGCCTGCTGCGGTCAGCGCGAAGGCAGGATCGTGCACGGTCAATTACAGCTGCACGGCAGACCCCGCCGTGCAGCAGTGGGGCCGTGCCGTGGTCGCCCTCATCGTGCTCAACACCGCCACCTGCACCGGCACGCTGATGAACAACACCGCTGACGATGCGCGCCCTTACCTACTCACGGCAAAACACTGCTACAGCAGCGCTGGCAGCACCGATCCCGTGCGTGCCGCCGCCTCGCTGCGCATGGCCTGGAACGCCGTTGCCAGCTGCGGCAGCCCGCTCGCCAGCGCCTGGGGCAGTGGCGCCACGTTCACCGAAGGCGCGGTGCATCGCGCCCAGTACGGCGACAGCTGGCTGGTGGAACTCACCAGCCGCCCGCCGCAGGGCCTCGACCCCTGGTATTCGGGCTTCGACGCCGGCGACCAGCTGCCGGCCGGGGCCTTGACCGGTCTGCACCACGCCGGCGGCATGCAGAAGCAGCTGCTCTCCGCCGGCACGGTGTCGCTCACGACGCGGTTGACGTCGTTCCTGCTCGGCGTCGACCTGCTCGGCTGGGCGCTCGCGCCGCAGCAGGGTGGGGCGGCAGCGGGTGCTTCGGGCTCCGGTCTGTTCGACGCACGGGGCCAGCTCATTGGCACGCTCAGCACCGGGGTCGCCTGCGATGCCGCCGACCCGCAACTGACCTATGCGCGGCTGGCGCAGGCCTGGGCGGGCGATGGCACCGTGGGCGGGTCGCTGAAACCCTGGCTCGCCCCGGCCAGCAATGCCACGGTGCTGGCGGGCAAGAGTTTCAGCGGCGTCAGCCTGCCACCGCTGGTCGTGCCGCCTGCCACCGTGGTGCCTGAAAGCACCGCGAGCGCCACTGACGACCTGGCGGCCGGTGGCTCGCTCAGCGCAGGCCTGCTGCTGTTGCTGCTGCTGGCGTGTGTCGGCCGCATGGCGGCGGTACAGCGCTCGATCTTCTAACCATAGGTCTTGCCGCGCGCCGGCTTCGGGCGCAGTCTGGCCGCCCCTGAAGGCATTAGAAGGACAAGCCATGACCCTGCGACTGGGCGATATCGTCCCCGACTTTGAAGCACCCACCACTGAAGGTCCGATCCACTTCCACGAGTGGGCCGGCAAGAGCTGGGTGGTGCTGTTCAGCCATCCCAAGAACTACACGCCGGTGTGCACCACCGAACTCGGCTACACCGCCAAGCTCAAGCCCGAGTTCGAGAAACGCAACGTCAAGGCGATTGGTCTCTCGGTGGACAAGCTCGAAGACCATCACGGCTGGGCGAAGGACATCGAGGAGACGCAGGGCGCGGCGCTCAACTTCCCGCTCATCGCCGACGCTGACAAGAAAGTCGCCAACCTCTACGACATGATCCACCCGAATGCGTCGGACACCTTCACGGTTCGCAGCGTGTTCGTGATCGACCCCAACAAGAAGCTGCGCCTGTCGCTCACCTATCCGGCCTCGACCGGCCGCAACTTCGACGAGATTTTGCGCGTCATCGACAGCCTGCAACTCACCGACGGCTACAAGGTGGCGACCCCGGTGAACTGGAAGAACGGCGAAGACGTCATCATCGTGCCGAGCGTGAAGGACGAAGAAGCGCACAAGCTCTTCCCGAACGGTTTCAAGACCATCAAGCCGTATCTGCGCACGGTGCCGCAACCCAAGGGTTGAGCTGCATCAACAGAAAGCCCCGCAATGCGGGGCTTTCTGTTTCAGGACTGCGGCAGCGGGATGCGCTCGGTCTCGCCCGGCACGGGCGCGAAGCGTTCGGCCTGCCAGTCGGCCTTGGCCTGTTCGATGCGCGCGAGGTCGGCACTGACGAAGTTCCACCACACATGCCGTTCGCCATCCATCGGCGCGCCGCCCAGCAGCATGGCGACGGTGCCGGCGTCGGCATCGAGCGTACTGGCGCTATCGGTGAGCACGGCCATCGTGCCGGCTTCGATGCGCGTGCCCGCAATCGTCACCGCGCCGCGCACCACGTAGACCGCGCGCTCGGCGTGTTCGTCCGGCAGCGGCAGGCTGCCGGCGCGCGACCATTCGGCGTGGATGTAGAGCGTAGGCGAGGCGACTTCCACCGGTGACTCGCGGCCATAGGCGGTGCCGGCAATCAGCCGCAGCGTCGCGCCCTCGTGCTGCCATTGCGGCAGGGTGTTGGCGGGGTGGTGCACGAAGCTCGGGGCGATCTCGGCGGCCGCCTGCGGCAGCGCCACCCAGGATTGGATGCCGTGCATCGGCAGCGGCACCAGGCGATCCTCCGGCGTGCTGCGCTCGCTGTGCACGATGCCGCTGCCGGCAGTCATCCAGTTCACCGCGCCGGGTTCGATATCGAGCACCGTGCCCAGCGAATCGCGATGGCGGATACGGCCCTCGAACAGGTAAGTGACGGTGGCCAGGCCGATGTGCGGATGCGGGCGCACGTCCATGCCCGCGCCGGGTGCAAGCACCGTGGGGCCGAGATGGTCGAAGAAGATGAAGGGCCCGACCATCTTGCGATGGCCGATGGGCAGCACGCGCGCGACGGTGAAACCGCCCAGGTCGCGCGAGCGGCCGGGGATGAGATCGAGGATGGCGTCAGACATGGCGACTCTGAAAGTGTTTGCGAAGGGCCAGACCGTAACCCACAAGATTGATCGCCGCGAGCGCAACCGCCAGCCAGATTTGATGCGCGGGCTGCAAGCCGGGCGGGTAGAGCAGGGGCATCAGGTAGTGCTCGATGCAGCCGCCGCCATAGGCCACGGCACCGGCGGCCTGCAGCAAATGGTTCTCCAGCACGGTGAGCGGGCAGAGGCCGTGGCTGAGTTCGATCCACACGCCCCAAGCCAGCGCCGGCAGATGCAGCCAGGCCCAGCGCGCCCGGTGCCACACCAGCGCACTGCCCAGCACCGCGAACAGCACGAAAGCCACATGCAGCAATAGCACCGCCTGTGCGGCGAGCAGCATGGTTACGGCGCTTTGTAGACCACGCCGTCTTTCATCACGAAGGCCATTTTCTGCAACGTGGCGATGTCGGTGAGCGGATTGCCGACTACCGCCACCAGATCGGCGCTGTAACCGGGCTCGATGCGGCCCAGATTCTGCGATTGATCGAGCAACTCGGCCGCTCCCAGCGTGGCGCTGCGGATGGCCTCCAGCGGCGGCATGCCGGCCTCCACCATGTAGGCGAATTCCTTGGCGTTGTCGCCGTGGGGAAACACCCCGGCATCGGTGCCGAAGGCGATCTTCACGCCGGCCTTGTAGGCACGGCCGAAAGTGTTCTGGATCAACGGCCCGATGGCCGCTGCCTTGGGCCGCACCAGCGGCGAGTAGTAGTCCGGCTCTTTCGACTTGTCGGCCACGAAGCGCCCCGCGCTGATGGTGGGCACGTACCAGGCACCGTTCTTCTTGAACAAGGCCATTGCCTCGTCGTCCATGTAGGTGCCGTGCTCGATGGAGTCCACCCCGCCGCGCAGCGCGCGCTTGATGCCCTCAAGACCGTGTGCATGCGCTGCGACGCGAAAGCCGTAGTCCTTGGCGGTGCTGGTGATGGCCTTGATCTCGGCCTCGGTGAACTGCGCGTTCTGGCCATTCGCCGCCTGGCTCAGCACGCCGCCGGTGGCAGTGATCTTGATGAGATCGGCACCCTCCTTGTAGCGGGCGCGCACGGCTTCGGCCGCTTCATCCGGGCCATTCACCACGCCCTCCATCGGCCCCGGCGTGCCCACGCCCTTGGCGAAACGCTGCGAGAGATTGTTGCTGGGGTCGGCATGGCCGCCGGTGGTCGCAATCGACTTGCCCGCCGTGAATAGGCGCGGCCCGACGATGTGCCCCGCCGCGATGGCGCGCTTCATCGCCACGTTGAGGCCGTCGCTCGCACCCAGATCGCGCACGCTGGTGAAGCCCGCCATCAGCGTGCGCTCGGCATAGGCCACCGAACGATAGGCGGCGTCGCCCGGATTGAGCGAGAGCGCATCGCGAAAGGTATCGGCCTGCTTCGCCGTCTCGCCGGTGAGGTGCACGTGCATGTCGATCAGCCCCGGCAGGCAGGTGGCCTGCGAGAGGTCGATCCGCTTGGCATCGGCCGGCAACGCCGTGTTGGCCGCCACCACGGTGAACTTGCTGCCCTCCACCACCACCTGCACGCCGCTGCGCAGCGTGCCGGCCTTCACATCCAGCAACTGGCCGCAGTCGATGACGGTGGCGGCCTGTGCAGCACTGGCGGTAAGCAGGGCGAGGGCGAGACAGGTTCTGGACATGGCGGCTTCCGATGCAGGCAGGCTATAAGCGTAACCGCTTGCGGCAGTCCATAAAAAAGCCCCGTCGAATCCTCGGCGGGGCCTCTTCAAACTGCGCCGCGATCAGTTGAAGGCGAAGTGGTCGACCGGCAGCTTGGTGAGCGACTTGCTGGGTTTGATCATCGAACTGGCGTGGCCCTTCGCGCGCGGCAGCAGGTGGTCGAAGTAGAAGCGCGCGGTGGCGAGCTTGGCCTTGTAGAACTCCTTGCTCTCGCTGCCGCCGTTCTTCAGTTTCTCGCTGGCGATCGAGGCTTGCAGCGCCCAGAAGTAGGCCATCATCACGTAGCCGGAATACATCAGGAAGTGATGGCTGGCGGCACTCACCACGTCACGGTCCTTGCGGGCGGTGAGCATGATGCGCATGGTCAGCACGTTCCACTCGGCGGCGTACTTGGCGAGCGTGGTGGCGTAGGGGCGCAGGCGCGCATCGCGCAGATGGTTGACGGCAAAGCCCGCGATCAGGCTGGTGAACTCGCGCACGCACTTGCCGCGCGTGTTGAGCAGCACTTTGCGGCCGAGCAGGTCGAGCGCCTGGATGCCGGTGGTGCCTTCATACAAGGTAGCGATGCGCGCATCACGCGCGATCTGCTCCATGCCGTGTTCCTTGATGTAGCCGTGGCCACCGAACACCTGCATGCCGTGGTTGGCGCTCTCAAGGCCCATCTCGGTCAGAAAGCCCTTGAGGATGGGCGTGAAGAAGCCGAGCTTGTCGTCCCAGAGCTTGTACTTGGCCTGGTCGTTTTCGATGATGCCGTTGACCATGTGGTCAGCGTACTGCGCCGAGAAATACAGCATTGCGCGGCCGCCTTCGGCGACAGCTTTCTGGGTCAGCAGCATGCGGCGCACATCGGCGTGGTGGATGATCGCATCCGCCACTTTCTCAGGCTCTTTCTTGCCGCTGAGCGCGCGCATCGAGCGGCGCTCCTTGGCGTAGGCGAGCGCGCCCTGAAACGAGAGTTCGGCATGCGCCACACCCTGCACGGCGGTGCCGAGGCGGGCGGTGTTCATGAAGGTGAACATCGCCTCCAGACCCTTGTTCGGCTGGGCGATGAGATACGCGGTGCTGCCCTCGAAATTGATGACGGCCGTGGCCGAAGCCTTGATGCCCATCTTGTGTTCGAGCGACGAGCAAACCACGTTGTTGCTGCCATTGAGCGAGCCATCGGCATTCACTTTCATCTTGGGGATGATGAACAGCGAAATGCCGCGCGTGCCGGGCGGTGCGTCGGGCAGGCGCGCGAGCACGATGTGGATGATGTTCTCGGTCAGGTCATGGTCGCCGGAGCTGATGAAGATTTTCGTGCCGGTGACGCTGTAGCTGCCGTCGGCATTGAGATCGGCCTTGGTCTTCACCTGGCCCAGATCGGTGCCGCACTGCGGCTCGGTGAGGCACATGGTGCCCATCCAGCGGCCTTCGGTGAGCGGCGGCATGTAGCGGTTTTTAAGCTCTTCTGAGGCGTGCTGCATGATGGTGTTCATCGCCCCTAGAGAGAGGCCGGGATACATGGTGAACGACCAGTTGGCGGTGCCCATCATTTCCGACTTGATGAGGCCCAGCGACATCGGCAGGCCTTGGCCGCCGTACTCGGTGGGGTGGCTCAAACCCTGCCAGCCGCCGGCGACATATTCGTCGTAGGCTTCCTTGAAGCCCTTGGGCGTG
>JAUSQI010000150.1 GCA_030652575.1 Stagnimonas sp. | reverse complement strand
GCGTTGAAGCCGAGCGAGACCCGCCCCCCGTCATCATTCCCGCCCCCATAGCCATGTTTCAATCCGCGCTCGGCGTTGAAGCCGAGCGAGACGCGCCCGGCGATCCGGTACCGCCCGCGCCAGCCGACGTTTCAATCCGCGCTCGGCGTTGAAGCCGAGCGAGACCTTCATCGGGGCAATCCTTGAGCAGCCAGTGCTTGTTTCAATCCGCGCTCGGCGTTGAAGCCGAGCGAGACCGGCAATATCGCGCTTCATGCCGCGCAGCCTGCCGTTTCAATCCGCGCTCGGCGTTGAAGCCGAGCGAGACAGCAGTATCGCAAGATATTGATTTGTTAAAGAGCTTTTTCGCCAGTGCGCGAACAAATGTCTGCTCTGTGGGTAGGACATGGAAAGTAGCGGTGAAGATGATGAAAGAGTTGAGGTTTCAAAAGCCTTTCTGGACTCTGCGCGAACCTTGCGGTAGATGCGCGTCACTTGGGGTTCGCGCATTTCATAGAACCAAGGGGGCTTCAAAGTCGATGGCTTTGAACTTGCCATGCTCTTTCACATGCAGGTCAAACGGCTCGGTCAGGCGATAGAAACGCAGGCAATCCTGAGTGGAGTCGATTTCGGCCAGCAAATCACGCTCCAGCTGCTCATATTGCATGGCGCTTACTTTGCATTCGAAGATGGATTTTTGCACGCGCTGACCAATGGATTCACACACACGTGCCACTCGCCGCAGGCGCTTGCGGCCCGCAGTGGTTTCGGTAGCTACGTCGTAGCAGACGATCACGAGCATGGTCAGCGACTCAAAAAGGGCAGATAGCCGTCGCCATCGCCACGTAGCACACGGGCGAGTAAACGGGCTTGCAAATGTGGCATCACGCCGAGGGCGCCTTTCTGGTCGAGCAGGGGGTGAGTGACTTCCTCTTGCTTGCGTTCCTGGTAGGCGACGATGACCACTTTGCGTGCGGCATCGTGCAGTTGCACAGCGCCACCGGGGCGCTGGTCAAAGTCGCTGGCACGCAGTTGGCCGCGGTTGATGAGCGAGAGGGCGAGGCGGTCGGCCAGCAGGGGACGAAACTCTTCCATCACGTCCAGCGCCAATGCGGCGCGGCCGGGGCGCAGCACATGCAAAAACCCGGCTTGCGGGTCAAGCCCTGCCGCTTCGCAGGCGCTGCGGCAATCGTTGGTGAGCATGGAATAGAGGAAGGACAGCAGCGCGTTGAAGCGATCCAGCGGCGGGCGGCGGCTGCGACCATCCATGCGGAAGTCTTCGCGCAGGTCCGCGCGCAGCAGCAGGTGCAGGGTAGCGAAGTAGCCGCGCGCAGCTTCACCTTCGATACCACGCACCACATCCAGCGTGTCTGCGCCTTTCAAGGCGCGCAACGAGGCGGCGAGATTCTGTGCGCTGCGGGTGAGCACTGCGGCTTCATCTGCCGCCTTCGCCTCACGTGCGCCGCGCAGCAACACCTGCCTGCAATTGCGCAGCTTGCCGGCGATGAATGCCTTGCCGCAGTCGAGCGCGAAGACAGCATCTTGTACACGTTGCCATTGCGCTTGCCGCAGCAGCACATTGCCTTGAACTTTGCCTTCGAGCCGCGCCTTGAAGCGGCCATTGCGGTCGCAGAGCACGAGGGATTTACCCGCTTCAGCCAGCGCCATCATCGCGGCGGGGGAGATGAGCACATCGTTACCAAACGTCACCACTGCGCCCAGGTGATGCAGTGGCACGCGCAGCCTGGTTTCGCGCTCCACCTCGATGCGCAGGGTGTCGTTGTCCAAGTGGACATACGCGCCGGGTGTGGTGAGGTAGAGCGTGTTGAGCAGCTGCTTCATGCGTCGTCTGCCTCAAACAAGCCGCGTCGGGCGTCTCGCCAGCGGGCGAGGGGGCCAATGGCCTCCGGCTGGCAGAGGTGGATCAGCGAGCAGGCGCGGCAGCGTTCGTCATTCACTGGCGGCGGCAATGCGGGGGCCGCAAGCAGCTGGCGGATGGCGGTGATGGCTGCCGCCACCTGTGCGCGCAAATCCACCGAGATGGGCACCACTTTGCGGCGACGCGAAGTGGCGTAGTAGATAGCGCCTTCCGGCACAGCGTGGCCGGTCATTTCTTCAAGGCACAGAGCTTGTGCGGCGAGTTGCAGCTCATCGCAGGCGGCGATGCTGGCCTTCTTGTTACGGCTGCCATGCTTGTATTCCACTGGGTAGGGCGCGCCGCTGGTAGCAAACTCCACCACGTCGGCTTTGCCGATCAGGCCCAGTGCGTCGCTCCACAAAGGTAGCGAACGCTCCACCCGCAAGCCTGGGCGCGTCTCCACACCGGAGGCATCCACCCGCTGATGCACCGCCTGCCCACGCAGGGTGTGCAGGTTTTCTTCAAATGCTTGCTCAACGTGAATCAGCCCGCACTGGCGCGGGCAGTAGCACCAGTGTTGCAGGGCCGAGAGGGTGATGGGGTCAGAGGCTTGCACCGAGCACTCGCAGCAGTGGCCGACGCCGCAGGCTATCGCGCGTGAGCACCACGAAGCTGCCGACAATGGTTTCGGGTTGTGCGAGCAGTGGCAGCAACCACTGTGCAGGCTCGTGGCTGCGGTAGTGTGGCTCGCGGATGAGGATCACCGCTGGTGGTGCGGGCAGGCGGCGGCCAAACAACAGCTCGCCGTAGTCGCGGTCAAACGTGATGAGCCAGCGGTTTTGGGCGCAGGCCAGTGCCATCACCTCCGGGTCTGGCAGGCTGGCATGGGTCTCTGCAATCGCCAGCACATCACAGCCTGCCGCACGCAGCAGCGCCGTTGATGGCGCGGGGAAGTTTTCGTTGACCAGCAGCTTGGGCAACATGCACTGTCACCCCCTAGCTTTGGCGATGGCCTCGAAGCGTTCTTCTTTGAACAACTCGGTGGCGAATTTCACGGCGGCTTGCACATCCTCACGCTTGATGTGCGGGTAGCTCTCCAGAATCTCTTCCATGCTCCAGCCATCACCAAGACGATCCAGCAGTAGCTCCACCGAGATGCGCGTGCCCTTGATGATGGGCTTGCCCACCAGGATGTCTGGGTTGACGGTGACGTGGTCGCGCCAGTCCAGACCCTTCTCGAAATCAACGTCCATTCGTTGCCTCCTTATCCCACCTTGCGAAGCAGGCGCACGCCTGTGGGCAGGTTGGAATCATCTACCTGCACAGTGTAGTCCGCAAAGTTGCGGGGGATGGTTGCCTCGTTCTTGAGCTTTGGCTGGATGCGCTCGAACAAGGTATGCGCCTGCGCATTGCCCAGTGCGGATTCGTGCTCGAACACATAAAGCCCGCGCGTGGTCATCTCGCCGCGGGCGGCGGCGCGGTCGTGCTCGAACATGTTGGCGAGCGACTGCCACAGCAGTTCGAGGTCGTCGACGGAGAAGCCGGTTTGCCGCGCCAGATGTGCGGAGACGAAGCCATGCGCGGCATACAGGCCATATGGAACCGTGAACTTGCGTCCCATCGTGCGGTTGTCGCCGTCCTGCTTCTCGGCTTCGGCTTCGGTCGCCACCGCCATGCGGGTGATGGAGTGCTCCAGCGTGGCGATGCGATCAATTGAGCGGGCAAAGGTCATCTGCACCGGGCCGCGCACTTGGCCGCAGTTGATGCCGGTGGACATCACCGCGCCGAAGGTACGCACGTCGAAGAAGTTCTTGCACATCCAGTCGCGCGCCTCGCCCACCTTGTCGCCGCCGATGCGCTTGTCCTTGGTCTTGCTCTTCTTGGCTTTTTCCTCCTTAGCCTCACCAAGCAAATCGGCAGCCTTGTCGCCCTCTGCGGCTTCACCCACCAAGTCACCTGCACCAATGGCGACGTAGGCACGCTTATGCTGGTTGTTGAGGATGGCCTTCTCCTTCACGTAAATCTCGAAGGGCGGCTGCTCCTCTTTCACCAAGCCCACAAAGTTGCGCACCTTGCGTTTGAGGCACACATCCGTCACCAAGCCAAAGCCGGTTTCGGCATCCACGCGCGGCAGGTTGCCAGCGTCCGGGTCGCCATTGGGGTTGCCGTCTTTCACATCAAACAGCAGGACAAAGTCGTAGCGGTTGTTCAGGCTCATGGGTGGTCTCTAATTAGGCGATGGCAGTGTTGGTTTCAGGGCTGGACTTGCTGGCGTAGAACGCCTGTATCTGGTGGTAGTAGCCAATGGCGAACAAGCCCTGCTGCGCCAAGGGCATCTGCGTGGGCAGGTCGTCTAAGCCATCCATCACCTCACCCAGCAGCTTGCGGTGATTGGTGGCAATGCCGGGCTTGAGCTTGCCAAGATGGTTGTTGGCGTTCTTGAGCAGCACGCCAAAGATGGATGCTGGGCTGGCCGACGCCGAGCCGTAATAGCGATCACGGATGCCGCTGTTCACATCGCCCATCGCGTCAGTCTGGATGCGCTCCAAAGCAGCGAACAGGCGGCCCAGCCGATAGGCCGGGCGAGTGTCTTCGAGGTTGAGGCTCATGGTGAGGGTGTGCTCCGGTTGATGGTCGAGCCGCGCTTGGCGGGTGAGGCATGCTTTGATGAGGCTGGCGCGCGGTGGGGTCACTTGCCGCTCGGCGCGGCAACGCATCACGGCCATGTTGAGCAGAGCGGCAGGCAGCGGCAGCCCGCTGACAATGGCGCGCAGGGTTTCGCCTGCGATGTTGGGCGGAATGTTCTTGGCCTCGCCCAGCAGCGCGATGCTGCGCAGCAGTTGATAGAGCGAGAAGAAGCGCCGCTTCTCATAAGCCGGGAGGTCGATCTCCACATCCTGAAAATACTGGTGGATGTGCAGTGCAAACTCCTTGATCGGTGCGGCATACCAGAAGCGCACTGACAGCCGTGCGGCGTTGGGGGCGAGACCCAGCACATAGAAGCGTTCGTTGCCGTCTTCCGCTTGATACGCCCCGTTGTTGACCGAGGCATACAAGCTGCTGACCAGCTTGGTGCCTGCATCAGGGGCATCGCCGGTGGTGCCTGCGAACATCGCAAACAGGCTCTCGGCGGGTGTATCGGGTTTGCTGGCCCAGAACACGGTGCTGGCATCGCCCACCTGCACGCGCTGCTTGGAGTCCTTATGCAGTAGGGCATTTAGAGCGGCGGCGTAGTTGGTGGCCGCTTTCTTGCCGACCTGCGCATTACCGCCCTGCGTCTTGCCGTAGGAATTGAAGGCGGCAAGGTTGAAAGAAACGATGTTCGCCCCCGCCGTCTGAGCGCCCCATACGCCTTTGATGGAGTCATGCAGGCGGGCCAGTTCGTCCATCTCGCCCGAAACAAGGCAGCGGACGCCGTCGGCACTGCCTTCAGCCGCTGGTTCTGGCGTTTGCTGCAATCGCTCGACGAGCGTGAGACGGTTGGCAATCAACTCACTTTCACCCGCCAACTGAAAACTCACGTTGCCATTGCTGGCCTGCACATCGGCAAAGGCGGGGAAGGCAGCGAGTGCGACCAGATCTAGGCTTTGCAGAAAAGCGCGCAATGCAGAAAGCCCTGCGTCATCGCAGCCAGACAAGTCCTTGTCCAGCCTTTGCTTGAAGGCCGCATGGCGCTTGGCGAGGTCTTCCGCCGAAGTCTCGCGGCCCTCGCAGGGCAGGGCGAGGGTGTATTCGGCGTTGTCCCACAGCAGGTTGGCGGCGATACCCACAGTGCGTTTCACGGCCTTTGGCACCGTGTAGGTCTTGGCCCGTCGCGCCTTGCCCTCACCCTCTCTGGTATCCCGCACGGTCAGCACGCTGCCATCGGACTTGAGCACGATAAGGAAGGGGATTTCCTTGAACTCGAAACCCTCCGGGGCTATCGAGTCGCCATCCGCCGCCTGCTTGCGGTGGTAGTAGTCGTTGAGTGCTTGCAGGATCATCCGCGCACCTCGTTACTGTGGATGGCTGGCACCACAATCACGCCGTTTTGCAGCTGCGCGCGGTAGAACAGCGGCGTAGGGCTTTCGGGATTGCGGTAGTCGAGGTCATAGAGCATCCAGCCCAGGTCGCGGGTTTCGGCGATTGCGGCAGGTTCGGCGGTGAGGTCTTGCACCAACCGGAAGGCGCAGGAGAACTCGCGGGTGCCGAGGTAAGGTTGGTTGAAGCACTGCCCCTTGGCTGCGCGACGCTTGAACATGGCGGCGTATTTCATGGGCGTTTCGGGGCCGCGCATGTCCTCGCGTTCTTCGTTGCTTTCGAGCACGCCCACCAGGTGTGGGTAACGCGATTTGTGGCGGTTGGGGTCGAGCAACTCGAACTCGGCGTGCAGTCGATAGGCCACGTCACGCAGCACCAGGCTGGCGCGCTGCTGGCGTTCGTCTTCCACATACAAGCCCAAATTGCCCTCACCGCGATTCATGGCGGTTTTGACGTTGTCGCTGCTGATGACTGAGCCCACCTCATTGCGACGCACGCTGGCCCAGCGGATGGGCTTGAGCACTTCGATCTTCGTCACCTGCCAGCGGATGGCGGGCTTCCAGAGAATGGCTTCGAATACGGCGCGGGCGGCGGAGGGGGTAATGACGTCGTAGCTCACGCGCTCCACCTTCATTTCGGGGCGGGTGAAGCAGGCGTAGTCGCCTTTGACCTCCAGACAGAAGTTCATTGGGAAAAGCTCATTTGATGTAGGCCAAAAAAATGAGGGTCGCTAAAAAGGCAACCAACCTGAGCAGCATTGCCAACTTGAGCGGCGACACGTTCTCGATCAGAAGCCGCAGCTCCCGCGCAATGCCCTTCCAGTCGAAAAATTGATTCATTTACTTTCATGTGTGTCTCAGCTTATGGCAAGATACTTTTATCGCATGGCTTTGGTCAAGTTGTAACCATGCGCGGATTGAAACATGTGGGTCTCAGCTTGAAATCGAACCTGGGGACAGCCGTTTGGCTGTCCCCATTTTCATGAAGGACAAAGGCTGGTGGCACTCATTGCTTCGTCGGGGCTGCGCAAGCCAAACGCTGGGTCATACCAACCCTCCTGCACCACGAGCAGCCCTGCAATGGGTTCCACCATCTGCTCCATGCGTTTGAACTCATGCTCCGGCACGCTCACGGTGAAGCGTTGCAGCTGGCGGTAGGCCCAGCGCGCTGTTGGGTCTTTGGCTAGCGCACCGAGTGCCGTCTCAAAGTCATTTCGCATCGCTTCATCACGCGCATAACGCACCACCACGCTGTGCTGGCCTTCTTCATCAATCAATTTGAAACGCTCGGCGGCGGTGCGAAAGCTGATCGCGCAATCCTTGCCGTCGGGCGTGAGCAAGCGAACGATCTCCTTCGCATCCAGCCCCTTGCCGCCGTTGTTTCTCTGTAGCTCGCCGTAAAGCTTGTTGAAGTAGAGCGCGAAGGTTTCCGGCGCCAAAGCATCAGTCACAAGCCCGCCGTCAATCAGTTCTGCGGCGGCTTGCCGCGCCTCCTGCATCAGGCCCTTGCCGCGCTCTTTTTCGGGGCGGAACACCACCACTTGGCCCATGCCTGCCAAGCGGCCTTCGCGGTTGCAGCGGCCTGCGGCCTGGGCGATGGAATCCAGCCCGGCCAGCGAGCGGTAGACGACCGGGAAGTCCAAATCCACACCTGCCTCTACTAACGTGGTGCTGACCACACGCAGCGGTGTCGTGATCTCGCCTGTGCGCCGTGCTTGCAGACGCTGCTTGATGTCGGCGATGACATCGGCCCGATGCTGCGGGCACATGCGGGCGGAGAGATGCACGCGGCCTGAGTCTTCACCAAGGGCGCTGTAGAGGTCACGCGCATCCTGTCGGGTGTTGACGATGGTGAGCGCGCAATCGTGCATGTGGAGCGATTGCGCCAGTGCCTCCCAACTGGTGCGTGCATCGTCGGCCTTGGGCAGCGTTACCTCCACTCGTTTAAGCGTGGCGTAGAGGCCAGCCGGGTTGGCAATGATTTCCTGCACCGCGCCAATGCCGGGGAAGGCGCTGCGGCCAAAGGCATCGGTCTGCCCTTGCAGGTTGGGCTGGGTGGCGGTGCACAGCAGCACGGTGACGCCGTAGTGCTGGGCCAGTAGCCGCAAAGCCTGGGTGATGGGTGCGAGATAGGCGGGCGGCAACTGCTGCGCCTCATCCAGTACGATGACGCTGTTGACGAGGCTGTGCAGCTTGCGGCAGCGCGAGGTCTTGGCGGCAAACAGGCTCTCGAACAACTGCACGTTGGTGGTGACGATCAGCGGGGCATCCCAGTTTTCGGTAGCGAGATGGCTGGTGCCGCTGGCTTTGGCGGGATCGAGGTTGCTGTGGTGCTCGATCACGCAGTCAGGGTTATCAGCAAACGCTTCGCGGAACACACCAGCCGTCTGCTCGATAATGCTCGTAAAAGGGATGCCGTAGATCACCCGCTGCTTGCCGTGAGCCTTGGCGTGTTCCAGCGCAAAGGCCAAGCTCGCCAGTGTTTTGCCACCGCCGGTGGGCACGGTGAGGCTGTAGATGCCGCTGGCGAAGCGGGGCGCTTGGCCTGAGCTGCGACAAGCGGTGAGCACTTGTGCGCGGGCTGTGTTGACTGGGCTGGGATTGGCTGCCGCATCTGCCGTTTTATGCGCCATGTAGGCGTTGAACGTCGACAGCAGGTCAGCAGCTTTTGGCAGGGCCGGGCGTTGCGCGTGCTGCTGCGGATTCAGGAAAGCCTCGGCATCGAGAAAGTCGGCATCCACCAGACAAGAGAACAGCATTCGCAGCCAGAGCGAAAGCGCCAGTTCGCTGCCTTTGGCGCGCGAATCCATTCTCGAATCGGGAGCCAGGCTGGGCTTGGCAAGAATGTCCGGCGGGATCGCCTCGGCATTGCCGAATGCTGCTGTGAGCTCATCGCGCTTCGGGTTGCTGCTGGCTTCTGCCAAGCGAAGGCGCAAGCTGCCCAAGCCGCCATCGTCACTATGAAAATCCGGCAACCCGGCATGGTGCCCTGCAATCACATACGCCAGCAGGCGACCCAATGATCCAAGCTCGCGCTCGGCGTACTGGGCGCCCGCCAGTGCGTGCGGGACTTTTCCACGTGGCTCCGCGTCGTGCGGGTCGCCGGTGTGGTGGCTGCGCAGGTAGCTCTGCCAAGGCGGCTGATATTTGCCAAGGTCATGCCACAGGCCAGCGGTGCGCGCCCAGTCCCCTGCTTCAAAAGGGGCTGCATTCTCTGATGCCGTCTGCGCAACGGCACGCAAATGATCTTCCAACTGGCGATGCCTACCATCCTTGTCGATGTGCGAGCTGTTTCCCATGTGCCCTCCCGAGCCTCTTTGGTGAGACTGGCAGCACGATAAGCATGTATCAGCTCAATTTGTGAGCCGGAGTTTCACGCAAATGAGAATAATCCTTAGCAAAAGGTAGAGGGCAATCACTCCACTTCCACATCCGGTATGCGGGTGAACGCAATCCGCATCGGCGCATGGTCGCGGCCCTTGTGGGCGGCGCCGAAGTAGAGGGTGCTCTTGCCGAAGCGCAAGTTGAGTTTGTCCATGGCTTTCATGAGCGGCGCGTGGGGGCGGCCTGCTTCGAAGAGGGGCACGGTTTGGTGGCGCGATTCGATCAGGCCGCTCAGCACCACGCCGACATGCATTGGCGCCTGGCTGGTATTGCAGCCAGGGTAGTCAGCCCATAGTGCATTGAGATGATGGGTGAGTTCTATGGTGTCGTCGGTGTGATTGAAGCGTGCGTCTACATCCCAGTGTCCACGGCCCTGCTTGCCGATGAAGCGCACTGCAACCTGCATGTGGGAGGTGACGAGGTCGAGCCTGCGCAAGCGCATCGCGGCTTTTTGCATCATGCGGTGGATGATGCTGTGGGCATCCACATCGTTGCGCTTCACGGGCGGCAGCACGTGCGAGTGGCCGATGCTGGCGCACTCGCTGACGGTGAGCGGCACCGGGGCGCCGCGTAGGCGCTCGAACATGATCTCGCCCTCCACACCGCCCCAGGCGCGGCGCAGTTCCAGCTTGCTGGCCGCACAGAGCTGCTGCACGGTGAAGATGCGTGCGCGGTTGAGGCGCTGCTCCATGTTGGGGCCGATGCCGCTGAGGTCGCGCAATTCCAGGCCATGCAGGATGTGCGGCAGGTCGTGCGGTTCGATCAGCACCAGGCCATCGGGTTTCTGGATGTCGCTGGCCACCTTGGCGAGCCAGGCGTTGGGGGCGATGCCGATGGAGCAGGTCATCACCTCGCCCACCTCCCGGGCCATCGCCTGTTTCAAGGTTTTGGCGAGGGCGACCGCTTTTTCCGGCGTCTTGTGCCCTGCAGGCAGGTCGCAGATGAACTCATCAATCGAGGTCGCCGCTTCGATGGGGACCACGCGGTCCACGCAGGCCTTGATGCGGTCGTGATAGTGCACATAGAGCGGTGGCCGGGCCTCGACGATCTCGATGCCGGGACAGAGGCGGCGGGCCTCTGCCACCTGCGTGCCGGTCTTCACACCGAACTTCTTGGCGGCGTAGCTGGCGGCGATGCAGCAGGTGGTCTCGGCCATCAAGGGTGCTACGGCTATGGGCAGGCCGCGCAGCTCGGGGCGCTCCTGCTGCTCGCAGGAGGCGAAATACGCGTTAAGGTCGAGTGCGAGTTTCATGCGGGATCGGCACATCGGCCGAAGCCGCAATGTGCCGGTAAATTTCCGTTGCGATTAGAAGAAGGTGCTCCTATAATCCGCGTCCCGCAAGGGGCCATAGCTCAGCTGGGAGAGCGCTTGCATGGCATGCAAGAGGTCGTCGGTTCGATCCCGACTGGCTCCACCAAAGTTTCAGGTTTCACTAGGCTGTCCGCCACGCTGTTCCCATCGTCTAACGGTTA
The DNA here is from genome assembly GCA_030652575.1 of Stagnimonas sp. GTDB lineage: Bacteria > Pseudomonadota > Gammaproteobacteria > Nevskiales > Nevskiaceae > Stagnimonas. The sequence goes on along the minus strand of JAUSQI010000150.1, from coordinate 3,479 downwards.
GGACATCACCCTTTCACGGTGAGTATAGGGGTTCGAATCCCCTTGGGAACGCCATCTCTCAGCAGGTGAAAGGCGTGAAGGGATCAGGCCTGCAAGGATAAAAAGACCACTCTAATCAGTGGTCTTTTTTGTTTGAGCCAGAGGATCGAGTCGTCGGTCTTCTACTCAGATTGCGCAGGCACAGCGCGAATGCGGTCGGCATCCTGCAGATACCGTAAAACCTTGTGAACGCAGGCTTCAAGCGAGAGCGCGCTGGTGTCGATTTCCAGCTCCGGGTTTTCAGGTGCCTCGTAAGGCGAGTCGATGCCCGTAAAGCCTTTTATGAGGCCCGCACGCGCTTTGGCATACAGCCCCTTGGGGTCGCGCTCTTCACAGACGGCGAGCGGCGTTTTTACGTAGATTTCGACGAACTCGTCAGCGGCCACGAGTTCGCGCACCATCTGGCGGTCGGCCTTGTAGGGCGAGATGAAGGCGGTGATGATGATTTGTCCGGCATCGACAAACAGCTTGGCCACCTCACCAATACGGCGAATGTTCTCGACCCGGTCTTGTGGCGAAAACCCCAGGTCTTTGTTGAGGCTGTGACGCACGTTGTCGCCATCCAGCAAGTAACAGTGGTGAGCCATGCTCAGCAATGCGCACTCCAACTCATTGGCAAGGGTTGATTTGCCGGCGCCAGAAAGGCCCGTCAGCCAGATGATGCAGGGACGCTGGCCCTTCAATGCAGCCCGTTCGGCAGGGGTCACGGTGTGCGAATGCCACACCAGATCGGGGGTTTGGGCGGGGGTTCTCGTGTCTGCCATGTCCTACCTGCGTGAAATCGGCTTTTCTGATTTTGAAAGGCGGTTGCCGCATCTTATTCCAGTGCAAAAACGGGGCTTTGCTGCGCAGCCTCCATGAGGCTTGGGCTGATGCGCGAAGGTGCGTGATAACATCCTGAAAAGGGCAAACAGCCTACGAATCTCGGCTAAACGCCGCATATCAATACCACCATCGCAAGTCCACTCATGGCAACCGTCAGCACTAACGAAATGAAGTCCGGCGTCAAAGTCCTCATCGAGGGCGAGCCGTTTGCAATCATCGACAACGAATATCGCAAGCCGGGCAAGGGCCAGGCCACCAACAGCATCAAGGTGCGCAACCTCAAGAACGGCCGCGTGATCGAAAAGACCCTGAAGTCCGGCGACACCTGGGAAGTGGCCGACGTCGAAGACGTCGAGCTGCAGTATCTCTACAACGACGGCGAGTTCTGGACCTTCATGGACCCGGTGAGCTTCGAGCAGACCATGGTCGGCAAGGCGCAGATGGCCGATGCCATCGACTGGATCAAGGGGCAGGAGACCTGCCGCCTCACCTTGTGGAACGGTGCGCCCTTGCAGGTGATGCCGCCGAACACCGTGGAACTGCAGATCGCCGAAACCGATCCCGGCGTGCGCGGCGACACCTCGGGCGGTGGCGGCAAGCCGGCCACGCTCGAAACCGGCGCGGTGGTTCGCGTGCCGCTGTTCGTGCAGCAGGGCGAGATCATCAAGGTCGACACCCGCACGGGTGATTACCTCGGCCGCATCGGCAAGTAAACTTCGGTCTCCACTGGGGACCACTAGAGCGCGCCCACGAGGCGCGCTCGTCATTTGGAGAACTGAAAATGGCAGCAGCAGACGACCGCAAAAAAGCATTGGAAGCTGCGCTCTCGCAGATCGAGAAGCAGTTCGGCAAGGGCGCGATCATGCGCATGGGCGTGGACGAGCGCCCCGATATCGAAGTGATTTCCACCGGTAGCATCACCCTCGATGCCGCGCTCGGCATCGGCGGCGTGCCGCGCGGCCGCGTGGTTGAGATCTACGGGCCGGAATCCTCCGGCAAGACCACCTTCGCCCTGCATGTCACAGCACAAGCGCAGAAGGGTGGCGGTGTCGCTGCCTTCATCGATGCCGAGCATGCGCTCGACGTCACCTATGCCGAAAAGCTCGGCGTGCAGGTGGGCGATCTGCTGATCTCGCAGCCGGATACCGGCGAGCAGGCGCTCGAAATCGTCGACATGCTGGTGCGCAGCAATGCGGTTGATCTCATCGTCATCGACTCGGTCGCGGCCCTGGTGCCGAAGAACGAAATCGAAGGCGAGATGGGCGAGGCGAGCGTCGGCGTGCAGGCGCGTCTGATGAGCCAGGCCCTGCGCAAGCTCACCGGTAGCATCAACCGTAGCAAGACCACGGTGATCTTCATCAACCAGCTGCGCATGAAGATCGGCGCGATGATGCCCGGCCAGTCGCCGGAAACCACCACCGGCGGCAATGCGCTCAAGTTCTACGCCTCCATGCGCCTCGACATCCGCCGCATCGGCGCGATCAAGAAGGGCGACGAGGTGGTGGGCAACGAAACCCGCGTGAAGGTGGTGAAGAACAAGCTCGCACCGCCGTTCAAGCAGGTCGTGTTCGAGATCATGTACGGCGAGGGCATCAGCCGCGAAGGCGAGTTGATTGATCTCGGCGTCGAGCACAAGTTCGTCGAGAAGAGCGGCGCCTGGTTTGCCTACAAGGGCGAGAAGATTGGTCAGGGCAAGGACAACTCCAAGAACTATCTGCGCGAGCACCCGGAGGTCGCCGCCGAGATCGAAGCGCTGCTGCGCGCCAAGATGCTGCCGCCGAAGGCAGCCAAGTCCGAGTAAACGTCAGCGCCGATGATGCGCCGCAAGGCATCGGACGAACCGCTGAGCCCAGAGGCCGCACGCCTCAAGGCAATGCGGCTTCTGGGTCGCCGGGAGCACTCGGCACGCGAACTCGGCAGCAAGCTCAGGCAGGGCGGGGTGGAGGCCGAACTCACCACCGAAGTGGTCGAGTCGATGACCGAAAACGGCTGGCAATCTGACCCCCGCTTTGCCGCCAGCCGCATCCAGAACCGCATCGCGCAGGGCTTCGGCCCCATCCGCATCAGTGCCGAACTGAGGGTGGCGGGTCTGCCGGATGCACTGATTCGCGAGGCGATGGAGGCCGCCGAGTGCGACTGGGCGACCTTGTGCATCGAGACCTACCAGCGCAAATACCGGCAGCCGCCGGCCGATCGCGCCGAGAAGCAGAAACGCTACAACCATCTCGCTGCCAGGGGTTTTACCGGCGAACACATCCGCGCCGCTTTTGACGGCGGGGATGACGACGCGAGCGACTAGCGCCACCGCCCGCCCCGGCCGGGCTGCGAGCCGCTAAACTGCGCGACTCTTTTTTGCAGCCCATCGCCATGACCAGCAACGAACTGCGCGCCAAGTTCCTGGAGTTCTTCGCCAGCAAGGACCACACCGTGGTGCCTTCGTCGAGCCTTGTGCCCGCGGGTGACGCCACGCTGCTGTTCACCAACGCCGGCATGGTGCAGTTCAAGGATGTGTTCACGGGGCAGGATTCGCGCCCCTACAAGCGCGCCGCATCGAGCCAGAAATGCGTGCGTGCCGGTGGCAAGCACAACGATCTCGAAAACGTCGGCTACACCGC
>JAUSQI010000145.1 GCA_030652575.1 Stagnimonas sp. | reverse complement strand
GACAACGGCAACCTCGACAAGGCCCGCCGCCTCCTCTGGCCCATCAAGCAGAAGTACGGTCGCAAGCTGTCCTGGGCCGACCTGATGATTCTCACCGGCAACGTCGCGCTCGAATCGATGGGCTTCAAGACCTTCGGCTTCGGCGGCGGTCGTGAAGACATCTGGGAACCGGGGTACACCAACTGGGGTGCCGAGACCGAATGGCTCGCCACCAGCGACAAAGAGAACAGCCGCTACTCCGGTGACCGCGAGCTGGCCAACCCGCTCGCTGCGGTGCAGATGGGCCTGATCTATGTGAATCCGGAAGGCCCCGACGGCAAGCCCGATCCCATCGGCTCGGGTCGTGACATCCGCGAGACCTTCCGCCGCATGGCGATGGACGACGAAGAGACCGTCGCCCTCGTGGCCGGCGGTCACACCTTCGGCAAGAGCCACGGCGCGGGCGATGCCAGCCTGGTCAGCCATGCCCCAGAAGGCGGCAACATCGAAGACCTCGGTTTCGGCTGGAAGAACAGCTTCGAGAGCGGCATCGGCGGCCACACCATCACCAGCGGCATCGAGGGCGCGTGGAAGCCCAACCCGACCACCTGGGACAACGGCTATTTCGAGACACTGTTCGGCTACGAGTGGGAGCTGACCAAGAGCCCCGCCAGCGCCCATCAGTGGAAGCCCAAGGGCGATGCCGGTGCAGGCACCGTGGTCGATGCGCATGATCCGAAGAAGAGCCACCAGCCGATGATGACCACGGCTGATCTCGCCATGCGCTTCGACCCGGCCTACGAAAAAATCTCGCGCGACTTCATGGCCAACCCGGCCAGGTTCGCCGATGCCTTTGCCCGCGCCTGGTTCAAGCTGACCCACCGCGACATGGGCCCTGTGGCCCGCTATCTCGGCCCGCTGGTGCCGAAGGAAGAGCTGATCTGGCAGGACCCGATCCCGGCGGTGGACCACCCGCTGGTCGATGCCAATGACATCGCAGCACTCAAGGCCGCTGTGTTGGCCTCGCCGCTGACCACCGCGCAACTGGTGAACACCGCCTGGGCTTCGGCCTCGACCTATCGCGGCAGCGACCGTCGCGGCGGTGCCAACGGCGCGCGTCTGCGTCTCGCACCGCAGAAGGACTGGGCGGTCAACCAGCCGGCGGAGCTGGCAAAGATTCTCGCCACGCTCGAAGGCATCCAGCAGGAGTTCAATGCCCGCGCTGCGACAGGCAAGAAGATTTCGCTTGCGGATCTCATCGTGCTCGGCGGCTGTGCGGCGATTGAAGCCGCTGCCAAGAAGGGCGGCCACAGCGTCACCGTGCCGTTCACGCCCGGCCGCATGGATGCCTCGCCGGAGCAGACCGATGTCGCGTCCTTCGCGGTGCTGGAGCCGGTTGCCGATGGCTTCCGCAACTACACCCGCAAGGGCGACGAGGAAACCACCGCCGAGCTGCTCATCGACAAGGCCAGCCTGCTCACCCTGACCGCACCCGAGATGACCGTGCTGATCGGCGGCCTGCGAGTGCTCGATGCCAACGCAGGGCAAGCCCGGCACGGCGTGTTCACCAAGCGCCCCGGCACGCTGAGCAACGATTTCTTCGTCAACCTGCTCGACATGCGCACGTCCTGGAAACGCTCGGACGCCGACAAGCACGTGTTCGAGGGCAATGACCGCAAGACCGGTGCGACCCAGTGGACGGCAACCGTCGCCGATCTGGTATTCGGCAGCAACGCGCAACTGCGTGCGCTGGCCGAGGTCTACGCGTGCAGCGATGGCGAGGCGGACTTCATCCGAGACTTCGTTGCCGCCTGGAACAAGGTCATGCAGGCCGATCGCGCTTAACCAATCTCATCCCAACTGGAGACTTAAAAATGAGCATCGAAACCGTCAAAGTGCTTTACACCGCCACCGGCACCGCTGAGGGCGGCCGCAACGGCACCACGCTGTCCGGCGATGGTTTGGTGGACGTGAATCTGTCTGTGCCCAAGGCCATGGGCGGTCCCGGCAAGGCGGGCGCCTCGACCCCGGAAGATCTGTTTGCCGCCGGCTATGCCGCCTGCTTCGGCGGCGCGGTGGAGTTCATGGGTGTGAAGAACAACCTCAAGGCCGAATCGGTCAAGGTGGAATCTGCCGTCGGCATTGGCACCACCGAGAGCGGCATGGGCCTCAAGGTGGACCTGACCGTCACGGTCAAGGGCCTTTCGCAGGCCGATGCGGAGAAGATCGTGGCACTCGGCCACGCCTTCTGCCCTTACTCGAAGGCCATCAAGGGCAATGTCGATGTGAGCATCAAGACCGTCGTCGCCTGAGTCGTCGACTGCTCAAAGGCGCAAGCCGGGCCATTGCCCGTCTTGCGCCTTTTTATTGCTTACAGTTGGTGCTCCCGCAACATCTTTGGGCCGTGCGCTTGAATGCGCCTGACAGCAGCACCACGCTAGGCCCATGCGCATCAATCCCAACGCCGACGCGGGCGACCCCGCCGCCAAACCCGCCACGCTGAAACAGGCCTGGGTGCAGCTGGTGCCGGTGCTGAGGCAGTTCCCGCTCGCAGTTGCTGGCGCGATGCTGCTGCTGGTGGCGGCCAAGGTGGCGGGCGTGGGGTTGCCGCTGATCCTGAAGAATCTGGTCGATACGCTCGATGCCCAGCGCGGCACGCTGGTGGCCGCGCTGTCGCTGCCCGTCGCGCTGCTGCTGGCCTACGGCGCGCTGCGCTTCGCCAACGTGCTGTTCGGCGAGTTGCGCGACGTGCTGTTCGGCCGCGTCGCCGAGCGCGCCAAGCGGCGCACGGGCCTGGGCGTGTTCGATCATCTGCACCGGCTGGACCTGGAGTTTCACCTCGCCCGCAAGAGCGGCGCGCTGTCGCGCGATATCGAGCGCGGCGTGGAAGGTATCGGGTTTCTGCTGCGCTTCGTGCTGTTCACCGTCGCGCCCACGGCGCTCGAACTGGTGCTGGTCACGGCCCTGCTCTGGCAGCGCTACGAGATCGGCTTTGCACTGATTGCGGTCGCGGCCGTGTCGCTCTATGTGGTGTTTTCGGTAGTGCTCACGGACTGGCGCACGCACTTCGTGCGCCACGCCAACACGCTCGACAGTGAAGCCACCGGCCGCGCGCTGGACTCGCTGCTCAACTTCGAAACCGTCAAGTATTTCGGTGCCGAGCCGCTGGAGGCACGCCGCTACGACACCGCCCTTGCGGCCTACGAAACGGCAGCCGGCAAGAGCCGCTTCACGCTGGGGCTGCTCAATGGTGGGCAGGCGCTCATCATCGCGGCGGGGCTGACCGCCATGACCACGCTCTCGGCGCTGCGCGTGCAGCAGGGGGTGATGACGCTGGGCGATTTCGTCGCGGTCAACGCCTTCATGGCGCAGCTGTTCCTGCCGCTCAACGTGCTGGGCTTCGTCTATCGCGAAATCCGCCGCGCGCTCACCGACATGGGCAAGTTGTTCGACTTGCAGGCTTTAGCGCCATTGATTGCAGACCCTGTCGCACCACAGGCTTTGCCCGCTGGGCCGCTCAGCATTCGCTTCGAGCACCTTGCCTTTGGCTACACCGCCGACCGGCGCATCCTGCACGATGCCGACTTCGAGATTGCCGCCGGGCAGACCGTCGCCGTGGTTGGTGCCACCGGCGCCGGCAAATCCACCCTCGCGCGGCTGCTGTTCCGCTTCTACGACCCGCAGCAGGGTGCGGTGAAACTGGGCGGCATTGATGCCCGGCAGCTCACCCTGGCAGAGCTGCGCGGCGCGATCGGTGTGGTGCCGCAAGACGTCGTGCTGTTCAACGACACGCTGCTGGAAAACCTGCGCTATGCCGACCCGGACGCCAGCATCACCACGGTAGAGCGCGCCCTGCACCAGGCACACCTGAGCGACTTCGTGGCGCGCCTGCCCAAAGGCTTGCAGACAATGGTGGGCGAGCGGGGGCTGAAGCTCAGCGGCGGCGAGAAGCAGCGCGTCGCCATCGCCCGGGCATTGCTCAAGAACCCGCGTGTGCTGATCTTCGACGAAGCCACTTCATCGCTCGATACGCTGAGCGAAAAGGCGATTCTGGCCGCCCTGGATGAGGCTGCGGTGCAGCGCACGGTGCTGGTGATTGCGCACCGCCTTTCCACCGTCACCCATGCCGACCGCATCGTGGTGCTCGATCAGGGCCGTGTCGTCGAGCAGGGTGCGCATCAGGCGCTGCTGGCTGAAGGCGGTCTGTATGAAAAATTGTGGTCGGCACAACGGCATGAACTGAGGGCTGTGGAATAATTCAGGTACGTGCCACACGGAGATAGACCGACAAAAATGTCGGCTTAAAACTACAAAATGAATGCCAGCGAAGTGCTTGGAGCACTCAAAAACTTCAGCGCCAAGGAGGAAATCCTGCGGCGCCTGGTCACCCCGGAGATCGAAGCCGCCGTCGCCAAGATCCCCAAGCCGGTGGGCAGTTTCGGCTTTGATGCCTGGGGCTACAACGAAGACCAGTTCAAGGTCGGCCTGGCCGGGGCCAAGTGGCTCTATGACCACTATTTCAAGGTTCAGTCGTTTGGCCTGGAGCACATCCCCAAGAATGGCCGCGTGCTGATCGTGCCCAATCACTCGGGCCAGCTGCCGCTGGATGGCGTGATGATCGGCGTGGCTGCGGCCACCAACCCGCACGGCCCGCGCGCGGCGCGCGCCATGATCGAGCGGTTCTTCCCCACCGTGCCCTGGCTCGGCAACCTGCTCAATGCCTGGGGCGGGGTGATCGGCGACCCGATCAACTGCACCAAGATGCTGGAGACCGACGAGGCGATCATCGTCTTCCCAGAGGGCGTGCGCGGCTCCGGCAAGCTCTACAAGCACCGCTACCAGTTGCAGCGCTTCGGCAATGGCTTCATGCATCTGGCCGTCAATCACAAGACGCCGATCGTGCCCTGCGGTGTCGTGGGCTGCGAGGAGACGATGCCGGCGGTGTTCAACATCGCACCGCTGGCCAAGGTGCTGGGCATTCCCTACGCACCGATCGCGCCGCCGCTCCCCTTGCCGGCTCGCCTGGTGCTCAACTTCGGCAAGGCCATGCACTTCAAGGCCGCCAAAACCGAAGACGAAGTGACCGAGCAGGTCGAAGAAGTGAAACACGAGATTCGTCAGCTGATCGCCAAGGGCCTGAAAGAACGCCCCAGCGTCTACTAGGAGCGCGCAATGGCTATTGCAAAAAGATCTGCGGCGGCAGCGACCAAGAAAACCGTGCTGGTCACCGGTGCGGGCGGTGCACTCGCCAAGCGCGTGATTGCGCGCCTGCACGGCAAATACAACGTCGTGGCCGTGGACTTTCGTCGCAAGGTGGAAACCGATGCGGGCATCCCCAGCTACAAGGTGGAGATCGAGAAGCGCGGCTTCGAGGATATATTTCTTGAGCACAAGATCGACGCCGTGCTGCATATCGGCCGCATCTTCGCGCATGAGTACTCGCGTGACCGCCGCTACAACGCCAACGTACTGGGCAGCAAGCGGTTGTTCGAGCTGTGCAAGAAATACGGCGTGGGCCAGGTGATCGTGCATTCGACGTATTACGTCTACGGCGCCTCCGCCTACAACCCGGCGCTGCTCGACGAGGATCATCCGCTGAAGGCCAGTGAAGTGACCATGGACCTGGTCGATTCGGTGGAGCTGGAATCGCTCGCCAACATCTATTTGTGGAAACACCCCGAGCTGCACATCACCATCCTGCGCCCCTGCAACGTGCTGGGGCCGGGCGTGCGCAACAGCATGAGCTTGCTGCTGAGCCGCCCCTACACACCGGTGCTGTTGGGGTTTTCACCGATGATGCAGTTCCTGCATGTGGACGACATGGCCGACGCCATGGTGCTGGCGTTCGAGGGCAATAAGCCAGGCATCTACAACGTCGCGCCAGACGATTACGTGCCCTACCAGCGCGCAGTCGAAGAGTGCGGCTGCAAGAAACTGCCGATCCTGTCGATACCGCCCTCGCTGCCCAAGATCGTCTCTGGCCTGCTGAACTGGAATGCCTTCTTCCCGCCGTATCTGATCAACTACTTCAAGTATCCGGTGATCCTCGACGGCAGCCTGTTCGCCAAAACCTTCGGCTTCAAGCCCAAGCGCAACTTGAACGACATCTTCACTTTCTACCGCAAGAACAAACTCATTTCGCCTTGAAGGCACCAGCAGGGATTCATTGTCGCTTCACCTCCGAGCGTTTCAATCATTCACTTTCAACTGAAGAGGTTCTGCCGTGAGCAAAGATAAAGACGTCAAAAAAACAAAGTCCGTGCCCAAGGCTGCCAAGGCAGCCCCGATCGACATCGGAATCAAGACCGACCAGCGCCACGCGATCGCGGACGGTCTTTCTCGCCTGCTCGCCGACGAATACACCCTGTATCTCAAGACGCACAATTTTCATTGGAACGTCACGGGCCCGATGTTCAACAGCCTGCACCTGATGTTCATGACCCACTACACGGAGTCGGCCCTTGCCGTGGATGAAGTGGCGGAGCGCATTCGCGCGCTGGGCTTCCCGGCGCCGGGCACCTACGGTGCTTTCGCCAAGCTTTCGTCCATCGAAGAAACCGATGGCGTGCCCGAGGCGATGGAAATGGTGCGCCTGCTGGTGAAGGGCCACGAAGCCTGCGCCCGCACGGCGCGCTCGATCTTCCCGCTTGCTGACAAGGCCAGTGACGAGCCGACGGCCGATCTGCTGACACAGCGCTTGCAGGTGCATGAGAAGACCGCCTGGATGCTGCGCAGCCTTCTTGAGTAAATCGCTTCCCGCAAAAAGCCCGCTCTCCCTGGATGGCGGGTTTTTTTATGCGCATGCGAAAATGCGCCATGCCTGAAAGTCCTCTGCTCATCGTCCGCCGCCTCGCCGTGCGCTATCCCCAGCCGCGATTGTTTCCGTGGCGTGCCAGGCACTGGCGCAACGTCGTCGATGGGCTGGATTTCAATCTGCACGCCGGCGAAACCCTGGGATTGGTGGGCGAATCGGGCTGCGGCAAGTCCAGCCTCGCCAAAGCCCTGATCGGCCTGCAACCCATTGCATCGGGAGCGGCAATCTTCAACGGCGTTGATCTCGCCAAGCTCGATAAAAAGCGCTGGAAGCCGTTGCGGCGTGACATCCAGATGGTGTTTCAGGATCCGCTGGCCAGCCTCGACCCGCGCATGAAAGTGGGCCGCATCGTCGAGCAACCCCTGGTGGCGCTGCGCCCTGACATCGACAAGGCCGACAGGCCGCAGCATGTAGCCGCCGTGCTGGAACGCGTCGGTCTGAGTGCAGGCGACATGCAGCGTCACGTACACGAGTTCTCGGGCGGCCAGTGCCAGCGGATCGGCCTCGCGCGCGCGCTGGTGGTGCAGCCGAAGCTGCTGATCTGCGACGAACCGGTGTCTGCCCTCGATGTGTCGGTGCAGGCCCAAGTGGTCAACTTACTCGCGGAGCTGCAACGTGATCTGGGCTTGGCGATGCTGTTCATCGCGCACGATCTGGCCGTGGTGCGGCAACTGGCCCAGCGCGTATTGGTGATGTATTCCGGCACCGTCTTGGAGCAGGCGCCGCGCGAGCGCCTGTTCACGCAGCCGATGCACCCTTACACGCAGGCATTGATGGCCGCCGTACCCGGCAGCAACGCGCTGGTCGCGGACACCGCAGCGCGTGACATGGAACAGCATCCCCCATCGGGTTCACAAGGCATGACGCTGGGATGCCGCTACCGCGACCGCTGCATCGTTGCCGACGATTACTGTGGCCGCACGGTGCCGGCGCTACGCCGAACCGCGCCCGATCACTTTGCCGCCTGCCACTTCATCGCGGCGGCGTAAACCACGGTTACGAACAGCGCGGCTGGCGGCCCGCTGCCTTGGCCTGCTCGTAGATCGGCATCGCGGTATTCAGCCGCTCCGACAGGTTGCGAATGCGGGTTTCGTCGGAGGGGTGCGAAGACATGAACTCAGCGGGCTTGCTGCCGCCCGCCCGCGCCATGTTCTGCCACAGGGCAATGGATTGGCGCGGATCGAAGCCGGCACCGGCCATCAAATCCAGTCCCAGAAGATCGGCCTCGGTTTCGTGCGTGCGCGAGAACGGCAGCAGGATGAAGGCATTGGTGGCCATATCGATGAGCTGCCCATTGACTCCGGTGGTGGCCTGCACCAGGACGCTGCCCACTTGCGAGGCCATCGTCTCGGAGTAACGTTCGGCGGAGTGGCCGGCCAACACGTGGGACACCTCGTGGCCGATCACGGCGGCGAGCTGATCCTGGGTCGCGGCGATTTTCAACAAGCCTGTATAGACCCCGATCTTGCCGCCGGGCAGTGCGAAGGCGTTGACATCCTTGCTGTCGAAAACCGACACCTCCCAGGACGATGGCACGCGCAGCGTGCCCTTGGTCTGCAGTCGTGGAATGTCATCGACGATCGCCGCAGCTACGCAGTTCACGTAGGCGACCTGTCGCGCGTCCTTCGATTGCGGCAGCTTCTTCTGCATGTCTTTGAAGGAAGCTACGCCGGCTTGCGTCACCTCGCCATCGGAGATCAGCACGAATTGCCTGCGCCCCAGCGGCGACGTAGCACAGGCGACCACCAAGGCCGTCAGGGTGAGAGTGATGAAGGTCTGGCGCAAAGAAATGCGCATGGTCTGGTTCCGGGCGTTTGAGTCTGCATGATAAGGTCAGTTGCGTTGCAATGAAGGGCTTCTCAACCCGGAGTTTTCGATGCGCACTTTGAGCTTCCCCTTCTTCCCCGGACACGTCCTATAGCTGTGATGATGAGGACGGAGGA
>JAUSQI010000144.1 GCA_030652575.1 Stagnimonas sp. | reverse complement strand
GCGCGCACTGCGCCTCGCCCGCGCCCAGCGGCAGGTCGCCCGTTACCACGGCCACCTCTGCCTCGAAGTCGATGCCCCAGTCTTCGGTGAGTGCGTCGATGGGGGCCAGCGGCGGCACAAAGCTGTCCGAGCCACCCTGGTACATCAGCGGGTCGGTCCAGAAGCTCGCGGGCATCTCGGCATTGCGCGCCTTGCGCACCAGCTCGACATGGTTGACGTAGGCGCTGCCATCGGCCCACTGGTAGGCGCGCGGCAGCGGCGAGTGGCACTGGCTGGCATCGAACGCCAGCGTGCCGGCGATGCGGCCCTGGTTGAGCGCATCGCTGAGGGCTTGCAGGTCAGTGGCGACGGCATCCCACTCGTCGAGCGCGGCTTGCAGGGTCTTGATGTGCGGCACGGTGGCGGCACGCGTGAGGTCACGGCTGACGACCAGCAGGCGACCGTCGCGGGTGCCGTCTTTGAGGGTGGCGAGTTTCATGGGCGCAGTGTGTCAGCGCCCATCGCGGCTCGCCACCGTCCTCGTCAGAGCGGCCGCGAACGGCCTACCGTGTAGAGCAGCCCGAACGGCTCCACCCGCGTGGTGCCACCCACCGAGGGCCAGAGAATGCTCTTCTGCACATCACCCGCCGCTGGCTTGGTGAAATCGCAGACGCCGGTGGGGAAGATCTCGCGCAATTCACCGAGCTGCGGCTCGGTCAAAGCCGGCGTGTAGTCGCTGGCAGTGACGGGCTTCAACTGGCATTTGATGATGTCGTCGCTGAGCGGCATGCCGGCCGCCATGCGCGGTGTGCGCGTGACGGCCAGCAGCAGCGAGCAGGGGCCGATGCCACTGTCGAAATCCTCCGGCACATCCACTCGCAGCGGGATCACCACCCCTGGCACGCCAACGCCCGGCAGCAGCGGCAGCTGGATGCCGAGCGGGCCATAAATGCCTGCGGGCAGATCCAGTCGCCCGCCGATGGTGCCGAAGCTGCAACGGTCAGACGCCCCTGTGGGTTTGGCGGCGGTGACGGCGGCCACGTGATCGCCACCGAAGGCAGGGCGCTGCAGGTTGTCCAGCCAGGCATCCATGGTCGCAAAGGCGTCGGGCTGGGTCAGCACGCCGCGCCAGATGCTTTGGGTGGCGTCCTGGCCCGAGTGCTCGCGCAGCCGGGCGCGCACCACGAAGGGCCGCACGGCCTCGTGGATGTTGGCGGTGGGGATGAGGTCGAGATACGGGGCGATATCCATCACCGGGGTCTCGGCCAGCGCCCCGCGGCCAATGACGCCGCCGATGAGATAGCTGATGCGCTCGACTTCCGGATCCATCACATGGCGCGCAGCCTGCGGCTGGCCGTCGATGTCATAGCCGCCGATCTGGCGATTGAGGTCGATGAACTCCGCGGCGCTGATGGTGCCCGCGTTGTAGGCCGCGAGGCCGTATTGCACGCCGCCGTTGTCCAGCGGCCGCCGCGCAAAACCGGTGGCCGGGTCGCGGCCAAAGATGTTCACGTTGGCATCCTGGATGGTGCAGCGCGTGCCCTTGGGGTTGGTCACCGGGTGATAGCGCATCGCCTCCGGCACGGCGCCACTGCATCCGCGCAAGGGGTCGAGCACCGGCAGAAACGCGTCGGTCCAGCTCTGGCAGATGGCGTTGAGCTGGTTGCCGGTGAGCAGGCTGTGGCCATTCACGGCGGCTTGCTTGCCAACGCTCCAGTCGAGGGCGGAATTGGCGTAATAGTGTTGCAGCAGGCCGCAATCGGTCACCGTCATCGCGGTGGTGACGATATCCGCGAACGTAGCCGTGGGCATGGCCGCCGAGAGCAGCCCCGGCGCGTTGTTGATGGCGTTGTACTGCTGCAAGGCCGCGCCCGAACCATTGGTGCCCACCACCTCGCGCACCAGCCCGTACTGCTCGTTGATGTGCTCTTTCAGCATCATCGTGGTTTCCATGCTGATGAGCGGATTGCAGTGGTTGCCGAACGCGGCGAGCGTGGAATGCACGGTGATGTCACCCACGCCCAGGCGCTGGTCGATGCCCACCAGATTGATCAGCAGATTGCTGGCCGAGACATTGGCCAGGTCCGGCAGGCCGCCCATCACAAACGTGGGCGTGCTGCTGCCCTGTTCATAGCCGGTGCCGCAGGATTCGCCAAAAATCTGGTAGATGCGGCCATTCCATTCCGTGGCCGCAAATGGCGCGGCCGCACCGCGCGCAAACGGGTCGTCGAGCACCGCCATGCGAGCGATGCTGCGGTTGATGGTGGCGGTTTCTACCCGCACCACATAGGGCACCGCGCGGCCATCGCGCAGGTGGGTGGTGAGGACATCGCTCGGGTAGGCGGCATAAGGGTCGGCCAGCGCCTTGAAGCCCTGGTCGAGCGAGCGATAGAACCACTCGTAGCGCGTCGGGGCCGAGCAGTTGGCATCGGTAGGCGCGCCGAGACCGGCTTCTTCCGTGCGGCAGATGAAGGGAGTCTGGTGCGGGCCGGAGAGCACCGGGCCGGTGATGGGATGGTTGCGCACCACGAGGCTGGCGAGCCGCGCACCGGCGGTGCCGGCAGCCGTCGCGACCAGCTCGTTTGCGCCTACGCGCAGCCCCGTGACCAGCGCGCGGCGCTCGCCGTCTTCGAGCTGGGTGACAGCGCCGTTGAAGACCGCGCCATTGACGGTGAGCCGGAGCGCATCCGCCGCCGGCAGGCCGCGCACGGCAATCAGCACATCGTTGCCGGTGACCGCCTCGGGCAGTGTGGAGAGCGTGAGCAACTCGAACTCGCCTGCCGCCAGTGCCAGCGTATTGCGGGTGTGGAAATCCGCCTGCACCTTGGGGCTGGTGACACCGCTCAAACTGCTGCCACCCAGCGGCTCGGGACTGTTGCCGCAACCCGCGACACAGCACAGCAGGCCCGACAGGGCCAAGGTCGTCCACACACGCATTTGCATCTCCTCGCAGCACTATTCTGGATTGGCTCTATCGGCCAAGCTGTGACGCCGCATTGCGACGCCTGGTGACTAGATACGCGCCGGTGGCTGCACCGGCAATAGGAGAAATGACCTTTACTGAATCCGAGGCAGAACGAGGCTGACCTCAAGCCCGCCGCTCTCGATGTTGTGGGCGTTGATCTGGCCGCCGTGGGCTTCGACGATGCGCTGCGCGATGGCGAGTCCGAGCCCGTGTCCGTCTGCCCGCGCCGCGTTGTCGCCGCGATAGAACGGCTGGAACAACTTGTCGAGTTGAGCCGACGGCACGCCGGGGCCGTGGTCGCGCACGCGGATGCGGGCGATGCTGTTTGCGGTCGAGACATCGACTGTGATCGCGCCCGCCACGTTGCTGAACTTGATGGCGTTGCCGACGATGTTGCCCAGCGCGCGCGCCAAGAGTGCGGCGTCGCCATCGACGTAAGCGGTGACGGTATCGAGTTGCACAGCGAGCTGGCGCGCATCGGCCTCCAGCGCGTGCTCGTCGAGCACTTCCTGCGCCAGCGTGGCGAGGTCGACGGGCACGGTGGTCATGCCGGGCAGCACGGTTTCCAGTCGCGAAAGATTCAGCACTTCGCCGATGAGGTCATCGAGCCGGCTCACCTCTTTCACCGCGCGGTCGAGCTGTTGGCTGCCGTTGCTGGTAGCGCCCTGCCGCGCGAGTTCGAGCAGCAGATGCAGCCGCGCCAGCGGCGAGCGCAGCTCATGGCTCACGTCCTGCAACACGGTGCGCTGCTGGCCCACCAGCGCTTCGGTGCGCGCTGCCATGTGGTTGAAGTCACGCGCGAGCGCGCCGAGCTCGTCGCCGCGCGCGGTGGTGGTGGCATCGGCGCGGGCGGCGAGATCGCCGTCGGCCATTTTTCGCGTTGCGGATTGAATGGCCTGGATCGGCCGCGTGAGCGAACGTGCGAGTACGAAACCGAGGGCGGCAATGACGGCGAGCGACAGCGCAACCTGCACCAGCAGCAACAGATCACGCCGCGCATGCGGCGGCGGCCCGCCGCGAAAGGCGATGAACTGCAAGCGCTCACCGCTGGCGGTGGTGAGTGCGCGCGAGGCGAGCCAGAGATCACGACCGGGGCGCAGCACCAGCTCGTCCGCAGCCAATAGCTGCGGCAGGAACGGCCGCAGCGGCGGTGGCAGCCTGCGTTTGAGCAGGTTGTCGCCGTTGCGAAACAGAGTGATGTCGATGTCGCGCGTGCGCTTGAGCAGTTCGTGCTGGGCGGCGAGGCCGAGCAAGCCCTCGGACTCGTAGCGGGCGAGCGTCTGGGTGGCGATTTCGTCCCAGTCCGGCTCGCTGTTGCCGACGTAGCGACCGATGCGGTCGGTGACGAACACGCTCACCAGCAGCACCGCGATGTTGGCGGCGCAGAACCAGAGCAGCAGCTTTTTGTAGAGCGGGCTCATGCGCCCACACCCGCCAGCAGTTGATAGCCCGCACCGCGCACCGCCTCGATCTGCGGCGCTGCATCGCTGGCGGTGCTGAGCTTCTGCCGCAGGCGCGAGACGTGCACATCGATGGCGCGGTCGTAGCGCTCCAGGTCGCGGCCCAGCGCTTCGCGCGTGAGCGTGGCCTTGTCCACCACGGCACCGACGTGTTGCAGCAGGCATTGCAGCAGCGCGAATTCGGCACCGGTGAGTTCCAGCGCCACGCCATCGCACCAGGCGCGGCGCTCGCCGGTGCTGAGTTTGAGTACGCCCACTTCAAGCGTCTGGCTGGCGACCGGCGTGGCGCCACGCCGCAGCAGCGCCTTGATGCGCGCCAGCAATTCGCGCGGCAGGCAGGGCTTGGCGAGATAGTCATCGGCACCGAGTTCGAGGCCGATGACGCGGTCCAGCGGCTCGCCGCGGGCAGAGAGCATCAGCACCGGCAGCGCGTGTGCGCCGCGCAGTTTTTGCAGGGTGTCGAGACCGTCGCGGCCCGGCATCATCACGTCGAGCACCAGAACATCCGGCTTGAAGCTCGCGTCGTTCAAGGCTCCGAGTGCGGCATCGCCGTCGTGCACGGCGCGCACGCTGAAACCCTCCTGCGTCAGGTATTCGGCGAGCAGCGCGGCCAGGGCGCGGTCGTCGTCGGCGAGCAAGATGTTTCCAATGACTGGTGCGCTGTTGTTCATGCCGAGCACTCTAGCGAGGCCTTGCTGAATCGCGCAGCGCTTTACCGAACTTTACGCGGGCGCAATCCCTCTTAACCGCCCCGCTGGGTGTAATGCACTCGCTCCGCAACGGAGCTTTCTTGCACCTTCGGAGACTGATCCCATGAACACTTTCACCCGCACCCTGTTTGCCGCCACCCTCGCCGCCGCTGCCTTGGCCGGTGTGGCCATCGCCCAGCCGCCGGACGGCCCCGGCCGTGGCGAGCGCCACCAGTTCGACGCCGACCGTCTGCCCAGGCATCTCGAAGCGCTGGGCCTGAGCGACGCGCAGAAGGCGCAGTTCAAGACCCTGCGCGAAGCCCAGCACGCCGAACGCGAGAAGGACCGCCCCGCCAACGAGGCCCTGCGCAACAGCCTGCGCGACCTGAGTCCGTCGGCCGCCAACTACACGCAGGAGGTCAACCGCATCGCCACGCTGATGGGTCAGGAGCACGCCGACCGCATCCGTGAAGGTGCTGCGCTGCGCGCCAAGGAGTGGGCCATCCTCACGCCCAGCCAGCAGTCGCAGCTGGCGGCGATGCCGAAGCCGGACTTCAAGAAAATGCGCGGCCGCGACAAGAAGTAAACCGCAGTGCAATGGCCGGGGTGCGAAAGCGCCCCGGCCTTTTTTGTGCGCGTCGTTTACGGCGTGGTGCGCCAGCTCAGGTGGTAGTCGGGCGTTTCAACACTCGTTGCTGCCGCACCGATCTCCAGCGCATCGCGGGTGTCGATCATCACCGCGTACTCGTCGGTGGCGATCTTGGGCTGTACCAGCATCTTGCCGAGTGCCTTGGGATGCGGCCCGTGGGTGAAGCCGCAGGGGTGCAGCGTGATCATGCCGGCGTGGATGTTGTCGCGGCTGAAAAAGTCACCCGCGTGATAGAACAGCACCTCGTCGTAGTCGTCGTTGTTGTGAAAGAACGGCACCTTGATTGCACCGGGGTCGGTCTCGAACGGACGCGGTGCAAAGGTGCAGACCACGAAGCGATTGGCGACGAAGGTGGTGTGCGCCGACGGCGGCAGGTGATAGCGCGCCGAGACGAGCGGGCGGATGTCCTTCACGTTGATGCGCACGGGATGCAGGTTGCCGTGCCAGCCCAGCGCATCGAGCGGATTGAACGGATAAGTGACGGTCGAGAACGCGCCGCGACGCTTGATGACGACCTTCCACTCCTGCGCCGCCTGCGCCTTGAAGGCCTCGTCGATGGCGGGGATGTCGAGCATCGCCGGGTCGAAGATCGCGTGCTCGCCAACAAGACCTTTGTCCGGCAGTTGATAGCTGCTGCCGGTCGCCTCGATCAGCAGCATCGTCACCGGGGCCGCGCACTCGATGCGCCAGAGCGTGCCGCGCGGCAGCATCACGTAATCGCCGGTCGTGATCGAGAGATGGCCGTAGTCGCAGAAAAGCTCGGCATCGCCTGCATGGATGAACAACAGCTCGTCGCCATCGCTGTTGCGCACCAGCTGCGTCATCGACTGCGCGCAGGTCCACTGGCGAAAGCGGCAATGGGCGTTGAACAAAAGCTCGTGTGCGTCCCAGGGCGATGCGCCATCGCCGCTCAGCTTCACGGCATCGAATGCACGCGGCCGCAACGGACCTTCCCACGAAGTCCAGCCCGTCGGCGGCTTGGGATGGATCATGTGCGTGGCGGGGCCGAAGAAGCCCTCCTTGCCCAGCTCGCGCTCGACGGTGCCCGGTGGCAGATCGGCATGCGCCTGGCGCGAGGCGAGGCCTTCGACGTGCGGGCGGTGGATCCATTTGCGGCTCATCTTCTTCTCCTCAACCAACGTTCACTGGTACCAGCGTCATCGTGTCGTTGCCAAAGATATCGATCACCTTCACCGCCACCGTGTAGCGGCCTGGGCGCTGATAAGTGTGTTCGGCGGTGAGCAGTTCCAGCTCACGGTTCTGGCGGGTTCTAAAACTCTGCCACTCGTTCTCGAAGATATAACCACCCGTCCAGCGCTCCTCAAACTCCGGCAAGGCCAGCTCGCCCTGCGGCAGCTCAAAGCCCTGCAACACGCCATCCACGCCTGTGCCCTTCCACACCAACTCGACCTCGCGCTTGTCTTCAAACAGCACAAACCGATACTTCTCCGGCAGCGCCTTGCCCTGCTCGATGAGCTTGATGCGGTCGCGCCTCTCGGCGTCGCTTAAGTCGTAGGCGGGGGGTTTTGACATGGGCGAATCTTCAAAAGGGCTTTAAGAGTGCTTTAAGAGTGCTTTAAGACGGCTTTGAATCACTTTGAATCACTTTGAATCAAAGGCAATGGCTCTGGATTATTTAAATCAATGAGTTAGGCGTCTATTGATTCATTGGTGCTGCACCATTTGATTCATGAGTGCCGACAAACCAGCGGCCTGCACGACGTGCCCCCGCCTTGTGTGCGCGTTGTTCAGCGGCCAGCTCATCCAGCAGGCGGCGGATGTGGCTGCGGGAGTGCGAGGGCAAGACCTGCATGAATTCGCTGATGGGTGCGCCCTTGCGGCCGCAGTCTTTCAGATGCTTTTCAAGCAGCGCCTTGTTGGTTTCGTGATCCAGTCCGCGTCGGCGGGTGTAGGTGCCGACGGTGCCAGCGGCGAGATAAAGATCGCGGCTGAGCCAGTAGCGTATGCCGCGGCCTCTGCCTGCGGATTCAACCAGGCCGGTTTCGATCAAGCGGGGCAGGCAGGCCTTGTGCTGGGCGTTGAGGGTTTGCTCGCGGGCAAGGGCATCCAGCGTGATGAAATCGTGGGTGGAAAAACTGCGCAGCTGGTCTTCGCCAATGCGTTCAACAAAACGGATAAATGCAGGGTTTTGCACCGCGCCATGCAGCGCCAAACGTACCTCATGGGCAGCAGAGCCAGCGTAGTCGGGCATGGGCTTGCTCTGGCGGATGGCGGTTTCCACCATGAGATTGGCCCCCTGCCCGGAGCGTTCGATCAGCCCGCATTTGCCAAGGGCTTCTGCGAGACGTCGGTTGCGCGGGTTTTGCTGGTCAATGATGTTTTGCGGCGTGATGCCGGGCGGTAGTCCGCCGGGGCTGATGACTTCCAGACGCCTTGAAAACTGGCGCAGAAAAACCGAGCCGCTGAGCCGGTAGTCACGGTGTGCCACAGCATTGAGCAGGGCCTCGCGCACCATCGCTTCGTCAAAGGTGGGGATGTCATAACGGAACAATCCATCTTGATAGCTCTGGCGATCGTTGCGCAGATTGATGCGCTGCCAGAGGGCGTCGTGGCACAGCAAAAAGCCCTCACGGAACTCGATGCGATCTTGCGCAGGGCCAGATGCCTCGGAGGAGCGGTATTCAAAGATGACTTCTGACTGCGCGAGATAACGGCCCAGTGCCGTGCGGGTGCCGAGCAGCACCAGTGCGGCAAAGTTGAGCTGAGTGCCGACGAGCAGCTCGGCATCCGCCAAAAGTTTTTCATCACTCCATTCGAGGATTTTCAGGTTGCCCACCTTGCGCGCCCAGCGCCTGCGAAACTCTTGCAGTGCCTTTGGTGCAAGGTCTGAAAGCGTTGCTTCGCAAGGCTCGGCGGAGTAATCCGGCCCGGCTTCGGCAAACATGGTTTTCAGATCAATGTCTGGTATCGCGATGAGATCATCACCTGCGCGACGCAGATAGCGGCCGTTGTGCTGCCAGGCGGTGCCGGGCAAACGCGGCGGCACATGGGCAATCAATAGCCGATGGCCTTCGAGGCTTGTCTCTTCAATCTGCACCCGATGGTGCAGGCGCTGATAAATGCCTGCCTCGGTGCGACCCGGTTCATCGAATGCGGAGGTGCCGATCAACTGGCGAGGGCGGCGATCACTGACGCCCAGGATGATCTTGCCGCCACCCTCATTGGCCAAGGCGACGCAGTAGTCCAGCAGCTTCTCGAAGTCGAAGCGATTCGCTGCGGTTTTGAACTCAAGCCGTTCACCTTCGGGCTCGCCGATCCAATGTCGTAGTTGTTCGGTGGTTGTCATTGCTGAAACTCGCGGAACACCGCTGCCAGGCCTGCAAAGTCTTTGGGGGGATGCCGCTCGTAGCCTGATTGATCGACATAGACAAACCGATACGTCGGGCCAGCTTCGGCGGCACTGGCTGTCGTAGCGTCTTCGCACCAATGCTTGAGGCGCGTCATCTTGTTGGGCAGGTCGAGTTCAGCGCGGCCTTTGGTTTCGATGATGTAGATCGCCCCTGCAGCTGTTTTGACGATGAAGTCGGGGATGTAGTTGCTGAGATTGCCATCGACCTTGACATAGTCGAGCTTGAAGCCGACAGCCAGATAATTTTACGTAGCAGTTGCGCGTCTTCGAGGTTGGCTTTTGTTTCACCTCTGGCATCAAAGCGCATCAGGTCGTACTTGTCGCGCACGGCTTTCACGTCGTGCAGCCAGAGAATGGTTTCTACCGCCTCACGCTGAGCGAAGTAGTAACTGAACGGCGCGGCGTTGCCATCGGCCTGATCCAGCAGATGCTCGGTCTCGAACCACCAGCGCAGCAGGGTAACGGTAGTGGCTGAGCCGCCGGCATAGCCAGCGGCGCGCCAATCAAAAACGCCCTGCCTGATCTGCGCCACCAGGGGTGGCAGCAGCTTCTCGTAAGCCGATTTGCGCAACTCTTCTGCCGCGGGGAACCAGCGTTGATCTGGAACGAGTGGGTCATAAGGCGACTTCGGGAGCTCAGGATGCAGGGCCATGTGCCAGTTTTAGTAAACATTGATCGCAATCTTCAACCAGAAGCCCGTACATCTCCAACGCGTCAGGTCTGCTGCCGCCGCGCTCAGCCGCTGCGCTGCGCCTTTCTTGCCTTCTTCACCTCATACATCGCCGCATCGGCACGCGCCAGCAGGCTTTCGGGGTCGGTCTCGCCGGGCATGGAGCGGATCACGCCGATGCTCGCGCCGGCATAGTCGATATGCAGCGCCTCGGTGCTGTAATGGCCGGCAATCTGCGACTGCAGGCGTTCGCTGAGGTCTTCGTCGCGCTTGCTCTCGGTGACCAACACGAACTCGTCACCGCCGTAGCGCGCCACGAAATCGCCCAGCCGCACGCTGTTGCTCAAACGACCGGCCACCTGCTTGAGGAACTGGTCGCCGGCCTTGTGCCCGTGCCGGTCGTTGATGCCCTTGAAGCCATCTAGATCGATGAAGGCGATGTGCACCTGCCCGCCGTCGCGCTGCACGCGCGCCAGCATGCGACGCAGTTCGTTGAGCAGGGCGCGGCGGTTGGCCACACCCGTGAGCGGGTCGAGAAAAGCCTGCGAGGACAGCTCCTGGTTGTCGCGGCGCAGGGTGTCCATGGTGCGTTCGCGCTCCACCTGATGGGCGATCAGCTCCGCGAACATGCCGAGCACGCGGATGGTGCTGTCCGGAATCTTCACCTTTTCGCCACTCGCCGCGCAGAGCGTGCCGTAGAGATTGCCGTCGAGCGTGCGCACCGGCTGGCTCAGATAAGTCTTGATGCCCAGTGCCTTGGCAGCATCGCTGTCGCCCCAGCAGTTTTCGACGTCGTCGGTATACGCCTTGCCCTCGTCGATCGCGCGTTTGCAGAGGGTGTCGCCCCAGGGCACGGTGAGGCCCTCGGGGATCTGCATCGCCTTGGTATTGCGGGCCATCTCGATGTGCTGCTCGCCGGCTTCGAGATTGATCGACGTGAGATAGGTCGATTCCATGCCCGTCACGGTTTCCAGGAGTTCCAGCAAGGGCCGCGTCAGCCCCTCCAGATCACGGGCGGCGGAAACCGAATCAGCCAGTCGAGTGAGAATACCTTCCATATCGAATCACCCTGCAAGACTCAGGCCGGTTCGGCCTTGAGCACACCACGCTTGATCTGGTCTTCCTCGATCGACTCGAACAACGCGCGGAAGTTGCCTTCGCCGAAACCCTCGTTACCCTTGCGCTGGATGATCTCGAAGAAGATCGGTCCGATGACGGTGCTGGTGAAGATTTGCAGCAGGATGCCTTCCACCGGCGCGCCGTCGATGAGGATTTTCAGTTCTTTCAACGCCGCCACGTTCTCGCCGTGGTCGGGCACGCGCTTGTCGATGCCGTCGAAGTAGGTGTCGAGCGTGTCCATGAAGATCACCCCGCGCTGCTTCAAGGCCGCAACCGTCTTGTAGATATCGGGTGAAGCCAGCGCGATGTGCTGGATGCCCTCGCCGCGGTACTGCTTCAGAAACTCCTCGATCTGCGAGTGATCGTCCGCGCTCTCGTTGATGGGGATGCGGATCTTGCCGCAGGGCGACGTCATCGCCTTCGAGAACAGGCCGGTCTGCTTGCCTTCGATATCGAAGTAGCGGATCTGCTTGAAGTTGGCGATGCGCTCGTAGAAGCCAGACCACACATCCATGTTGCCGCGCGCGACGTTGTGGGTGAGGTGGTCGATCTCGCTCAGGCCCACACCCACGGGATGCTGATCCACGCCCGGCAGCGGGATGAAATCGACGTCGTAGATGGAGTGGCCGGTGACCTGATCGGCGAAATACAGCACCGAGTTGCCGATGCCGTAGACGCTGGGCAGACGCAGCTCCATGAAGCCGGGCTTGGCATCGAACGGCACCGCGCCTTGTGCTACGGCATGGGCGTAGGCGGCGGGGGCATCCTTCACGCGCCAGCCCATTGCGCAGGCGCTGGGGCCGTGGGCGGTGGCGAACTGGGCGAAGTGCGTGTACGGCTGGCTGCTGACGAGAAAATTGATGCCGCCTTGGCGGAACAGTGTCACGTCCTTGCTGCGGTGCTTGGCGATGGCGGTGAAGCCCATCATCTCGAACAGCGTGTGCAACTGCGCGATGCCGGCGGCGCTGGGCGCGGTGAACTCGACGAACTCGAAGCCGTCGGTGCCGAGTGGATTGCCAGAAAAATGCGAGGTGGTCATGGGGAGAACTCCTTTATATGGGGCGATTGTAAACCCCGACCTGACGCGATCCTTCGGCTGCCGAGGCATCATCCGTTCAGCGTTGACGAGAGGTTGTCCATGAAACGGATCGTGTTGCTGTGCTGCCTGTGGTTGGGTCGTGTCGAAGCCGCCGAGCCGAACGGGGTGCTCGGCTGGGACGTGGCGGCCTTGCAGACCACGCTGGGCGTGAGTGCTACAGAAGTGCGCGAATACTTCACCGACGGTCGTCGCATTTCCTTTCTGCTCGAACGCCGTCTGGCGCGCGAGGTGCTGCAAGGGCGGCTGGCCCCGAGCGAGGGCGACCCCTACGACGTGAGTGACGCCCACGGCGGCCGGTGGGAGGTGCGCTCGCTCACCGACCGCGGTATCTACTTCTGCCCCAGCCATATGGTGGGGTCGAGCCGCAACTTCGACGAGCGCGGCTTCATGGCCAAGCTCGATGGCATCGAGGGCTATCTGGTGAGCGACATCGAGCAGTTTCCTGCTGTGCCGTACTGGGTGGTGCGTACCGCCACCGTGCGACGTTGGTGGGCCGACCGCAAGCTGGGTGCGACCAGCAAGATTTCATATGCCGAAGCGCGGCGTTTGTTTGCGGCGATGCCGATGCAGGCTTTGCCAGCGACGCCTTGACCAAACCGTAGGGTGGGCAAAGCGAAGCGTGCCCACTCGGCATTTGCGCCCGGGCGCGTGGGCAAACGAGAGGATGTTTGCCCACCCTACGGCACTGAGCCGTTAACTTTTCTGCTGCATCAAGTATTTGGGCCGCGTCGCGCACCGCTTGGTTGCCGGCTCTATGGCCTGATAAAAAACCTCGAAACTCTGTGAGCATCTGTTCTCGGAGAAAGCGCAGATATAGTTCTGTATTGGCGTAGGGATTCATGTCGTAAGCCGCCAAAACTTCTGGAGGTGCAGACTTTGCAACCAAATCGCGTTCGCTGAATCGCGATAGCACCTCTGAATGATCAATCCCGGAAAGTGTCAGCAGCACAGCTTTAGTGAGTCGCGCAAAAAGAAAGCTGTGATAAGCGAAGTAAAGCGCCCAACCGGTGTCTGATAAAAACGGCCGCACAAGCTCCGTTTCGTTTTGTTTCTTCATGAAGCTCAGATGGTCAATGCCTTTCAGCATCGTGTCGAAGGTCGACTTCGTTCCGGGATGAGATGCGTTCTTCTTAAGCCAGTCATCGGCAAGAAGTGAAACCATCATGGAAACTGCTGAAACCTGCTGCCACCTTTGCACTGATTCCCAGACTGTTCGAACGGCAGATATCCGATGCTCCAGTAAGGCAGACTCAACTCTTGAGCTTGCTTCGGTGCCAGCGGATGTAAGACCGAGGATTTTTTGGTTCGCTGCTGCCAGTTCCGAATTGAGCTTTGCAAGTTTTCCCTCGGTCTCCAACCGGATACTTGCCGTCAGACGTTCAGTTAGCCATGTGCGGCTCAGCCATACGCCTATCGCAATTAGCGATGCAGAGCCAACAGAAGAAATGAAAAGGTTTAACAAGGCAATTTGAGCTTCCCCTTCTTCCCCGGACACGTCCTATAGCTGTGATGATGAGGACGGAGGA
>JAUSQI010000136.1 GCA_030652575.1 Stagnimonas sp. | reverse complement strand
TCATCATTGCCGACACCAAGTTCGAGTTCGGCGTGGATGAGGCCGGCGTGGTGCATCTGATCGACGAGGTGCTCACGCCCGATTCCTCGCGCTTCTGGCCCGCAGATCAATACCGCCCCGGCACCAGCCCGCCGAGCTATGACAAGCAGCTGGTGCGCGACTATCTCGAAACCCTGGTGTGGGACAAGCGCCCGCCGGGGCCGCAGCTGCCTGCCGAGATCATCGAGAAGACGGCCGCCATCTACGCGGAAGCCGAGCACAAGCTCACCACATGAGCATCGCGCTCTGGTGTGTGCTGGGTGCAGCCTTTCTGCCTTATCCCTTCACGCTCGCCGCCAAGTGGAGTCGTCGCTTCGACAACCACCGGCCTCGCGACTACCTCGAAACCACGCAGGGCTGGCAGAAGCGTGCGCACTGGGCGCAGCTCAACAGCTTCGAGGCCTTTCCTGCTTTTGCGGCCGCGGTGATCGTCAACCACATCGTCCTCGGCCCCAATGCAACGGCGGATTGCATTGCGCTCGGGTTCATCGCCTGCCGCATCGCGTATGGTCTGTTCTATGTGGCGGATTCGGCGCTGCCGCGCTCCATCGCCTGGTTTGCCGCGAGCTTGTGTTCGGTCGCCCTGTTCCTGCTTGCCGCCTGAGAGGTCACTACTGATGCAGATCAAAGTCGAAATCGATGTCAAACCCGAAGAACTGCGCCGCTTCCTGGGCCTGCCGGATGTCGCCGGTCTTCAGGAAGATCTGATGGCTTTTCTGAAGGACAAGGTGGGGCAGGCGAGTGATGGCCTGAGTCCTGCCGCCGACTTCGTGCGCGATAACTTCGAGAATCTGAAGAGCTCTGCGGCCGTGCAGCGCCTGCTTTCGAGCGTAAAGGTGCGGGTGAGCGAGCCGGAGCCTGCGGCGCCCAAGAAGCGCAAGGCGAAAGTCGCGGCGAGCAAAGCCAGCAAAACGACCAAGAAAAAACCCGCTGCTTGAGCGGGTTCGATGTTCGATTCAGGGCAGGGAAGAAACCTTAAGCCGCGCGTTTCAGCTTCAAGCTGCCGCGAATATCCCGCCCAAAACCCTTGAGCAACTGACCGCGCACGGCGTGGTCACGCAGCAGGCGCGCCTGGGTGTCGGGCAGCAGATCCAGCTGGTTGCGCAGCAGCTCGCCCACATTGCGGGCCTTGCGGGCCACGCTCAAACGTTCGCGCAGCGAGGCGACGAGGTTGTCGAGGGCATTGGTTTCGTGCTCCACGAGCACCGAGAAGCCGTCCATCGCGGTATTGAGCATGTGGTTGGCCTTGGTGTGTCTGAGTGTCATAAGACCTCTAAAGCAAAAACGGGGCCGGTTTGGGCCGACCCCGTCGATTGAGCTTGTCGTGTGTGGGCGGGGAACACCCCACACGGCGCAGCGTCTTACTTCTTGGCGGCAGCCTTCACCGTTTTGGTGGCGGTTTTTACGGCCTTCTTGGCGACGGTTTCGGTCTTGGCGACGGCGGCCTTGACGGTCTTCTTGGCCTTGGCGACGGTCGGCTCGCCGTTGAGCGTTGCGACGATGGTGCTGTAGCCGCCCTCGAAGGTCTTGACCAGCTCGCCCTTGGTGTCGAGCAGAGCCTGCACGGTGGCGTTGAAGGCGTCGACGGCCGGGGTGGTGGCGGGGATGTAGGCAACCGGGTTGGCGATCACGGCCTGCACGCCGTCCTTGGTGGCCTTCTCGAAGCTGACCTTGGCACCGCTGAACAGCGCGGTGGCGGCGTCGGCATTGGTTTTGGCGATCGTGGTGGCAGTTTCAACCACGATGCTGTTGGCGGTTTTGAGGGTGTCAAAACCAATCGTGGCCACTTCCTGGCCCTGGGCAGCAAACTTTTCAGCGCGGCCGGTGACTTCGGTGATGAGCGATTGAACATCCATGGCGAAACTCCGTTTGTAATGTGACAAGGAAGGTAAACAGCGAAACTGAGGTAAGGCTGACTGTTTGTTGCAGTGCACCATTTGTTGCGGTGCATCATAAAAGTGCATCCCCACCCTGTCAAGGCGCAACTTTCTGTCTGTTGTCAAGGGTTTGCTCAGCTGGCGTGGGATAGCATTCGCTGATGATCAAGGCCATGCAACAACTCCGCGTCCGACTCTGGTCGCTCAGGCCCGTCAGTCGGCTTGGCCGCTGGGGCATTGAGGTATTGCGCGCGCTGGACGCGCTGGTGACGGTCTTTGCGCGGGGGCAACTGTCACTGTGGGCGATGAGCCTGGTCTACACCACGCTGCTGTCGCTGACGCCGTTTCTGGCGTTGAGTTTTTCACTGCTCAAGGCGCTGGGCGTGCACAACAGCCTGGAGCCTGTGCTGGTCGAGACGCTCAAGGGACTGGGCGAAGCGCAGGCGAAGCAGGTGAGCGATACCGTGGTGAGCTTCGTCTCGAAAATGGATGTCGGCGTGCTGGGCTTCGTCGGTGTGGTGCTGCTGCTGTATTCGGCGGTTTCGCTCATCCAGAAAGTCGAAGGTGCCTTCAACGAAGTCTGGCAGGTGGAAAATCCGCGCGGTATCTCGTCGCGACTCACCGAATACCTCGCCGTGCTGCTGGTCGGGCCGGTGGTGGTGTTCAGTGCGCTTGGCCTCACGGCCGGTGCGCTCAACGGCGAATGGGCAGGCTACGTGGCCCGCTTCGAACCGTTCGGATTCTTTTTGTTTGCGTTCTCGATGATCCTGCCCTACCTGCTGATCGTGGGCATTTTCACTTTCCTGTACGCCTTTGTGCCGCAGGCCAGGGTCAGGGCACGTGCGGCGTTCATGGGCGGCGTGGTCGCTGGCTTTTTATGGCAGACGCTGAGCTATGGCTTTGCCACCTTCGTGGCGGGTGCGACCAACTACAACGCCATCTATTCCGGCTTTGCCATCATCATCTTCGTGCTGATCTGGCTCTATGTCGGCTGGCTGGTGCTGCTGGCAGGTTGCCAGATCGCCTACTACGTGCAGCATCCATCGCGCATGAACCCGCTGCTCACGCGCGTGGTGCATGCCGGCCGCGCACGCGAACAGGCCGGGATGACGCTGATGGTTCGGATCGGGCAGCGTTTTCTGCAGGGCCAGCCGCCGTTCTCGCGCGAGCTGCTGGCGAAGGAGCTGGGCCTATCGGAAACCGGCGCCACGACGCTCGCCGCACCGCTGATCGAAGGCGGCTATCTGGCCGAAAGCGGCCCTTGTCTGCTAATGGCCCGCGACCCCGGCAGCTATGACCTTGCCACGCTCTGGCTGCACCTTCGCGGTGCCAAACCCGAGCAGGGCCCGACCCCGGCCGTGGCTGTGTGGCTCGATCAGGCCGAGCAAGCGGTGGCAGCCCAGGGTTCAACATCGTTCCGCGACTGGTTGTTGGCCCTAGGGGATTTTCGCCCGCAGCAAAGCTAAATGAATGCTGGCGAAATAAGCGCAGTTTCCCAATAATGCGGCGCATTGCAGGCAGGCAAGTCTGCGCAGGTGCGGCCGCTCGCCACACTCAAGAAATTACCCAGTGCACGAGACGGGATCAAACATGGCAAAGCGAGGAGAGACGGTGAGTTATTCCGACCAGGTGTGGTTGAAGCAATACCCGGCTGGTGTAGCGCACACGGTGGACGTGAGCGCCTACAGCTCGGTCGCCGACGTGGTGGAAAAATCCTGCGAGCAATTCCGCAAGCTCCCCGCATTCGAGTGCATGGGCACGGTGTTTTCCTACGACGACGTCGACCGCCTCTCGCAAGACTTTGCCAGCTATCTGCAAAACGTCCTGCAGCTCAACAAGGGCGACCGCGTAGCGGTGATGATGCCCAACCTGCTGCAATACCCGGTGGCGATTTTCGGCATCCTGCGCGCCGGCATGGTGGTGGTGAACGTCAACCCGCTCTACACACCGCGCGAGCTGGAGCATCAGCTCAAAGACAGCGGCGCACGCGCCATCGTCATCGTCGAGAACTTCTGCACCACGCTGCAGGAAGTGCTGGGCAAAACCAAGATCGAAGCGGTGCTGACCACGCAGATCGGCGACATGGCGGCCTTCCCCAAAAGCGTCATCACCAATTTCGTCATCAAGCGCGTCAAAAAGATGGTGCCGGCCTGGGACATGCCGGGTGCCATCCCCCTCCGCACCGCGCTGGCCCGTGGCAAGGCGCAGCCGTACAACAAGGTCGGCCTCACGCACGACGATGTGGCCTTTCTGCAATACACCGGCGGCACCACGGGCTTGTCGAAGGGGGCCACGCTGCTGCACGGCAATATCGTCGGCAACCTCATGCAGATGCGGGCCTGGATGGGCAGCCATCTGGCCGAGGGCGAAGACCTCATTATCACGGCGCTGCCGCTGTATCACATCTTCGCGCTGACAGTGAATTGCCTGTTGTTCGTGAGTGTCGGCGGCAAGAACGTGCTGATCCCCAACCCGCGCGACATGCCGGGCTTCGTGAAGGAACTCGCCAAGCACAAGTTCACCTCGTTCACGGGCGTGAACACGTTGTTCAACGGCTTGCTCAACACGCCGGGATTCAGCGATCTCGATTTCTCGCCGCTCAAGTTCACCGTCGGCGGCGGTGCTGCCGTGCAGCAGTCGGTGGCCGAAAAATGGCGCACCGCAACCGGCAAGGCGCTCACCGAAGGTTACGGTCTTTCCGAGACCTCACCGGGCGTCTGCTTCGGCCCGCTCGACAAGCCGGACTGGAACGGCACCATCGGCCTGCCGCTGCCCGGCACCTTCGTGAGCCTGCGCGACGACGACGAGAACGAAGTCCCCGTCGGCGAACCCGGCGAGCTGTGTGTGAAAGGCCCGCAGGTGATGCAGGGTTACTGGAAGAAGCCTGAGGACAACGCCAAGTCCTTTACCAAAGACGGCCTGTTCAAGACCGGCGACGTGGCGATCATGAGCCCTACGGGCTACTTCAAGATCGTCGACCGCAAGAAGGACATGATCCTGGTCAGCGGCTTCAATGTGTATCCCAACGAGATCGAAGATGTCGTGGCGCGCCACGCGGGCGTGCTGGAGTGCGCCTGCGTCGGCATGCCCGATACGAAGACGGGCGAGGCGGTGAAAGTGTTCGTGGTGAAGAAAGACTCTTCACTGACAGTTGAGGATTTGAAAGAGCACTGCAGGGCGCTGCTCACCGGGTACAAGGTGCCCAAGGCGTTCGAGTTCATCGAGGCTTTGCCGAAGAGCAATGTCGGCAAGATTCTGCGCAAGGAATTGCGCGGAAAGTAAGCGCAAACCAACAACAAAAAGCGGCCCGCAGGCCGCTTTTTGTTGGGCGATGAAAAGGCCTAGGCGCCTTTCGCGTCCGGCAGCGTGATGTTCATTTCCAGCACGTCGAGGCCATCCTCGTGCTGCACGTTCACCTTCACGGCCGAGTCTGCGACCTGCACGTACTTGCGGATCACCGACAGCAACTCGGCTTGCAGTTGCGGCAGATACGAAGGCCCATCGTTGTTGCGGCCGTCCTGGTCGCGCTGCCACGCCACGGCCACCATCAGGCGATCGCGGGCGGTCTGCGCCGTGGCGGGTTTCTTGGTGCGGAAAAAGCTCATCAAGTCCATGACGAACTCCTGGTTCAAGCGCCGAAGAGCTTGCTGAAAAAGCCCTTCTTCTCGACGTGCATGAAGCGGTGCGGCTTGTCCTCACCGAGGAAGCGCGCCACCAGGTCGGTGTAGGCCTGGCCGGCATCGCTCATCGCATCGGCGATCACCGGCGTGCCGCTGTTGCTGCTGGTGAGCACGGTGGGGCTTTCGGGAATGATGCCGAGCAGCGGGATGGCGAGGATGTCCTGCACGTCCTTCACCGACAGCATCTCGCCCTTTTCGACGCGCTCGGGGTTGTAGCGGGTGAGCACGAGATGTTCCTTGACCTTGATGCCCTTCTCGGCGTTACGGGTTTTAGCCTGCAGCAGGCCCAGCACGCGGTCGGAATCGCGCACCGAGGAGACTTCTGGATTGGTCACGATCAGCGCTTCGTCGGCGAAATACATGGCGTGATGCGCGCCTTTTTCGATGCCGGCCGGCGAGTCGCAGATGATGTAGTCGAAGCCGTCGGCGATGAGATCGTTCAGCACTTTTTCGACGCCTTCGAGCGTCAGCGCATCTTTGTCGCGGGTCTGGCTGGCGGCGAGGATGTAGAGGGTGGGGTAGTTCTTGTCGCGGATCAGCGCTTGCCTGAGATTGGCCTCGCCCTGCAAGACGTTGACGAAGTCGAACACCACGCGCCGCTCGCAGCCCATGATGAGGTCGAGGT
>JAUSQI010000105.1 GCA_030652575.1 Stagnimonas sp. | reverse complement strand
TGCACGCCGGGTTCCATGCGGATGGTGTAGGCCACATCGTGTTGCAGGCGCGCATTGAGCGCGACCAGGAAATCCACCATGCGCTGCTTGTCGCGCGGCAGGGCGGCGAGCAGGGCGGCAAACTTCTTGCCGCCGGCCTCCTTGCGCAGATAGGGCTTGAGGTCTTCGACCAGCTCACCCTGATAGGTGAACGGATAGTTCTCGGCGTATTCCTCGATGAAGAAATCGAAGGGGTTGTAGACCGCCATGTCGGCGACGCAATCGACCGTCACCTTGAACTCGGTGATGGGCTCGGGGAACACCACGCGCGCCAGCCAGTTGCCGAAGGAATCCTGCTGCCAGTTGAGGAAGTGCTTGGCCGGTTCGATCTTCAGTGCATAGCTGAGCACGGCCGTGCGCGAATGCGGCGCGGGCCGCAGGCGGATGAGCTGTGGCCCCATCGTTACCGGCTTTTCGTAGCGGTAGTCGGTGACGTGGTGAATGGCGGCGTGGATGGACATGGATTCTTTTTTAAGTTCTTCGTAATCGAGCGCGGCAAGCTACAGCACGCAACAACTGCACCGATGGCGAATGCCGTCGGTCATTTCTTTTCTTCGGCCTTCTCGGGCGCATCGAAGCCGGGCTTGTCCATCGGCTTGCCACCGATGTAGCGCGCCAGCCAGCTCTGCACCTCGTAGTTCCAGTAGATCGCGTTCTGCGGGCTGAGAATCCAGTGGTTCTCGTTGGGGAAGATCACCAGTCGTGAGGGCACGCGCATGGATTGCAAGATGCCGTAGAGCGCGGTGGCCTGGCCATACGGCACGCGGTAGTCCTGCTCGCCGTGCAGGATCAGCATCGGGGTCTTGAAGTTTTTGGCATAGACGATGGGGTTGTTGCGCTGCATCGCCTCCAGGTCACCCCAGGGCACGCCGCCCAGCACTTCGGTATTGAAGCCGTAGGTTGTGATGTCGGCGCCGTACTGGCCGATGAAATCGCTCACGCCCGCATGGTTCACCAGGGTCTTGAAGGCATCGGTGTGGCCCAGCATCCAGGTGGCCAGATAGCCGCCGTAGCTCGCTCCGGCTGCCGCCACGTTGGTCTGGTCGATGGCGGGAATTTTCCCAAACAGATAGGCATTGGCCTTGAGGATGTCCTCCATCGGCTTGTCACCCCAGGCGCCGTTCATGCTGCGTGCAAAGGCCTCGCCGAAGCCGGTGGAGCCGTGGCGGTTCACCCAGCTGATGATGTAGCCGGGGCTGGCGAACACATGGTGGTTCCAGCGATAGCCGAAGCTGTCGCGCACCGTCGTCTGCGGCCCGCCGTGCAGCAGTTGCACCAGCGGATACTTCTTGGCCGGGTCGTAGCCGGGTGGGTAGGTGAGCCAGAGCTGCACGTCGTCGCCCCCGGCGCCCTTGAAGGTGTGCGACTCGACGCTGCCGAGATCCAGGCCGGCGAACAGCGCGTCGTTGAAGTGCGTGAGCTGGCGGGCCTTGCCGCTGCGGGTGTCGAGCACGAACAACTCGGCCGCCCGGTTGTTGTTCTCATTGAGGAAGACCACCTGCCCGCGTGCGGTATCGAGCCCGGTGCTGCTGCCTTCGGCGAACACCTTGGTGAAGCCCGCGCCATCGGCACGCATCCTGAACACCGGCACCGCGCCCTTGTCCTCGGCCTGCATCCACAGCGTGCGGCCATCGGCGGAGAAGGCGACATCCTCGATGCTCAGGTCGACGTCCGCCGTCAGCGGCGTGTTGCGGCCGTCGCTCAGCGTGTGCCGCCACAGGCGCCGCAACTCGCCAGCGCTGGTCGGCAGCACCTGGCGCAGGAACACCAGCGACTGGCCATCGGGTGCGAACACCGGCGCGTCGTCGCTGCGCGCGTTGTCGGGCGTGAGATTCTTCAGCGTGCCGCTGCCATCGGTGGGCAGCAGGTAGATGTCACTGTTGGGCTGTTCGGCAAACGGGGGCGGCGTGGTGTTGAGCGTCAGCGCGATCTGCTTGCCGTTGGGCGCGATCTCGTAGCGCACTTCGCCGCTGGCGCTGAACAGGCGGTCGAAGCCCGGCGTGAGATCGGTCAGCGCCTTGCTGGCGAGGTCGATGCGGACCAACCGGTTGGCGAGCTTGTCGGTGAGGTTCTTGTCGAAGTAGCGGTACTGACGGTACTCGGTGGCATACGCCGTCATCTTCGAGTCCTTGCGGCGCTTGGCTTCCTTCTTCATCGCGGCTAGGTCGGCTTTTTCCAGTCTGCCCGCCAGTTCGGGGATGACTTGCGTCGCGAAGACGATGCCCTGTTTCTCGGGCAGCCATTGCGGGCTGCCGACGCCGTAGGGCAGTTCGACCAGTTCCTCCGCCTCGCCGCCATCCGGGTCGATCACGTAGAGCGCGGCGGCTTCGTCCTCACCGCGCTTGCTCACGAACGCGATGCGGGTGCCGTCGTCGTTCCAGGCCGGGGCGCCATCGCTGCTGTTGCCGTTGGTGAGGCGTTTGGTCTTGCCGCTGGTGAGGTCGGTCAGCCAGAGGCTGGCGGTCGGCTTGTTCTTTTCAATCGACCACTCCTGCACGCTCATCACCGCGCGCTTGCCGTCCGGGGCGAGCACCGGCGCGCCGACGCGTTTGACAGCCCACAAGTCCTGCGCCGTGATCGGCCGGCGATTGGCCGTGCTGGTGGTTTCGGCCGCCGTGGCGAGCGTGGCGCTGGTGGCAAACATCAACGCGAAAGCCCAGCGGGCCAGCGGTGAACGAAGCATGGTGAAGGTCCTGTCGTTGGGGCACCCAGGTGGGTGCCGGTGCGGCACGCTAACCCATGTGCGCCGGGCTGTCAGTCGGTTTCGGTGCGCTTGGGCAGGCGCAGGCCCACTTCGGCAATCTTGCCGCCGACGAGCTTGCGCACGGTCAGTTCCACTCCAGCCAGCCGCACGCGGTCGCCCTCCACCGGCTGGGGCAGGTGCCGGCGCAGCGTTTGCGCCAGTGTTTCGTCCACCACATTGGCGGGCACCGGCGCGCCGTAGGCCGTCAGCACTTCCGCGGTCGAGGCGGTGGCCGCCAGATGGAACACGCCCAGATAGTCGTCGAGTGCCTTCAGATCAATGCCGCGTGGCCGCTCGAACAGGGCATCGAGCGTCTCGATCTGCTCGGGCTTGGCCAGCATGGCCAGCCGGTCGCCGGCGACGAGCTTGCCCCAGTCCTTGTAGGGCAAGAGCTTGCCCATGCGGATTACGCAGACCACGCGCGAGACGTCGGCCAGGCCCAGCTGCTTGACGTTGCGGCCCACCGGCTGGGTGCCCTTGGCGATGCGGTAGGTGACGATCTCCCAGCCGCTCTGCCCCGGCAGGTCGAACTCGTTGCGCGACAGCCGTGTGCGCAGCGAGGGCGTGAGCAGCCCCAGCCGCTTGGCCGCGAGGCCGACGGTGCTGCCCTGCAGCAGCAGCGACATCAGCACCAGGAAGAACGCCACATCGAAGATCACCCGCGCGCTCGGCGTGCCCGCCAGCAGCGGATAGGTCGCCAGCACGATCGGCACACCGCCCCGCAAACCCACCCAGGCGATGAAAACCTGCTCCCGCCAAGGGAATCGCAGAGGGGCGAGACACAGGAACACCGCCAGCGGCCGCGCCACCAGGATCAGCACGGCAGAGAGCGCCAGCGCCGGCCAGAACAGCGCCGGCAGCTCGTGCGGTGTGGCCAGCAGGCCGAGGATGAGGAACAGGCCCACCTGCGACATCCAGGCGATGCCGTCGTGGAAGCGCAGCACCGAGCGCATGCCGGTGGGCCGGTGCTTGGCGAGCGTCAGGCCGGCGAGATAGGCAGCGAGAAAACCGCTGGCCTCGATGCTGGCCGCCAGACCGAAGATCAGGAAGGCCCCGAAGAACGCCAGCAGCGGCACCAGCGGCTCCGGCAGCCGCAGGCGGTTCAGCACCTGCGCCAGCAACCAGCCGCCGCCCCAGCCGATGAGCGCACCGCCGCCCAGCTGCAGCGCGAAGAACTCGGCGGCCATGACGCCGGTGTAACTGCCCTGCGAGCGGATGAACTCGATCAGGCCCACCGTCAGCAGGATCGCCATCGGGTCGTTGGCGCCCGACTCGATTTCGAGCACGGCTTTCAGGCGATGGTTGAGGCCCACGCGCTGCGAGTGCAGGGTGCCGAACACGGCGGCCGCATCGGTGGAACTGACCACCGCGCCCAGCAGCAGGGCGATGACCCAGTCGAGCTTGAGCAGCCAGTGCGCGACGACGGCGACGACGCCGGCGGTGACCAGCACGCCCACCGTGGCCAGAAGGCCCGCCGGCAACAACCCGACGCGGAAGTCCTCGACGTCGGTCTTCATGCCGCCGTCGAACAGGATCACGGCCAAGGCCATCGAACCCGCCAGATTGGCGATCCAGAAATTGCTGAAGTGGATGTTGCCGGGGCCGTCCTCGCCCGCGAGCATGCCGACCACCAGGAAGATCAGCAGGATCGGCACGCCCAGCCGGGGTGCCGCGATCGTCGCCACGATGCCGAGCGCGCCCAAGAGACCGATGGCGAGAATGAGTGTGTTGATGGCTTCCATTAGGGTGTGTTGACGCTCATTTCATCGTTGCGGCGGAAGGCTGTTTTGGGGCAGTGCGAGCAAGCAAGTGTGCGCAATAGCGGACCTATTGAAACACTTGCTGCCGAAGCAATGCCCCAAAACAGTCCCGCCCCGAAGGGTTGCCGCCCCAAAAGCCGCCATGCCGCGTTGCGAGTCCTTGCCTTGGAGTCACCAAGTCAGCGGCCTCGCGCCTCGCTTGGCGACTTTTGGGGTGTCAACGCAGCGATGAAATGAGCGTCAACACACCCTCCACCTTAACCGCCGACCGACTCCTTATTGAAGACCAGTCGCGGATTTATTTCGGCCGCCAGTACGCCAGCATCGCGTAGAGGTCCTCGAGGTCGATTGGTTTGGGCAGGTGATCGTTCATGCCGGCGGCCAGGCAGCGGTCGCGGTCTTCGCGCATGGCGTTGGCGGTGAGCGCGATGATCGGCAGGGCGGCAAAACGGGCATCCTGCCGCAGCATGAGGGTCGCGGCCAGACCATCGATATCCGGCATCTGCATGTCCATCAACACCAGTTGCGGCCAGCCGGACGAGCAGATTTGAACGGCTTCGCCGCCATCGCGGGCGGCCTGCACCTCGACCCCGACACGGCGCAGCAATTCGGTGAG
The DNA here is from genome assembly GCA_030652575.1 of Stagnimonas sp. Lineage (GTDB taxonomy): Bacteria > Pseudomonadota > Gammaproteobacteria > Nevskiales > Nevskiaceae > Stagnimonas. The sequence continues at coordinate 1,717 of JAUSQI010000105.1, read as the reverse complement.
GATTTCGAGATTGATGTCGTTGTCTTCGGCCACCAATACCCGCAGGCCGGCAAGCGGTGTGGTGTCGACCACGACTGCCGGTGCTGCCGGCAGCCAGGCACTGGCTTCGGCCACCCCGAAGCGGGCGGTAAACCAGAAGGTGCTGCCAGCCTCGGGCACGGACTGCATACCCATTTCGCCGCCCATCAGCGACACCAGCTGGCGGCAGATGGCCAGGCCCAATCCGCTGCCGCCGTAGCGGCGGCTGGTGGAGGCATCGGCCTGCTCGAACGGCTGAAACAGCGCAGCCGCGCGGGTCGGGTGGATGCCGATGCCGGTGTCCCGCACGGCGAATCGCAGATGCACTTCGTCGCTTGCCGACGCCAGCCGGTCGACCTGCACCGTGACGCTGCCCCGCTCGGTGAACTTCACGGCATTGCCGACCAGATTGAGCAACACCTGGCCGAGCCGCAGGGCATCGCCGAGCAGAAACTCGGGGATGTCCGTTTCCGCCTGGTGCTTCAGGGTCAGGCCCTTGGCGGTGGCCTGCGGGCCCACGAGCGTCCACAGCTGATCGAAGGTGTTTGCCAGCTTGAACGGCGCCTGCTCGATCATCAGCTTGCCGGCTTCGATCTTGGAGAGATCCAGCACGTCGTTGATAAGTGCGAGCAGGGTTTGCGAGGCCCCGCGCAGCTTGTCCAGATAAGCGCTTTGCACGGCATTGAGCGGGGTGTCGCCCAAGAGCTTGGCGAGGCCGATCACCGCATTCATCGGCGTGCGGATCTCATGGCTCATGTTGGCCAGGAACATCGACTTGGCATGTGTCGCATCTTCAGCTTGCCGACGCGCGACCTCCAGCTCCTTTTGCACCGCACGGCGGTGGCCGATGTCGTCTTCGATGGCCTGGGCCATCGCGTCGACGGTCCGGCCCAAAGCGCGCAGTTCATCAAAGCCGTCGAGGTTGCCGGTGCGCGTGGCATAGTCACCAATGGCCAGGCGATCAGCGCTCTCGCCCAGTTGGTTGATCGGCAGCAGAACCTTGCGCTGGATCACACGCAAAGCGAGCATGGCCAGGACGATGGTCACCCCCATGCTGACCAGTGACATCAGGATCCAGTGTTCCAGAGCCTGTCCGGCGGCTGCGACCTCGGCTTGGGTGCGTTCGTCGGTCGTTTCCACAAGAGCACTGACGGCGCGCGACTGGTTGGCCTTGAGGTGGTTGTATGCTGCACTATGGACCAGTTGGTTGGCATAGTCCCGTCGCGGCGAACCGTCCGACACGAACTCGCCGGTATCGGGATTGAACAGTCCTTGTGTGGCGGCGAACGCTGTCTGCTCGATTTTGTTCATTGCCGCCGTTGCGACGAATACCTGTTCCAGGGCAGCCAGCTCCGAAGCGCCGAAACCCTGCAACTTCATCAGTTCCACGACAGACCGCTTGGGCCCCTCGGCAGGCACCGCATGCCGGAGTCGGCCCGCGATGACAGCGTCCCAGTATGACGTTGGGTTCGCCTGAGCCGGAGGCGACTTCTGCCCCTCGCGTATCGCGAGAATATCGTAGTAATAAAGCAGGTAGCGCGCTTCGCCCGTGCTGGTGTAGGCGCGTACCAGTCGCGCCAGTTGCTCGGTTTCCTGCTGCAGCTCGGTCGACAGGCGCAAGGAGCGCTCCCTGTGATCGCGCGCCGAGACTACAGCGTCGTAGGATGCCTTGATCAGAACCAGGAACATCGCATTGGCG